>JAXEBI010000111.1:0-38513 GCA_034094155.1 Phocaeicola sp.
AAAAAGTAACGATAGCCCTTGCGCTTGTGGCGTAATTGGTAGCCGCGCCAGACTTAGGATCTGGTGCCGTGAGGCGTGTAGGTTCGAGTCCTATCAAGCGCACAGAACGGATGATTCAGTACTCAAGAAATTGATTACGGAATCATCCGTTTTCTTTTTATACGATTTTAATAATCATTTACTCTTAATATGACTATCACGAAAGATTGGGACCAGCGGAATAGTAAAATATACCACAGAATCGGCGGATAAATTTGTTTCAGTAGATATTTAGTAAATGATGCATTAGTGCAATGGCAGTCGGCAAGGAGTCGTATAAAACTGAATGAGCAACAGGTAGTATCACTAAAGTCGGCTTTGAAAAGTGCGGAACTGCTTATGAAGCACAGCTCACAGAATTATCTTGAAGTACTTACAGCACGACAGTCATTGCTGGAAGCCGAACTCAATGTAGCATCCGACAGATTTGACGAGATACAAGGCGTTATAAATCTGTACCATTCGCTTGGAGGCGGATATTGATAATCTTACTGAAAATTACTTTATCAATCTGTTATCTATATTATCTTTCCAAATCTTTCCTCATTCTTTTTAATACAGGAACAGTGAGAGGTATAGCCAGAATGAAAGAACAGAAATCGGCAGTAGCCTGACACATTTCCACTCCCTGCAAACCCAGGAAATGAGGTAATAAGAGAATGAGAGGAATAAAAAACAGGCCCTGACGTGCCGAAGACAGTACGAGAGCTCTTCCGGGTATTCTGATGGTTTGCAGAAGCATATTGCATAATATAACCCAGGAACCTAAAGGTAATGTAATAAGTTGCCAGCGAAGAGCTCTCGCGCCTATTTCTATAACCAGCGGGTCATCTTTACGGAACCATGAAACCACTTCCGGTGCAAATATATATCCTATAATAGAACATATAGCAAGAAAAACTACTCCGGTTTTTACACAGAACCAGAATCCTTCTCTTACTCTTGTATAAAGTCCCGCGCCATAATTGAAACCGCATACCGGCTGGAATCCCTGTCCGAATCCTATCACAAACGAGTTTATGAACATGCATATTCTTGTTACTATAGACATTCCGGCAATGGCTGCGTCACCATATGAGCCTGCGGCTACATTCAGCATTATGGTAGAGATACTTGCCAGTCCCTGGCGGCTGAGCGACGGAATGCCTCCGAAAGTAATTTCCTTAAGGAAACCGAATGTAGGAGTAAAGTTCTTGAAGCTTATTTTTATGTTGGTACCTTTGCTGTCCATATACATAAGTACCATAAAACTGCATATCTGACTTATAACTGTTGACCATGCCGCACCTGCAACTCCCATATCGAGTATAAAAATAAGTATCGGGTCGAGTGCTATGTTAAGTGCGGCCCCCACTATAATGCCTATCATGGCATACACTGCATTCCCCTGAAACCTCATCTGATTGTTAAGAACAAGAGAAGAAGCCATAAAAGGAGCGCCTAACAAAATTATTCCAAGATATTTTTCGGCATAAGGCAGAATAGTTTCGGTTGAACCTAATGTCACACAAATAGGAGTAAGGAATATATTTCCGATAACGGCAATCAGTATACCAGAGAAAAAAGCATAGAAGAATCCTGTAGATGCCATTTTCTCAGCATTCTCATAATCCTTTGCGCCAAGTCTTCTTGATATATAATTTCCGGAACCATGTCCGAAAAAAAAACCGAAAGCCTGTATAATGGCCATAATGGAAAAAGATATACCCACGGCAGCTGTCGACTGAGTATTGATTTTGCCTACGAAATAAGTATCTGCCATAACATAGAATGAAGTAACTAACATACTTATTATGGTAGGAACAGCCAGAGAACCTATAAGTCTTGGTATAGGCGCAGTGGTCATCATAACATGCTTGTCTTGTGCAGTTTTCTTATTATAGTTCATGATAAATAACTCTTTATTCTTTCCTTGATAGAGAAATTACAGGACATGCTCTGGGGGTAACACGGTCCAACGGGAGATGTGGTGAAAAATTGCAACAGATATAATTTAGCCTGTTTATAGCTAAATAAATGTTCAATATTATATCCGATAATATGTCCCAATGATAATTTCTTCGCAAAAATAGATAATTTTTTTGTTTTCAGGTCAATTTATTACCCACTTCGTCGATATTCATAAGATAAATTAAGACTGGTATCGTTTATTTTTGTTTATAAATGCGTATCTTTGTGGCCTACAATATAAAAAACGATACTCTCTGTTTAGAGTATAACGTTATAGAAAACAATAAGAAAAAACATAAATTTATTAGAAAAATGGCACAAGAAGACGTTTTCAAGAAACTGGTTTCACATTGTAAAGAGTATGGTTTTGTATTCCCGTCAAGCGAAATATATGATGGACTTGGCGCTGTATACGACTATGGACAGATGGGTGTGGAACTGAAAAACAATATCAAACAGTATTGGTGGCAGAGTATGGTGCTTTTGCACGAAAACATTGTAGGTATTGACTCTGCAATCTTTATGCACCCAACTATATGGAAGGCTTCGGGACATGTTGATGCTTTCAATGATCCGTTGATTGACAACAAGGATTCAAAGAAACGCTACCGCGCCGATGTTCTTATTGAAGATCAGATTGCAAAATACGAAGAAAAAATCAATAAGGAAGTAGCTAAGGCAGCAAAGAAGTTTGGTGATGCTTTCGATGAAGCTCAGTTCCGCAGTACTAACGGACGTGTTCTTGAGCACCAGGCTAAACTTGACGCTTTGCATGAACGTTATGCAAAGGCTATGAATGCAGGCGACTTGAACGAACTTCGTCAGATTATCATTGATGAAGAAATTGTTTGTCCTATTTCTGGAACAAAGAACTGGACAGAAGTTCGTCAGTTCAACCTTATGTTCTCTACAGAAATGGGTTCTACAGCCGATGGTTCTATGAAGGTTTATCTTCGTCCGGAAACAGCTCAGGGTATATTCGTAAACTACCTTAATGTGCAGAAGACAGGACGTATGAAAATTCCTTTCGGTATAGCACAGATCGGTAAGGCTTTCCGTAACGAAATCGTTGCCCGTCAGTTCATTTTCCGTATGCGTGAGTTCGAACAGATGGAAATGCAGTTCTTCGTAAAACCAGGAACAGAACTTGAATGGTTCAGCAAGTGGAAGGAAACCCGTTTGAAATGGCATAAGGCTCTTGGATTCGGTGATGACCACTATCGTTATCATGATCATGAAAAACTTGCTCACTATGCAAATGCCGCTACAGATATCGAATTCCTGATGCCTTTCGGATTCAAGGAAGTTGAAGGTATTCACAGCCGTACTAATTTCGACTTGAGCCAGCATGAAAAATATTCAGGAAAGAGCATCAAGTATTTCGATCCTGAAATCAATGAAAGCTATACTCCGTATGTTATCGAAACATCTATTGGTGTTGACCGTATGTTCTTGAGTATCATGAGTGCTTCTTATTGTGAAGAACAGCTCGAAAACGGAGAATCACGTGTGGTATTGAAATTGCCTGCAGCATTGGCTCCTGTGAAACTTGCTATTATGCCTCTTGTAAAGAAAGATGGTCTTCCTGAAAAGGCTCGTGAAATAATGAATGATCTTAAGTTCCACTTCAACTGCCAGTATGATGAAAAAGACAGTATCGGTAAGCGTTACCGCCGTCAGGATGCGATAGGTACACCATACTGTATTACAATCGACCATCAGACTCTTGAAGACAACTGCGTGACATTGCGTAACCGTGATACTATGCAGCAGGAACGTGTGGCTATTTCAGACCTTAACAATATAATTGCTGATAAAGTAAGTATAACAAGCTTATTGAAAACATTACAATAATTTATGCGCATGAACAAGAATTTTATCTGGCTCGTTATTTTCTTTTTTGCTCTTTCTGCGGGATTTACCTCGTGTGCCGAAGATACCGAAGTTGCAGATCCTTATGCAAACTGGCAGGAACGTAATGAGCATTACATTGATTCAATAGCGCGTGTAGCCCGTAATGCTCCCGAAGGCGAGAAATGGGAAATCTATAAGAATTATAAATTGGATTTGTCGAGCTCTGAGGGTGACTTGATTGATAGAAACGAGTTCTATGAATACGACTCTGTTTATGTTAAGGTAATTAAGGAAGGAGATGGTATAATTCCTCTTTATACTGATACAGTTTCTATAGCATATCAGGGATTCCTGATTAACGGATCACGTTTTGACGGAAATTATTATGGCACTTTTGATCCTGAAGTGAATGATAATTATATTAAAAGTGTTGCCAGTGGATTTAAAACAGGCTTTACAACTGCATTGCTTTATATGAAACAGGGAACATTTGCCGAGGTATATATTCCATATCAGATGGCTTATGGTGCAGAAGGTAGTGGAAGTGTTATACCAGGCTATTCAGCTCTCAAATTCGAGATTTATCTGAATGAGGTTATTCATCCTACAGGACCGGATGACAGAAGCCGTACATCTGAAGATTCAGAAGACTCTATGAAAGTGGAGTAGGAATACCAGATTTCAGATATATTGGTCAGGATAAATTGAATCATTGTCAATATTAAAAAGATTAAAACATTCCGGATAGAACAGCAGTGTTCTTTTCGGAATGTTTTTTTTTTGACATAAATTTGGTATTTTTGCATCGTTAATTAATGTGGTTAATGTAATATCCCCCATAAATATCAAACTGTTAATATCTAAATAAAATATAAAGCATGCCGTTAAATTTACCAGACAGACTTCCCGCTATTGACTTGCTGAAAGAAGAGAATATCTTCGTTATAGATAATTCAAGAGCAAGTTCTCAGGACATACGACCGCTTAAGATTGTCATTCTCAATCTTATGCCTATAAAAATTACTACTGAAACAGACCTTATCCGTCTGCTTTCCAATTCACCTTTGCAGATAGAGGTAAGCTTCATGAAGATTAAGAGTCATACATCAAAGAACACTCCTATAGAACACATGAAGGCTTTTTACCGTGATTTCGAACTTATGAAGGATGAAAAGTTTGATGGTATGATTATAACCGGAGCTCCTGTAGAACATCTTGAGTTTGAGGAAGTAAACTATTGGAGTGAAATACAGGAAATATTCAACTGGACCCGCACACACGTTACGTCTACCTTCTACATCTGTTGGGCTGCACAGGCAGGGCTTTATCATCATTACGGTATTCCAAAATATCCGCTCGACAAGAAGATGTTCGGAATATTCGAGCATCATATATGCGATGGATTCAGTCAGCTTCCTATTTTCAGAGGATTTGATGATGAGTTTTTCGTTCCTCATAGCCGTCATACTGAGATACGTCGTGAGGATATAGAAAAATGCAAAGAACTTGATATAATTTCCGAGTCGCAGGATTCAGGAGTGCATATTGTAATGGCACGCGGAGGACGTGAATTTTATGTAACCGGACATTCAGAGTATTCGCCATACACACTCGATGGAGAGTATCGCAGAGACCTTGGAAAGGGACTTCCTATAGATATGCCGAAGAATTATTACAAGAACGATAATCCCGACAACGGTCCTCTGGTAAGATGGAGAAGTACAGCAAATCTTCTTTTCTCCAACTGGTTGAACTATTATGTATATCAGGAAACTCCATACGATATTAACCAGATAAAGTAAGTCGGTTAGTAAGTTGATTAGTAACTTAAGTTTATATTCCCTTTTTCCAAATGATTAAACAACGCCCTATTGAACTGTTGGCTCCGGCCAAGAATCTGGAATGCGGTATTGAGGCTGTAAACCATGGTGCCGATGCTGTATACATTGGAGCACCGCGATTCGGAGCACGTGCAGCGGCCGGAAATTCCCTCGAAGATATCGAGGCTCTGGTAAAATATGCCCATATATATAATGTAAGAATATATGTTACCGTAAATACCATTCTTCATGATGAAGAACTTCCGGAAACAGAAAAAATGATATGGGACCTCTATCGTGCCGGGGTGGATGCCCTTATTGTTCAGGATATGGGTATCACTCGTCTGAATCTTCCTCCTATACCTCTGCATGCAAGTACTCAGATGGATAACAGAACCCCGGAGAAGGTTAAATTCCTTGCTGAGGCCGGATTCCGTCAGGTAGTTCTGGCCCGTGAACTGTCTCTCGAAGAAATCAGTAAGATTCATGCTGCTTGTCCGGATACGCCACTTGAAGTATTTGTGCATGGAGCATTGTGTGTAAGTTATAGCGGACAGTGTTATGTAAGTCAGGCATGTTACGGACGTAGTGCCAATCGCGGAGAATGCGCACAGTTCTGCCGACTTGCTTTCGACCTGGTTGACTCAAACGGAAGAACCATTGAAAAGAACAAGCACATGCTTTCTCTTAAGGATATGAACCAGAGTCATAATCTTGAGGCGTTGCTTGATGCCGGTGCTTCTTCTCTCAAGATAGAGGGACGTCTGAAAGATGTTTCATACGTAAAGAATGTTACGGCATATTATCGTCAGAAACTGGATGCCATAATTAAAAGACGCCATGAGTATGTAAGGGCTTCTTCGGGAACTGTTACAACTACTTTCCAGCCGCAGCTCGACAAAAGTTTCAGCCGTGGATTCACCGATTATTTCCTTAGAGGGAGAAATCCTGGAATATTCTCGTTTAATACCCCAAAATCGCTTGGTGAAGAGATGGGAACCGTGAAGGAAATCCGTGGAAATTATCTTACTGTAGCAGGTGTAAAACCATTCAGTAATGGCGATGGCTTGTGTTATCTCGACGACAGTGGACGCCTGCATGGCTTTAGAGTGAACCGTGTGGAAAACAACAAACTTTTTCCACAGGAGATGCCGAGGGTTAAGCCAAAGACTATTCTTTACCGCAATTTCGACCAGGAGTTTGAGAAATTAATGCAAAAGAAGTCGGCCGACAGGAAGATTGATGTATCAATCGTGCTGGCCGAAAATAATTTCGGTTTTACGCTCACTCTTACAGATGAAGACGACAATAGTGTAAGTCTCACTCTTGAAAGGGAAAAAGAGTTGGCAAGGACACCACAGACAGAGAATCTGAAGACACAGTTGGGCAAATTGGGAAATACTCCTTTTGCGGCTTCAGCTGTTGAGATTGATTTTACCGACAACTGGTTTATTCCGTCTTCCGAACTTTCAGACTTGCGCCGAAGGGGAGTTGAGAAACTTCTCGAAGCGAGAAGAATCAATTATCACAGAGAGATATTCAAGATGAAGGAAACAAACCACAAGTTCCCGGTTGGCACACTTACATATCTTGGCAATGTAATGAATACTTCTGCGGCAGCGTTCTATAAGAATCATGGTGTCAGAAAAATTATGCCTGCATTCGAGAAGGAGGCCCCGTCTGATGCGGTACTGATGTTCTGCAAACATTGTATAAGATACAGTATGGGTTGGTGTCCGGTTCATCATAAGACACGCTCACCATTCCGCGAACCATATTATCTGGTAAGTTCTGACGGTCGCCGTTTCCGTCTGGAATTCGACTGCAAGCAATGCCAGATGAAGGTTTTGGCTGATA
The DNA here is from genome assembly GCA_034094155.1 of Phocaeicola sp. GTDB lineage: Bacteria > Bacteroidota > Bacteroidia > Bacteroidales > Bacteroidaceae > Phocaeicola. The sequence goes on from JAXEBI010000111.1 coordinate 7,521, forward strand.
ATTCATCAGAAAGTGTGTAGTTGATGCTATAAGCTTATTAGCTTATTGGACATATTTATATAAATACATATTATAAAAAAAAGACAAGAGGCAATTTGACGTTCAGATTGCCTCTTGTCTTTTTGTGAATTAGTATGTAGTGTTAGTATGTAGTGTATTATATTTACAACTTTAACCTGTCTGCTAAATTCTGTATACCTCATCTTACATATCATAGTATACCTCAACAGATTTCAATATATCACAAATTTATACCGTTCGATATAAGTCGTACACCCGTCCCACTTAAGTCGTACGCCCGTCTCATTACAGTCGTACACTCGTTCCACTTAAGTCGTACGCCATTATCATATTAATAGGAAGCTCGAAATTCGATAACCAAGCCTTTTAACCATCATAACAGTCTGAATTTATTTTCAATTATCCAGTAGCCTTCCGGGAATATTTTTCTTAGGTGTGATACCAAGTTCCTTCAGCATCTCTGCCTGACGGATAACGTTACCCTTACCTTCCGACAGTTGTGAGCGGGCCGTATTATATGCATTAGTAGCGCCGTTCAAAGTTTCTCCTATTTTCTCAAAAGTATCGGCAAATCCGGCAAGCTTTTCATATAAGGCAGTACCGCGTTTCACTATTTCCTGTATATTCTTTTCCTGATACTCCCTCTTCCATAAATCGAGAGCCAGACGCAAAGCGGCAATCAGATTTGTGGGACTCATAAGAACAACCTTCTTCTGATAAGCATAATTCCATAAGTTGGAATCTGCTTGCAGGGCAAGCACATAGGCCGGTTCATTAGGAATAAACATCATAACAAAATCCAGAGAAGAGACATTATATTTTGAATAATCCTTTCTGCTAAGTTCATCTATATGAGCCTTAACAGATTTCAAGTGTTCTTTCAGGAAACCTTCCTTCTCGGTCTTGTCTTCAGTACCGATATACGAAGCGTATGCCGTAAGAGAAACCTTGGAGTCTATTATAACTTGTCTGTTGTCGGGATAAACCACCAGAACATCCGGCTGAAGTCTTTGTCCCTGTTCATTCTTTATGCAATCACCGTTTTCATCCTTCAGAAACTCTTGTCGGAAATATTCTTCACCTTCTCTCAATCCGGAGTTTTCAAGAATAGTTTCAAGAATCATTTCTCCCCAGTTGCCTTGCATCTTGTTGTCACCCTTCAGGGCTTTGGTAAGATTATTTGCATCGTCACTAATCTGTTTGTTGAGTTGTACCAGCTCCTTTATTCTGTCTTCAAGAGAGAACCTCTGTTTCGACTCCTTTTCATATACTTCTGCCACCTGATGCTTCAGTTCGTTAAGGTTATCGCCAAAAGGTTTAAGCAGATGGTTCAGACTTTCCGTACTCAGTTTGTTGAATGATTCTGTTTTCTGCTGGAAAATCTTGTTGGCTATATTTTCGAACTCAATATTGAACTGCCTGCGAAGCTCGGCAACCTCATTTTTCTGGTTATCGAGTTTTTCGATAAGATTTTTCCTTTCTGTCACAAGCTGCGAGTTGCGTGCCGTAAGTTCATTGTTTATCCTTATACACTCATCCAGTTTCGACTGGATAGTAATCTTTTCTTTAGAGTATGCTTCCTGTAGCTGTGTGTATTTATTCTGTTCTGCCTTTATAAGTTGTGTATAATGCTCTTGCTGCAAATTTATCTGAGTTTGCAGTATTCCTGATTTTCTTGAGAAAACAAGATACCCTATGAGTATACCCGATAAGCATCCTGCTATAATTCCTAACACTGTGTACATCTTTATGTTGTAAGAAAGTTTACTGTCAAAAAAAATAAATAAGTTCAGACTAGAACGAGTCTTTCTGAAAATAAGTCCGTCTGAAAAAAGGCATTTCTCAGACGGACTTATTGAGATGATATTTAAATGATATTTGGGGCCGTTATGCTATTACATACCTCCCTGTGAACCTCCGGCAGATCCGCTGGAACTGTTTCCGCCTCCCGACTTCATATCATCATTATTGATACTTCTTGTAGTCTTCTTTACCTGAGCCTTAAGTTCACCGAATCGCCAGCTTATGCTCATACCATAACTCAGTGAATAATTCTTGTTATTGCTCCATGAGCGGAAAGTATCTGTAAGTGTTTCACTTCCGTAGGTCTGGTACTTGTTGAAGAAGTTGCTTGCATAAATAGAAATATTCAGACGTTTTTCCTTAAGGAACGAGCGGCTGAGATTCAATCCATAGAAATAATATGATGAACCTTTACCCTGCAGTGAAATATATGGAGTACTGCCACCACCATAAAAACTAAGTCTTAAGTCGAGTGGGAGAGTCTGCTGTATATTACCATATAAGTTGCCGTAAAATCCGCTGTTTCTTGTATCAAGTTCGGTACTCTTGAAGTCGGCATAAGAACCGGCAGCATTAATAGAAATACGTGTCTTGTTGCCCGGGTTCCAGTTTACCCACATAGACAGACGTGTATTCTGCTGCTTTCCGGCATTCTTGTATGTACTTTCCAATATACCATTATTCATAAACGAATAGCGTTCTATACCATTATTCTTGAATGTATAGTTCAATCCGAGATTCATACTGAACTTGGCAGAGAACGAGCTGTAGGTGAGACCTATAACATGAGCCTTTTCAGTATCAAGGTCAGGGTTACCATAGCTCACAGATGTAGGATTACTTTCGTCTCTGAAAGGATTAAGATACCATATACCCGGACGGTTGATACGCATGTTATAGTTGGCTCTGATAGACGATGTATTACCTATCATATAAGATAAATTGGCCGATGGTACAACATCATCAAATCCGGCATCGAAATTCCTTTCCGGCTGCAAATCATACTTGACATCCATAAAAGTATGTTCATATCTCACTCCGGCCTTGAATCCGAACTTCTTCCATTTCAACTGATAGTCGGCGTAAGCAGCCAAGATATTCTGTCCCTGGTCGAACTTGCTCGAAAGTTTTTCACTCTGAACCATTTCGCCATTGTCCTGCTGCAAGAAATATTTACTGTCGCTGACATTATCTCTGAGGATATATTTCATACCGGCATCCACATAATGCATGTCGTTTATAGGATTCACATAGTCGATCTGTGCGGTATGTTCGCTGGTATGAGCGTTATTGTCGTAGTACTGGTTTCTCAAACTGAACGGAACATCTGTGATATCCTTATATTCTGTATTTGCCTCACTGCCATCGGGAGAATTGTCGAATTTATATGAAACAGTAAGATATTCACCTTTTTTCTTGAATGAATGCTGATAGTCTAAATTAATTCCAACACTACCGAAATTGCTTGTAGTATTGTTAATAGAATTATATTTATACATCATTTCTCTGGCATCGTTCAACATTTCGGTATGCGATTCACCTTTATTCTTGAATTTACCGTCGAACAGATTGGCCGAGAAAGTAATAAGATTCAGTGTATCGATTTCATAACTTCCTTCGATGTTACCAAACTGGAAGTTGCCTGTATTTTTACTTGACCCGTCTGTGTTAAGATATTTGTTTTCTGTTGAAGTGAAATCCTCACGTCCCGAATCATAATAACTCCTTGGAGAGCTGTTGTAGTTGTAAGAATAGTTACCGGTAACAGTGAATTTTCCTACCTGTACAGTTCCGTAAGCATAACCTCCTATACCTCTGTTGCTTGCGTTTCCTCCCAAGGTAACATTATAACCCTGCATCTTGGCATCGGTAGTAATGATGTTAAGAATACCGCCTATACCTTCGGCATCATACTTGGCTCCAGGCTCTGTAATTACTTCAATAGACTTTACAGAATTGGCAGGAAGACTTCTAAGTACTTCTTTCGGATTATTGCTCATAAGAGTATTCGGCTTACCGTTTACATGTACCTTGAAGTTGCTCGAACCGTTTACTTGAATGTTGTCTTCTCCATCTACGGTAACAAGAGGAACCTTCTTCAGCATTTCGAGAGTTGTGTTGGTCTTTGAGTCGGGATCATCCTCGATGCTGTAGGAAATCTTGTCTATCTCGGCTTTAACAAGCGGTTTCTGCGCAACCACTTCCACACCTTTCAGAACTTCTGTGGCTTCGGCGGTAAATATAGTACCGAGGTCGACCTGCTTCTTTGAATCATTTACAGAGAAGTTTCTTACCACAGTTTTTTTACCGATAGACGTAAAACTTATTATATAATTGCCTGCTGCATTCAGCTTTTCTTCGAATTTACCTTTTTCGTCGGTAACAGCCATTTTAACAGGCTTGTCGGGGTTTTTTACTGTAGAAATTCTGATAGTGGCATAAGGTTCACTTTCATTGAGAAGGGAGTCAACCAAAACACCTTTCACGGAATAAACTCCTGATTGTTGCCTCTGTGCGTACGATGTGCCTATAATTGTACTGAAAAGAATTAAAAGCACCACCCTAAAAACTTTAGTTCCCATAATTGATTTTTTTGTTTTCCTATGATTTTAATGATTAATAAACATTTAATGATTAATAAACATAATATAAAGGCTTGTATTTTTCATTCTGACAATAATTTATATTAATATGTTTCAAATTTATACTTTAATGTATAATATACATAACATTGTGGATATTATGTTATATATATTATGATTACTTAAGTATTGGCAAACAGCCTTAACATTAGTACCTGACAGGTTATTCGGATGCGGTATGGCTATTGCCATATACTTAAGTAGTCTGTTATATCAAGTAGTCTTTTATAATAAAGTTACTTATTCTCTTTGAGATACTGTCTGAATAACACCGTTATTTCGGAAGCCGATATTCCTAAAATCTTCATTGTGCGGAACATTTCAGGAAGTTCCTCGTTCATGAATGAGTCTTTCCTTAATGTAAGAATTTTATTCACGGCATCTTTTTCAACAAAATATCCAATACCTCTTTTATTGTATATTATTTCCTGGCCCTGCAGATATTCATAAGTACGCATCATAGTATTGGCATTAACCTCAACCGACGCTGCATATTCTCTCACAGAAGGTATTCTTTCTTCCTCCTTGTAGATGTTCTGCAATATCTCGTCCATAATTCTGTCTGCTATCTGCAAATAAATTGATTTCGATTCTTTAAACTTCATTCCAACAGTCAATTTATAAAACTCTTAAAAATATTATCGTCTGAACCATATTCTGAATAATTTTCTGTCTGTAATCTGAGACTTACAGAACAGATAATAACCCAGCCACCAGTTTAGCACTGTTAATGCTACCAATACTAAGCTTGTGATGCATAGTACCGTATTGGCCGATGTTCTGGAAAGGTCTGATGAAATATTTCCAATAAAGTTGATGAAACTGGAATCAATTATATTAGCAAGCAATAGTCCGGCTATAATAGCCATACTGAACATTATCGCTAATGTCTTAATGAAAGCCCTTGTATAGAAGAAAGACCCTCCGAGTATAAAAAATGAATGTACCCATACATATGACATAAAATAAGTAAACATATACAGAGTATAAGAATATGGTATACCTCCCACAATCAGAGGCTCTTTATGCTGGTCGATAAACATTTTTGCTACATCAAACAGACAGAACTTCTTGAATTCCTGCGGCAAATCAAATATCGGAACAGTAATGATACGTGTAATCTCGGCCAGTGGCAGACTGATAGCAAAGACCACTATCACACTGAATACCACATAAATGCCCCGGCTTACAAACTTCTCAAGCATAGTGGCCGGAAGCATAAGGTATGATATTCTTTTTTCCTTAGTGTTCATATTTTCCATAATCAGCGAAGCCGCATATTCCGACAGCAGAATCCAGAAAAATATAATTACCCCCAAAACATTATTGCAAAATCTCTGGTAGAAGAACTCTGCCGTATATCCGTAATCATATCCTGAATCAATGTTCATGGCAGATGAGTTAAGTATAAAAAATACGCACAACATGGCATAGCAGCCAAACAGTCTGTACAGATTGGTCTTTTTGTTTTCAATCAGGTCTCTTTTGAGAACAGAAATAACTCTGTGAAAATTGAAGTTTATACTGGTATTCATAATAGTATTCTGTATTATTTTTTTCTGAATATATTCTGTATTTTATTCTTTTCGCAAAGCACAGCATTGAAAAGCAGTTCGAGGTTAAGTGTGCTTTCTTCTCCGAATGTGTTTTCGGCAATAATACTGTTTCCCTTTACAGAAGGCTGTATGAACAGCATATTGTCTGTAGGTTCGCTTATGCTTACCTCATCGAAAAACAACTTGTCGGTTATATCCTTAACCGATTCGTTCAACAGAACCTCATTTCCTTCAATAATCACCACATGGTCGAGCAATCTGTCTATGTCTCTAACCTGATGAGTAGAGATTATAACAGACTTATCGTCGGTCATGCCTTTTGTTATAACCTTACGGAACTGACTCTTTGACGGTATGTCAAGTCCGTTTGTAGGTTCGTCCATAAGCAGGATTGAAGTGTTTGTGGCAAGTGCAAAACATATATATGCCTTCTTCTTCTGTCCCATGGACAGTTCACCTAAGTTGATGTCATAATCAAGATCGAAATCTGCAAGACATTCATTAAGAATGTTGTTGCTGAATTTGGGATAGAAAGGCAAATTCAGCTTAACAAAATTCTTCATCGGGATATTTGGCATAGAAAACTCTTCAGGAACTATATACATATCCGACAATGTGGATGGAAGTCGTTTCCTTGCATCAGTGCCGTTTATGCTGACTCTTCCGTGCGAGGTATTCAGTAACCCGCTTATGATATACAGCAGAGTGGATTTTCCTGTACCGTTTTTTCCCAACAGACCAATAATCTGCCCTTTGTTGAAATCGAGAGAGAAATTCTCAAATACCGGTCGTTTTCTTCCGTAACCGAAAGTGACCTCTTCAATCTTAATGATAGAATTGTCCATAATCATATCCTTTAAAAGTTATGTCCTTAAATACTTTCTTTTACTGTTTAGGTGTATTAGTTTAATAGTACACTGCAAAAGTATTTAAATTTCTCGATTAAACAATACTCAGAGGCAGTTTTTTGCAAAAAATATTTTGTTGAGGCTTAGAATAACATAAGATTTCTATTGAAATTCATCTCCTTCGAAGAATTTGTTTTCCTTTATCTTCTTGGTTTTTTTCATGGCATCCTGATAGTATGTTATTCTGCTTTCGTCGATATTTCCTTTATCATCATATATATACCTGTCTTTTTCTGGGATATTATTCATGTACATATTAAGATATTTAAGGGCATTATCCATGTCTTTTCTACGATAATAATGGCATCCTATGGTATATAATATATAGTTCTGTCGGGAATATTCATATTCTTTTTTCAGTGAATTAATGTATTCCTTAAAATTCAATGACATATTATAGCAGTATGCCAGTCCTTTATAAATCTTTACCATTGTACTGTCTGATGGCACAGTGAGCTTCAGAACATTTTCCATGGCTTCGGTTCCTTCTTTTTTCCATGAGGTTCTTACGGCCGATTTGGCAAAGTAATACAGAGCGTCTGTATTGGCTTCAGACGGAGGCATAATTTCAATAGCTTTCTTAAGATTGTCGTAAGCGCCGTAAAACCAGTTGTCGCCATAATACGACAATCCTAAATAAAAGAAAGTGAGATATGTCTTGTCGCCTAATTTTTTCAGACTTTCATATCTGTTTATGGCTTCTTTGTACATCCCGCTCAGGCAATAGGCCTTGGCGTTCTGTCTGTTTACATCTATGTTGAGGCTGTCTATAAGGCGATATTTTTCAGTTATATCTATAACAGATTCATAATACTTCCCGTTGTTCAGTTGATTGGCAAGCATAATTACATTCTCGGCATTGGTAGAGTCGCGGTTATATGCCGATACATATCCTATCAAAGCAGCTTCGTAGTTTTCTTTTTCGTATGTCTGTCCTAACAGTCGGTAGGCGGTAGCGGCGGTTGAATCACTCTTGAGCCAGTCGTGGCATGCCTTTCGTGCCTCTTCGGTTTTTTCGTTGTTAATAAGGCTGTTTATATATTTTGTTCTTAGTACAATCCTTTCTGGAGCCAGTTCAACAGCCTTTTTGTATGCATCCGAAGACTTATCGAGATTTCCTGTTTTTTTATAGCACTCGGCAAGTTCTACCCATGTTTTTATTTTGGTACTGTCGCGAACTATGTTCTGCTCCATAAGTCTGATAGCTTCCTGCCACTTGTTCAGTTCCTTTAACGACTGGATTTTTATGTTCATGCATTCTGAATCTATAGAGTCCAGATTGTCGATCAGAGATATCGCTTTTTCAAAATTATATTCATCGAAAGCCTGCCTTATTTCTTTAATCTCTTTTATATCCTTAATCTCCTTTAGGTCTTTTATTTCCTTTATATCTTGTATATCCTGAGCCTGTGAATGGTTTGCAAAAACGTTCAGGAAAAATAATGAGAGTATAAAATGTAGTATATGATATCGCATAATATGTCGCATAGTATTATCTGATTAATAGTGTCTGATGAATGATATTAAGCGAATCTGGAATATAATTTCGATTCCAGATTCGCATTATAATTAAATATTACTGCTAATTAAATATTGCTGCTGTTTATTCTCTAAGTATTAACCAGAATTTACATATTGCCGTCAGTAGATGATTTATCAGCATTATCGGAAGTATTTGAGCTATCCGATTTATTTGAACTGTTCTGTTCTCCTGAGCCTGTATTTGCAACTGGAGAATTAAGCTTAAATGTGATAGGCATAGTGTACTTTACATTAACGGCTTTTCCTCTTTGCATACCAGGTTTCCATTTAGGCATCAAACTTAAAACTCTTATAGCTTCCGCGTCGAGTGAAGGCGAGACGCTTCTCATAACACTAAAATCGGATGTAGAGCCATCCTTTCTTACTACAAACTGAACAATCACTCTACCTTCTATTTTAGCCTTTTGGGCATCCACTGGATATTTGATGTTTTTTGACATGAATCTCATTAGTTCGTTTATACCTCCGGGAAATTCAGGCATAGATTCTACTACCGTAAAAGTGTCATCTTTATTATCTGTGATATTGCCTTTAGAATCTGTGGAATTGTTACTCTTTGAAGAATTCTGGGATTTTTGGTCTTTGCTGTTTGTCTTACTGTCATTTCCAGTATTATAATCTGCGTAACTCACAACCACAATCTCATCTGTTTTTTTAACATCATCCTTCAGTTTTATAGGAGTATTCTTGATTTTCTCTATATCCTGTTTTGATGCAATGATAGAGTATGTCTGTTTTCCGATAAATGATATTAGTATAACAGAATTTTCTTCTACCTCTAAAGAGAATTTTCCGTCAGAATCCGATATGGTACCATTGGTTGTTCCTCTTATTATTATACTTGCACCAGACACCGGATCTCCGGTATTTTCATCTACAATAGTACCTTTGACAATAATCTTTTCGTCGGTATTTTCCGCATTATCAGAAACTTTAATGTTTTTCGGTTCATGATTTTCCTTTATTGCCGAAAAATCATTAACTTTGACACTTGAAATCTCATCGCTGAGTTTGGAGATTTCGGGACGGGCAAAAGCGGCAACGGCTATGGCTGCCACTGGAAGTACGTAAAGATACTTTACGCGTGCCCATGGATTTGAGCTCTTTTTCATCATCATAGTGATACGCTTTTTAAGTTTACTGTGATTAAAGCTGTTGGCGATTGAGTAGAGCCTTGAGCCGACAGCTTTTTTTATTAATAACAATTGATATTGCTTTGCATTTATTCCGCTTTTAATAACTGTTTCATCTGCTTCGAACTCATGCACATTCTGCAGTTCTGCCTTGGTAAGCCATGCGGCAGGATTAAACCACTGGAGAATTATGCATAAATCCGCAATCAGAAGGTCGACGGAATGCATATTGTTTATATGAGCCATTTCATGACAGAGAATTTCGGTTCCGTTTTCCTTCAGGTCTGTTTCAGAAATGACAATGTGATTCATCCAACTGAAAGGGGGAGTGTTGTCGTCTGTTACAGTTAGTCTGATATTGGGATTTGCACCGGCAACAAACTTTCTGATATCATATCTCTTTCCTTTGGATGTAAGAAAAATAATCTTGCCGAACATAAATAAACTTCTGATAACAAAGAATACCATTCCTGCTATATATAACTTTATAGCCCAGATGACAATGTCTGCAGATATGCCAGTATCTGTTTTCAGTTCTTCTTTGGCTATTCCGGCCGATATAGCCAGTGTGTCTATTGAGATATCCGGATTTGTTACCGTATCTGAGGTGATTTTAACCATGTCGGCAGTTATGAGCGGTACCAGTGAGCATATTACAAGTATGCCAAGCAATGCAAATCTGTTGAATCTGTGGAATGTTTCCTTACTCATAAGCAATTTGTAGAACAGATAAAATACAATAAGACAAACTGCCGACTTCAATATATATACCAAGAGTGTTCCCATGTAATTAGAGTTTTATTTATCAGACAATTATTCTGTGGCAGGTTATAATAATTTTACGTGTTTATTATTCCTTATTCCAGACTTATTTGTTGTGGGTATTTTAAAAAAGCTTATCTATTAGGCTTATCTATTAAGCTTATCTGCAAAGCTTATCAGTAAGCTATCAGTAAACTATCAGTAAAGCTTATTTATTGATAAGTTTATTTATTATTGTTTTCTACTTCATTAATAAGCTCTTTCAACTCATCAACAGATATATTTTCTTCTTTTACCAGTGAAGATACAGCACTCAGGTATGAATTGTTGAAATACTTGCTTATTACACTTTTCAATGTGCTGGTACTGAAATCATCTCGGCTCACAGTAGCAAAATACTGAAATGAGTTTCCATATGCTTTGTGTCCTATGTAGCCTTTTTCTTCCAATCCGCGGACGATTGTCGACAGAGTGTTAATATGTGGCTTAGGCTCTTCGTAAAATGAAAGAAGTTCTTTCACAAATAATGGACCTTTTTCCCAAAAAAAATCCATAATTTCCTCTTCTTTAGATGTCAGTTTTTTCATAAGGCTTACTTTGTATTTTCTTTGTTTGTTACAAAGTAACTAAAAAATATAGTTACTCAACTAAATTATATAGTTAAATAAGATTAATTTGTTGAATATCAGTGTAATGTTCTGAAGAATTCTTCTCTTGAATTCATTCTTGCCTAAATCTGTATAAAAAAGGTGAGCAAATTTCAATTAGAACTTGCCCACCTTTTTTGAGTATTTTCAATAACTGTTATTTATTGAATTACAGAGTCTGAGTATTTGGCATTGATGATCGTTCTTACCTTTAATTTCAGATGATTTTCACCGTATCCCGACCAGCTGTCCAGAATCTTGCCATCGGGAGAAATCATAACAAAATGTGGAATACCTCTCACACCATAAAAAGCACCTAAACCATTAAAGCCTTTCAGATCGTTCCAGTTATGCCAACTTATAGGATATTTTTCTGAAACTTTTTTCCAGGCTTTTTTGTCTTGCATGTTAAGGCTTACTACTTCAAGTTTATCCTTATATTCTTCGCTGATAGCCTTCAGCTCAGGTTGTGCCATTATACAGGGAGCACATCCGTCACTCCAGAAGTCGAGTAATATAAATTTGCCTCTAAAATCGGATATGTGGTGTATATTCCCTTTTATGTCATATATATCGCTATCAGGAGCATCGTCTCCTTTTACTGCAACAGTTGGTGGATTCAAGGCTATATAAACAGAGGTCCCGATTTCAGATTTTTTCTGCTCTTCGTCTAGCATATCATAAAGTTGCTGTAATTCTGTTCTTATGGGGATATCCTTTTCGTAACTCAACATTCGTGCAAGGCCTTCCAATTGCTTCAGCCAGGCTGCATTGATGTCGGATTCCAGCATGATTTTTGCAATCCTCTTATATATGATATTAAATTGTATATCATCTCTCATTTTACTCAAACTGTCTGCTATGGTCTTCATCCTTTGATTCCTTTCTATAGCATAAGCTCTGTAGTATTTATTTTTTTCTATGGAGAGACGTTGAACTTCTTTCCATTCGCTCAAGGAAGATTTAATAAGTTTCTGCCGGAATTTCTGCTCGTTTAAATTGCTTTTTACATCCCATGTGAAAATATAACGATCCTTTCCTGTGATACTAACATCACACCCTTTCTTAACCCATAAATCAAGAGGCATGGAAGGAAAATTATCCGAATGTAACACTATCATTACATTTCTTAATTTATCATCTTCAGGAGTATATACGAATTTGAATTTTCCGTCAATAATAGTATCACACATCAGACATTCTCCTACACCGCCTTCATTTGAAAACAGTTGTATGACCATTCCGTCATCAACATCATTAAGCTGCCCTTCAATTCTTACTTCATTGTGCTTAGGAGTACAAGAAGCAAACAATAATATAACAGATAATAGCATTGTTTTCATATTCATACCATTTATCATATTATATCAATGTTCCAAATTCATTTTCAGTAAATAAGCATTTCTCAGCACTTGTTTTAAATCATATACCGTGCCTTCGGAGGCATCGGAAGGACATTTCAGTGAAACCGTCAGTTTCTTAATATCGTATGATTCCAAAATAGAACTTATCGCTTCTTTCAAATCAGAAACAGAAAAATTGCTCAGACTTTTAACTTCCCTGGCTTCAATTAAAAATCTTATTTTATATCCGTTTAATACAGCTTCATCACTACTTATTTTTGAAGGATTTTCTGTACTTACTTTGGGATAAGTATAAAACAACTTTGGTTGCATACATTTATCTACTACATCGTCCGGATATTCACTCTTAAGCTCCGTATTTGCCAGATCGTATGCACTTCTTACATTTCTTTTTATTTCATTTATAGCTTCCATTCTGGTGTTTCTGTCGGCCTTGATACACACAACTACCGGGAGGCAATCCTCTTTTTCTCTGTTATACTTTTCTGTAAATTTTCTGACCAGTATATCCTTAATCCTGGTAGTTGTTTTATCGTCTATTTCTTTAAAGTAAATTTCCCTGTTAATCAAATACTCATTTCTTTTGTTCACATAGAGATCAACCACTATTTTATCACCATTAGAGTTGAGTTCCGATAACAGATTATCCGAATAATCTATCCGTACAGAATCCTTGACATAAGTCTGGTCATAACTACTCAGACTCTTTACTTCAGGAGTAGCAAAAACATACAGAACTCCTGCCACGATAGGGGCTGCCGGCAAAATTCTAAGCCTTGCCCACTTGCTGTTTTTCTTTTTCAACATCATAGAAATACGTTTTTTAAGTGAATTATTAGAGAATCCGTGGGCCATTGAGTAGAGCCTTGAACCCACAGCTTTCTCTACGAGTAATAATTGATATTTAGTTGCGTCGATGCCACAGTTTAATACACCTTGGTCTGCCTGGTATTCATGTATAGTCTTCAATTCCTTCTTTAACAGCCATACTGAAGGGTTGAACCAATGGAATAATAACACTATCTGTAGAAACAGATTATCATAGAAATGCTTGTTGGCTACATGTATTGTTTCATGAACACATATCGGAGAGTATTTATAATAATCATCATAAGATATTATAATATGATTCCATAAACTGAAAGGACGTATATCTTTTCTGGTCAGCAGCCATTTCACTCCGTTACGCTCTATACATTCCATCCCTTTAATTATATTAATCACTCTTATATAACTTGTGACCAATGATAATAACATAATCAAAGTCCCAGCCAGATATATTATCGTAAGAATATCGATAATAAGGCTGGAAATAGTTGATATCCGGATTACAGATGCATTATTTTTTATCTCTGCCAAATCCTGACTATTTACAGATGTAGCCATTTCTTCAAGTACATGGAAAGAAACCGGTGCTGAAATGTCTTTTTCTATTTCTAGTGAAATAAATGGAAGAAACATACATACCACAGTTCCGGTAATTATAACATAACGGTTGAACCGGAAATGTGTAGTGGAAGATAAAAGCAGTTTGTAGAATACATAAAGTAATAACAGACAGAAACTGCTTTTTAATATATAGAATAATAAGGTTATCATATAATGGCTTTATTAAATAGCTCTTTATTGTTTGCGGTTTTTCTCTATTTCGGATATCAGTTTTTTAAGTTCTTCCAGATCCATTTTCTCATCTTCGATGAACTGTGAAACCACTTTGGTATAAGAGTTGTCGTAGTACTGTGATATAATATCACTTAATGCAGAACCATGATATTGCTTTTTGGTTATTTTAGCCTCGTATTGATAGGTGTTTCCAAGAGGTCTGTAACAGACAAACCCTTTTTCAACAAGCAGTTTTACCAATGTAGCTATAGTATTATAATGAGGCTTTGGTTCTTTATAGAATGCCAGCATTTCACGTATGAACATTGGACCGTTATTCCATAGGATATCCATTATTTCTTCTTCTTTCAATGTCAGTTTTTTCATATCTGCAAAACATTTTAAATTATTGTTTTTGCAAATATAAAAAATATATTTTACAAACTACTAAAAGTATTAGTAATTCTACTGAATTTTTTAGTAGTTTGTGTGCGTAACCAATATTTAGCTACTAAATCAGTGATATAACTTTGTGTCACTACTGATTATATGTCAGTGTTATATATATTTAATAAATAAATAATATGCCAATATGACAGAATTCGTGTTTGGCACGATTTTCGTATTGTGAATTGTGTCTTATTAAAGACAAAATATTAGATAAACTGAAAAATAACAATAAAAATATACTATTATGACAATTAAACCATTAGCAGACAGAGTATTGATACTCCCTGCTCCAGCAGAAGAGAAAACTATCGGTGGTATCATCATTCCTGATACAGCAAAAGAAAAACCATTGCAGGGAACTATTGTAGCAGTTGGTAACGGTACAAAAGACGAGGAAATGGTATTGAAGGTAAACGATACAGTTTTGTACGGAAAATATTCTGGAACAGAAATCGAACATGAAGGTGTTAAGTATCTGATGATGCGTCAGAGCGATGTTCTTGCAGTATTGGAATAATCAGTTTTTATATTTTTAATCTTTTAAAATTCTGAAAATTATGGCTAAAGATATTTTATTCAATATAGATGCACGTGATCAGTTGAAAAAAGGTGTTGACGAACTTGCTAATGCGGTAAAGGTAACACTTGGTCCTAAAGGACGTAACGTAATTATCGAAAAGAAATTCGGTGCTCCTCATATTACAAAAGACGGTGTGACAGTTGCCAAGGAAATAGAACTTGCTGATCCTTTCCAGAATACTGGCGCACAACTTGTTAAATCGGTAGCTTCAAAGACTGGTGATGACGCTGGTGACGGTACTACTACTGCTACAGTTTTGGCTCAGGCTATCGTAGGTGTAGGTCTTAAGAACGTTACTGCAGGTGCCAACCCAATGGACTTGAAACGTGGTATCGACAAGGCTGTGGCTAAGGTTGTTGAATCTATCAAGTCGCAGGCTGAAACTGTAGGCGACAATTATGACAAGATTGAACAGGTTGCTACTATCTCTGCAAACAACGACCCTGTTATCGGTAAGCTTATTGCTGACGCAATGCGCAAGGTTTCTAAAGATGGTGTAATCACAATTGAAGAAGCTAAGGGTACAGATACTACAATTGGTGTAGTAGAAGGTATGCAGTTCGACCGTGGTTATCTGTCGGCTTACTTTGTAACTGATACAGAGAAGATGGAATGCGTAATGGAACATCCATACGTATTGATTTACGATAAGAAGATTTCTAACCTGAAGGATTTCTTGCCTATCCTTGAACCAGCTGTTCAGAGCGGACGTCCTTTGTTGGTTATCGCAGAAGATGTTGACAGTGAGGCATTGACTACACTTGTAGTAAACCGTCTTCGCGGACAGTTGAAGATCTGTGCTGTTAAGGCTCCGGGCTTCGGTGACCGTCGTAAAGCTATGCTCGAAGATATCGCAGTGTTGACAGGTGGTATCGTAATCAGCGAAGAAAAGGGATTGAAACTTGAACAGGCTACTCTCGAAATGCTTGGTACTTGCGATAAGATTACAGTTTCTAAGGAAAACACTACTATCGTTAACGGTGCCGGACAGAAAGAACTTATTCAGGAACGTATCAACCAGATTAAGGCTGAAATCAAGAACTCAACTTCTGATTATGATAAGGAAAAACTTCAGGAACGTCTTGCCAAATTGTCGGGTGGCGTAGCAGTTCTTTATGTAGGTGCTGCCAGCGAAGTTGAAATGAAAGAAAAGAAAGACCGTGTAGACGATGCTTTGTGTGCTACTCGTGCCGCAATCGAAGAAGGTATTGTTCCTGGTGGTGGCGTAACTTACATCCGTGCTATCGATGCTCTTGAAGGCATGAAGGGTGACAATGCAGACGAAACAACAGGTATCGAAATCATCAAGCGTGCTATCGAAGAACCTCTTCGTCAGATTGTAGCAAACGCAGGTAAAGAAGGTGCTGTGGTTGTTCAGAAGGTTCGTGAAGGTGAAGGCGACTTCGGTTACAATGCACGTACAGATGTTTACGAACACTTGCATGCTGCCGGTGTGGTAGATCCAGCCAAGGTAACTCGTGTTGCTCTTGAAAATGCAGCTTCTATTGCAGGTATGTTCCTTACTACAGAATGTGTAATTGTAGAAAAGAAAGAAGACAAACCTGAAATGCCAATGGCTGCTCCGGGAATGGGCGGTATGGGTGGCATGATGTAATAATGTCGCTTAAAGGATAGTATTATATAGATTATTTAAAATTTAGGTTAGGTGTATCAGAATGTATATTGAGGTATATTCTGATGCACCTTTCTTTTTTATCATTTTATCAAATTAGATTAAATTGTTTTGTCATTGTTTAAATTTGAAAAAATAAGTTTTTTATTTGTCTCTGCTTTCAACTTTCGCTACATTTGTAGTTGACAATTGCATCCATTTAATTGCCTTTGCTCACTTTTGATTATTAATTTAAAAATCTTAATTTTCAAAATATGAAATACCCCATAGGAATACAGAGCTTTGACCGTATAATAAATGACGGATTTGTTTATGTTGATAAGACTGATATGGTTTACAGCTTAGTGACCGAAGGCTCAATTTACTTTCTTAGCCGTCCACGCCGTTTTGGCAAGAGTCTTCTATTGTCGACACTGAAGAATTATTTCCTTGGCAGGAAGGAACTTTTCAGGGGACTGAAGATTGATTCTCTGGAGAAGGACTGGAAGGTATATCCAGTGTTTCATATAGATTTTAATGGTGGAGAATATACTTATAAAGGTGCGTTGAGAAGTGCTATTTTAAGCTATATTTCAGATTGGGAGAAATTATATGGAATAGAGAAAGGCGAAGAGGAATTAAACTTAGGTTTCAGATTTAAGAAAATATTAGAGGTGGCTTATAGGAAAAGCGGTCTTCGTGCCGTGGTTCTAATAGATGAATATGACAAGCCCATATTGGATGTAATTGATTATGATAAAGATCTTGAAGAGGAACACCGAAATATTCTGAAAGGATTTTATTCCACATTCAAGGGGGCTGATGAATTTCTTCAGTTTGTATTCCTTACAGGTGTTACCAAGTTCTCTCAGGTTAGTGTATTCAGTGGTTTTAACCAGCCTAAAGATATAAGTATGCATGCTAAGTATGATACTTTATGCGGTATATCTCAAGATGAGTTGGATTTTATCTTTAAGGATTCAATCAAGGAAATGTCTGATTCTTACGGATGTTCTTTTTACGAGATGAGAAATATGCTGAAATCACAGTATGATGGTTATCATTTTAGCGATAGAATGACGGATGTCTATAATCCTTTCAGCTTGCTGAGTGCGTTTGATTCTGGCAGAATTTATGATTATTGGTTCAAGAGTGGAACTCCTACATATCTTGTACGCCTGTTGTCGCATTCAAATGAAAATATGAATGAGATTACAGGTAAGTTTTATTCTCCGGAGGAATTTATAGACTACAAGGCAAGTATTGAGCAGCCATTGCCTATGATATATCAGAGTGGATATCTGACTATAAAAAAGTTTGATTTGAGGCGAAACAAGTTTTTATTGGATTATCCTAATGATGAGGTAAAACGAGGTTTCTTATCGGTTGTTGCTTCAAGTTATTTCAATACCAGACAGAATGTAAATTCATGGATTGGAGATGCTGTTTATCAGTTGGAAGAGGGTATGATCGACGATTTCCGTGTAGGTATGTCTTCCTTTCTTGCAAGTATTCCATATACTATGCGTCGCAAGGAGAATGAACGTGAGAGAGAAAGATATTTTCACTATACGTTCTATCTGATACTTCGTCTGATAAGTGTTTATACAGTCTATACCGAGAAGGTTCAGAGTAACGGTCGTGTGGACTGTATAGTGGAAACTTCTGGTTATGTATATATCTTCGAGTTCAAACTTGACGGATCTGCCGATGAGGCTATGCAGCAGATAAAAGATAAGGGGTATGTCCGTGAATATGAGTCTGACAGTCGGAAACTGTATAAAATAGGTGCTGTATTCTCATCTGAAACGGGAACTATTGAGGAGTGGATGGTAGAGTAGAGGACTTGGTTAACTTTATCGGTTAATTTTATCGGTTAACTTTGGTAAACATAAACAGAGTGTGATGCTTTCATCCTTCTCATTTTCCAAGATTAGAATACGTAGATTTCTTTATTTTGTCATTTTCGCTGCTTTCCCTTTTTGCGTAAAATGAATACTTATGGGATTTTCTATATATTCTCTATATATAATACATAAATAAAAGGTTCATAAACTTGTTTTTTAGCTTGTAATCTTTATATTTGCATATTGAATTTTAGTTATTTTGATTATGACAAAAGAAGATTTAATGCGAAAGGCAATAGAACTTTCCATCAGAAATGTAGCCGAAGGAGGAGGCCCTTTCGGGGCTGTTATAGCACGCGACGGGGAGATAGTGGCAACAGGAGTAAACCGTGTAACTCCCGATTGTGACCCTACTGCTCATGCGGAAGTCAGTGCTATTAGGGCTGCAGCCAAAAAACTCGGAACTTTTGATTTGAGTGGATGTGAAATCTATACTTCATGCGAACCTTGTCCTATGTGCCTGGGTGCAATATATTGGGCGCATCTCGACAGAATGTATTATGGAAACAATAAGCATGATGCCGCAGATATAGGTTTTGATGATGCCTTTATATATGAGGAACTGGACCTTAAACCGGCCGACAGAAAGCTGAAATCGGAAGTTCTTTTGCCTGATGAGGCTATTAAGGCTTTCAATGACTGGCGTGATAAGGCAGATAAGGTGGAGTATTGATATTATGTTGATGTATCAACTATGTGTTATTGGTAAATCATTTCTTTGTTATTGATAAAAAGATGATTTATCATTGATGTAATAATGCTAAAGTGAAATCTCCTCAGTGGTGGAGTTAAAAAAAATACCGATCATCGGACTATTTTGATTTAGTATCCGGTGGTCGGTTTCATTTTTTTTACATTTTCATTGCTTTGATATTCTTATTACAGATGGGCCGAATGCTGATTGTTATTTGTTCCAAATCTGCAATTGGTTGTTGCCCATAATCTCCAAGCCTTTAATAAGGCATTTCTTGATAAGTCTCATAATTTTAGTTGTTTTCATGTTTTACAACACAAAAGTACTGATTATTCGTGATATTTATATGTTGTATAACATGTAATTTGAAGAAATGCCTTAATACTTGATGTATGTCAACTAGAAGCCTAATTTTTGGAATTCACTCTCAAAGTTGGGAGTGAATACACCTTTCCCGAGATTGTCTTTTATTTCTTCAATACTCCAGAATCTTCCTCCATCGAGTTCTTCGCTTGGCTTTATTTCTCCATCGTATGTAGTTTTATGAGCAAAAACGAGCTCTTTTTCAACAGCCGATTCGAATACATAGTGTGTGATAAGAACAGGTGTAAAATCTTCTATGCCCAGTTCTTCTCGTACTTCTCTTTTTAGGGCCATTTCTACACTTTCGCCCAAATCGATATGGCCTCCCACTGATGTGTCCCATTTGCCTGGTTGTATATCTTTCCACTCCGGACGTTTCTGCAGATATAACTCACCCTTAGAGTTGAAAACATGAAGGTGTACTACAGGATGAAGCAGTTTGCTGCCGTTGTGACATTCTCCGCGGGTGGCGGCTGATGTTATATTTCCGTCTTCGTCTACTATCGGAAACATTTCTTCGCTGTTATCTTTCATTGTATGGTAATTTATAATTTTTATGTGGTAAATAATAAGTAAATAATCGTAAGATGGTGCTTTTGCAGCAGTCAAAATAGCTGTTATTCTCTGCAAAGGTAGTTATTATTGCAGGTTATTATATTATAATGGGTTGTAAACTTAATGTTTTTGTCGTATTTTTGTACAAGTTTGAAACTGTAAGCACATTTGTTGTTATTTTTATAATACTGACATCTGTCTTCGGTAAATTGTTTGATTCTTTAATTTTTTTAGTCCTTTTAGTTTATTTATTCTTCAGAAAAGTACTATTGTTATTTTATAAAACAGTTTGAATACTATGTTGAAAAAATTATTGGGTTTTAGTGTTGCTGCGCTTGCTATGGCTGGGCAGCTCTCGGCACAGGAAGTTATAGCCGGTAAAGAAACAGATGATGCATACGAAAAGCGTATGGAATGGTTCTCGGAAGCAAAGCTTGGAGTGTTTATTCACTGGGGTATTTATGCAGTAAACGGTGTTTCAGAAAGTTGGTCTTTCTTCAATAACTATCTTCCTTATGAAGAGTATATGGGGCAGATGAAAGGCTTTACTGCCTCAAAGTATAATCCAAAGGAATGGCTTGACCTGATTAAGGAAAGTGGTGCAAGATATACAGTACTTACAACAAAGCATCATGATGGTGTTGCTTTGTGGGATACCAAGGCAGGCGATTTAAGTGTAGTAAAGCAAACTCCTGCCGGACGTGATTTGCTAAGTCCTTTTGTTGGAGAAGTTAGAAAGCACGATTTAAAGCTTGGATTTTACTACTCACTGCTCGACTGGTCACATCCTGATTATCCTAACAAGACAAGGACTGAAGTCAGATATAAAAACGATCCTCAGAGATGGGAAAAGTTCAGACAGTTTAATTTTGCACAATTGTCTGAATTAAACAAAACATGGAAGCCGGATTTATACTGGTTTGATGGCGACTGGGAACAGAGTGCCGAAGCATGGGACTCTAAAGGAATTGTGAATCTTTTGCGTTCTACCAATCCTAATGTTATAATAAACTCGCGTATACAGGGATATGGAGATTATGCCACACCAGAACAGGGTGTACCTATTGTCCGTCCTGCCGACAAGTATTGGGAACTGTGTATGACAATGAATGATTCTTGGGGGTATCAGCATTCCGACAAAAATTATAAAACACCTCATATCCTGCTTCGTACATTTGTTGATTGCCTTAGCATGGGTGGAAATCTTCTGCTTGATATAGGTCCTAAGGAAGATGGAACTATTCCGGAAGAGCAGGTGGCTATACTTAAGGAGTTTGGCCGATGGATAAAGAAACATAAGGAAGCTGTATATGAAACAAAAGCAGGTATTCCGGCAGAACATTTCCAGGGATATACTACACTAAGCAAAGGCGGAGATATTCTTTATCTGTATTTGCCGTATAAACCGAACGGACCTATCGAAATTAAGGGACTGATGAATAAGGTAAACCGTGTATGGGTAGTGGGCAATGGCACTATGCTGCCTTATAAGATTCATAATAAGAATTATTGGAGCGAAGTACCTGGTAATCTTTATATAGATATACCTGAACGTGTTATGGATGAGCAGATTACTGTGGTTGCTGTTCTTCTTGACGGACCTGTGAAACTTTATCGCGGAGCAGGACAGGTTATATCAAGCAACTGATAATATTATTTGAAAACTATCTGATAATATAATCTGGAATATCAACAGATAGTCTTATCTGTAATATTTACATATAGTCTATCAGTAATATTAACAGAAAATATTTTCAGGAATATAAATTTGAATATAAAGGTTTAAAAATAAAGATTTAAAGTATAATGAAGAAAAATATATTTGGTCTGTTCCTGTTTTTCGTGTTTCTGTTTTCTGCGGCAGAAGCTCAGAACTTGTTCTCAAAGCATGAACGCACTTTGACATTGCCCGACGGTTATGTGTGCTACAGGACAGCCGGGAAAATTAAGATTGACGGAAAACTCAAAGAAGAATCATGGCTGAATGCCGGAAAAACTACATCTTTTGTCGATATCAGTGGTGAAGGTTTTGCGAAACCTGTTTACGATACTTACGCTAAAATGTTGTGGGATGATGATTATCTCTATGTAGGAGCTGTTCTTGAAGAAAAGAATATAATTGCAAAGTTATCACAGAGAGATACTATCATTTATTATGATAATGACTTTGAAGTGTTTATAGATCCGGATGGCGACGGGCACCATTATTTTGAAATAGAGAATAATGCCCGTGGAGTGATTTTCGACCTTATGCTGGACCGTCCGTACAGATCCGGCGGTAATTTCATGATTCAGTGGGACTGTCCTGGGTTGCAGCTTGCGGTTCATCTTGACGGAACATTAAACAAGCATAAAGATACCGACAGACAGTGGTCGGTAGAAATGGCTATTCCAAGAAAGGCTCTTACAATAAATTTCAATAATCTGCTTAAGGCAGGAAACTACTGGAGAATAAATTTCTCACGTGTGCAGTGGC
This sequence comes from Phocaeicola sp., assembly GCA_034094155.1. GTDB lineage: Bacteria > Bacteroidota > Bacteroidia > Bacteroidales > Bacteroidaceae > Phocaeicola. Next base: position 30,138 of record JAXEBI010000111.1, read on the forward strand.
TTAAACCTGGTCAGAGAGAAGAAAACTGGGTATGGCAGCCAACCGGAAAAATTGATATGCATATGCCCGACAGATGGGGATTCCTTTATTTTTCCGATAAGGTTGCAGGTAGCGGTACTGATGAGTTTAAGTATCCGTATGATATGAATGCCTACAAACTCCTTTGGGCTATGTTTTATGAGCAGCAGGATTATTTCTCTAAAGAAGGAAAATACATTCAGAGTGTTGATAACTTTTTCCTTACCGATGAAGAAATTGGTCCGTTGCCTGAGAATGCGAAGGTTGATATTGAAGCAAGTGCCGGAACTTATATCATGAGTGTGTCTCTTCCGGATAATGGAGTTAAGTATACATTGAATCAGGAAGGCAGATTTGCTGTAGAAAAGCTCTCTCCACGTGTGCTGAAGAACTGGGCATGGGTGAGAATCAATAAGAATAAACCGGTTGAAGAATATAAAGAGTACTTTTCATTAATGAAGAGTTGTGGTATATCTGGAATTATGTTCGAAAGCTATGATGAACCTGTTTATAAGGTATGTAAGGAAGCCGGACTTGAAGCTCATTACTGGAAATGGACAATGAACCGTGCCGAAGTAATGAAAACTCATCCCGACTGGTTTGCTGTAAACAAGAAAGGTGAGTCGTGTTTTGACAATCCTGCATACGTGGATTATTACAGATTCCTTTGTCCTAATCATGAAGGTGTGGCAGAGTATCTGGCCAGCGATTATGTAAAAATATCCAAGCTGCCGTATGTGGATGGTGTACACCTTGATTATGTACGTTTCCCTGATGTGGTTCTTCCTGTAGGCTTGTGGAAGAATTATGGTATAGAACAGACCTCTGAACTTCCGGAATATGATTATTGCTATTGTGATGTATGTAGAACAAAATTCAAGATGGAGTATGGAAAAGATCCAATGGAAATAAAATATCCTATGCAGAGTCAGTCGTGGATTAATTTCCGTCTTGATGCAATAACCCGCGTTGTAGACTGTATAACAAAGGCTGTAAAGTATGAAGGTGGAAAGATTTCAGCAGCAGTGTTCCCTGGTCCTTCTATGGCTAAGTCCATGGTTCGTCAGGATTGGGGCAACTGGCATCTCGATGCATATTTTCCAATGATTTACAATGGATTTTACTACGAAGGTCCTGAATGGATTGGCCGTTCTGTCAGAGAAAGTGTAAAGGCGGTCGACGGTAATGCCAAAATTTATGCCGGTTTGTTTATGCCTGATATCAAAGACTGTTTTGAAGAAGCAGTTGATGCCGCTTTAAGTAACGGGGCATCGGGGATATCTTTCTTCGATAGTCCGTCGGAAGAATATCTTTTGCGCTTTAAGGCTTATTTGCGCAAAAATGGCTTTGTTGTAGCTGAGTAGTATCAGTCTTGTATTAATCAGGGCTTTCCTGGTAATATTTGAAATATAAAAAGACGACATACAGTTATAAATGTGTTATCTTGCATGCATTTACAACTGTATGTCGTCTTTTTTAGTCCTTATGTTTAACTCTATGTTAAACTCTTATGTTGAACTTATATTCGAATCATTCAAACCTTTATTGTTCATCAACCTTTGCGGTGAATTTTTAAGGTATAAGCAATGAAGAATCACCATAGCTCAAGAAACGGAAATCATGAGCCAAGGCATAATCGTAAATCTTTTTCCAGTCGCCTTTTACAAAAGCCGAAACCAGAAGAAGCAATGTGCTTTGAGGCTGGTGGAAATTAGTTACTATACGTTTTACTATCTTATAATCATATCCTGGGGCAATGATTATCTGAGTGCTTGTATGAAGTGCATCGAGATTATTTCTGTTCATATAATCTAAAATATTCTGAAGCGCTTCCTGAGGGCTGATACATATTGTGTTTTCGTATGGCATCCACTGTTTTACATGCAACTCTTCTTGTGTGGCCTCAGGATTTGCAGACAAGGTTACACCTATATAATAAAGACTTTCTATGGTTCTTACAGAAGTAGTACCCACTGCGGTGACTTCGGCATTATGAGCAAGAAGTTTCTCTATAGTCTGTTTATTTACAGAAATGTATTCTGTATGCATATCGTGACCGGCTATTTCTTCACTCTTCACAGGACGGAATGTTCCGGCACCTACATGAAGGGTTACCTCCTCAAGGTCTACTCCTTTTTCTTTCAGCGAGTTCAAAACCCTTTCGGTGAAATGCAGTCCGGCGGTAGGAGCGGCAACGGAGCCTTTAATTTTTGAGTACACAGTCTGATATGTTTCCTTGTCGCTCTCTTCTGTATCTCTGTTAAGATATGGCGGAATCGGCAACTCTCCGAAAACTTCCAGTATATCGGCAAAGGTTACTTCAGGATTATCCCATGTAAAGTCAATCCAGTGACTTGTTCCATAACACTCTCCGCGTTTAGCTTTCAGTGTAATAGTCTTTCCTTTTACAGTTATTTCCTTACAAAGTTCACCTTCCTTCCATTTCTTCAGGTTTCCTACCATACACAACCATGCTGAATGTTCAGTCTGCTGGAAATTCAATACATAATCATTGGGTTTGATTGGCTCCAGACAGAAAATCTCTATCAAGGCTCCAGTCTCTTTTCTGAAATGAAGTCGCGCCTGTATAACTTTAGTATTATTGAAAATCATTAGAGTACCCGGTTCTATATATTCGGGTAGAGAGGTAAATATATTTTCTTCTATTTCACCATGTTTGTATACCAACAGTTTTGAGCTGTCTCTCTCTTTAAGCGGATATTTTGCAATTCTTTCGTCGGGTAGCGGATAGTTATAGTCGCTTATCTTTATATGCTTTGTTTCTTCCATTTTTGTGAGTATGTTAGTTAGTCACCAAATTTCTGCAAAAGTATAAAATACTTTCGTATCTGCATAAAAGTCATTACTTTTGTATGAAACTTTAATGTTATAACATAGAAATAAAGAACAATAAAATATCAGAAATATGAAAATAGGAGATAAAGTACGCTTCCTTAGTGAGGTTGGCGGTGGAATAGTAAGAGGATTCCAGGGAAAGGATATAGCATTGGTTGAAGGTGAGGATGGTTTTGAAATACCTATGCTTATAAAAGAGTGTGTGGTAATACAGACCGACGATTATAATATCCCTTTAAAATCGGCTCCAAAACCAAATACTCCTGAAATTTCGGATGAGGAAGACGAAGAAGATGACAAACCTATTACCTACAGAGCTCCAGAAATAAGAGGAAACGATATTCTTAACGTATATCTTGCGTTTGTTCCTCAAGATATAAAATCCATTTCGTCTACAGGATTCGATACTTATCTTGTAAACGACAGTAATTATTTTATCGACTATCTGTATATGTCGGCCGAAGGCAAAAGCTGGACTTTAAAAAGCCGCGGTACAGTGAAGCCTAATATGAAGCAGCATATCGAAGAGTTTGATAAGAAAGACCTTAATGGTATGGAACGTCTGGCTGTGCAGGTTATTGCCTATAAAGATGACAGAACATTCCTGCTCAAGCCTGCCATTTCTACAGAATTGAGAATCGATACAGTGAAATTCTATAAGTTGCACACTTTTGCCGAAAATGATTTCTTCAACGAACCTGCTCTGATTTACGATATTGTAAGAGATGATGAAGAAGCAAAACAAGTGTACGTAAATCCGGATGATATTAAGAATGCCATTCTTACTAAGGATTCTGATGTCCCTATGAAAGTATTAAGAAAAGAAGACAGGAAGATAAAGAACGGAATAGTAGAGATAGATCTTCATATAGATGCTCTTCTTGACGATACTACAGGTATGGGAAATGCCGAAATGCTGAATTATCAGTTGGATGTTTTCCGCAAAACACTTGAAGAGTATAAAAAGAATACCGGCCAGAAAATAGTCTTTATTCATGGTAAGGGCGACGGTGTATTGCGTAAAGCTATTCTTGATGAGCTTAAACGTAAATACAGAAGCTATCAGAGTCAGGACGCTTCATTTCGTGAATATGGTTACGGAGCAACTATGGTTACCATTAAATAAGATAGCATAATATTTAAATCCAGATTATTAAAAGATTATTCTGAATTATGAAAACTTTAAAAGAAATGCTTTCAGCCGACCGCTTTGCTTCAGAGGCAGGAGTAGAGATTATGGAGCTGAAAGAAGGTTATGCAAAAGCAAGAATGCTTGTTACCGAAAAGCGCCTTAATGCCGGTGGAGTTTGTCAGGGAGGAGCGTTATTTACACTTATTTTTAAAGATGAATAATAATCGTTATGAAGAGAGGCTTGGAACCGATCCGATGCTGCCTCTTGTATTCAGAATGGCGATACCGGCGGTGGCGGCACAGTTTGTCAATCTGCTGTATAATATTGTCGACCGTATTTATATAGGTCATATACCTCATATAGGGACAGAAGCATTGGCCGGGGTAGGGGTTACAACTTCCATTGTGATTCTTATTTCTTCTTTCTCCGCCATAGTGGGTGCAGGTGGGGCACCTCTTGCTGCTATGGCCTTGGGTCAGGGAGACAGGGACCGGGCCGGCAGAATACTTGGCAACGGTTTTGTGATGCTTATATTCTTTACACTGATTACCTCGCTTGTGGCATATCTGTTTATGAAACCTATATTGCTGCTTACAGGTGCATCAGAGCATACACTGCCTTATGCTGTAGATTATCTTTCTGTGTATCTTTTAGGTACATTGTTTGTGGAGATATCCACCGGACTTAACTCATTTATAAATTCGCAGGGAAGGCCTGCCATAGCAATGTGGTCGGTTGTGATAGGCGCTTTGCTCAATATTGTGCTTGACCCTATATTTATCTTTGTTTTTGATATGGGAGTGAAAGGAGCTGCCATAGCAACAGTGATATCTCAGGCCTTCAGTGCTTTGTGGATATTGAGGTTCCTCACTTCTGAAAAGGCATCATTACCACTCGAAAGAAAGTACATGAAACTGCAGAGGAGTGTAGTAATGTCTGTCGTGGCATTAGGTGTATCGCCTTTTATTATGGCAAGTACAGAAAGTCTTGTGGGTTTTGTCCTGAATGGAAGTTTGAAACATTTTGGTGATATCTATGTCAGTGCTCTGGCTATCATGCAGAGTGCCATGCAGTTTGCAAGTGTTCCGCTTACAGGCTTTGCTCAGGGATTTGTTCCTGTGGTAAGCTATAACTATGGTCATGCCTATAAAGACAGGGTAAAACAGTGCTTCAAAATAGTGATGACATTTATGTTTGGATTTAATCTCTTCCTTATATTGGTCATGATAATATTTCCTTCTTATGTGGCAAGTGTATTTACCAGCGATGAAGAGCTTATTTCAACGGTAAGCAGTGTAATGCCTCTGTTTTTGGCTGGTATGAGTATTTTCGGACTTCAGCGGGCATGTCAGAATATGTTTGTGGCATTAGGACAGGCGCGTATATCTATATTTATAGCATTGCTTAGAAAAGTGATTTTGCTTGTACCGCTTGCATTGCTGCTCCCATCGTTCTGGGGAGTAAATGGAATATTTGCCGCCGAGGCTATTTCGGATGCAACGGCTGCAATCTGTTGTACCGCATTATTCTTCTGGCAGTTCCCGAAGATTCTGAATAGAATAAAAACAATATAAGAGAAAATATTATATTGATTTAATATTGTTGAGTTATAAGTATGTATGCATAGCAGACATATATTGATAAACAGATATAACATGGGATAAAACAAGAAGAAAAGGAATTGGAGTTTTGTATTTCAATACTTCAATTCCTTTTCTTCTTGTTTTATATTATTCTTATGTTTAAATGCTCTGCTGAGTCATCCAGCCTGTATATGTATTGTAATTTAATTATTCAATTCTTAATTACTGTCGTATAATTCTAATTCTGTCATATCAGTTTCAGAAACTTTTCCACATCGCGACGTATCATGTTATAGAGAGGTGAGTTTTTGTAGTTCGTATTTTTATGTATAACCACATCTACTGCAACCTGACTCCGCTGATAGTTTGTCAGTTCATTGTGAAGCTGCATGCTGTGCAGGGCAAGATCGTGTATCTGTTGTTCTCTTTCTCTTCGGAGTACTGTACATACGGGAACCAGAAGGCGCATTACAACATTGTCGAGTATGTGGTGTCCCTGAATGAACATGTATGTGTTTTGAGGAGTCACTCCCAGACTTCTGAATTCCACTTTCATGCTTTCAATTTCATCGGCAGCCTCAGGGTGTCTTCTTTCAAGATCGTGAAGTTTCTTGTTTACTTTCTTCGACATGTGTTCGAGACTGCGTTCCGGATGCCTTGTACTTACCTGGTCGAGTTTGACATAAGAACAGAAATCGAGCAGTGAAAACTCGGCAAGAATATGTTTTCTGTAAAACCATACCGACCATATAAACAGAGGATAAGCAATTTCGGAATAAAGCTTCATGAACTCATTGAAGTCAATAATCTTATGATCGTTCAGTGTAGCTGTAACACACACCTCATGAAGTCCTTCGGCATAGCAATGGTAATTTTCTATGGCATAAGCGTATGTCTGTAGTACATATGGACTTTCAATCATATATTTGGAAGTGTTGGTTCTTCCCTGCAGCAGATAATCATAGTCGCTGTCTACACATGCTATCATATTTTCACCTAACTGCTTTCCTAACTGATTCATAAGTACAGTTTTCTTTCCTTTGGCCAGTGAACTTCTCGAAGGCAGCATTACCTCAAAGTATCTGTTGTCGTTCTCGTATTCCGAAAGAAGAGAGCGCCAAAAAGATATATCGTCATAGCTTTCCACATAAGCTACAATTTTTCGTTTGGCCTTTTTGGGCTTAAGACTGTTTGCTGCACCTATGTATAGGGAAGAAAGGTTGTCTGTAAGTCTTTTTCCCATAATAGTAAGTTTTAGTTCTTTAATATTCTTCTCAGTGTGTTGTGATATCGCTTACTTCGGTAACGGCATCAATCCAGCCGTTCATAATTAATGCGGGAGAGTGTGTGGTAAGAACAATCTGTGCATTAGGGTTGAGGCAGCGAATCAAACTGATAAGCCTTTGTTGCCACTCTACATGGAGAGATATTTCCGGTTCGTCCATAAATAGGGTACAGTGTGCATTGTCCTGAACAAGTACTGTAAGCAGAATGACCAGCATCTGTTTTTCTCCGGATGAAAGCTGGTATGGTGTAAGAATATCTCCGTCTTGTTCGAATAAAATTTCATTGCTTTTGCGGATTATTCTCTTTCCGGTTTCGCTGAACAACTCATCCATAAGATCCTGGAACTTTGTTTTCGGCTTTGATACGAGGGCAGCCTCGGCCTGCTTTTCAGGATCACCGCATGTAAGAAGTTCTATAATCCTGTTGCCGATGTTTACCTGATAGTCGAGATAGCGTCTTTGTAATTGATACAGTTGCCAGTCGAGCTCTGTCTTAACGTTTATGTTTCCAATTTTCTCAAGAAGTCCTGAATCTATCAGAGGACGGTCGAAACTTCTTATGGCATCGAAAGGAATGAAAGTGGCGTCTTCGGGAGAGAAGATAAAGTTGACTCCGGGTGTAATCCCGTTCGACAGTTTGTTTTCATTCATCTCTTTCAATGACTTAACGGAATTGTTTAGAATGGTGCTTTTACCTATACCGTTTATTCCGCTAAGGATATTTACATCTTTCCTGAGTTCCCATGAAATATTTTTCCGGCCCCAAAGGCCTTTTATTTCAATTCTTTTTATGTAATCAGCCTGCTTTTTCATGGTTGTATCATATTTGTTTCCTATACAACAAAATTAGTTATTATTGCCGAATAAATCAATCTTTGTACCTTAATTTTTTATTAAATTACTTGTAACTTTGTGCCAGTTTTCTATAAGAAGGTTTTAGTAATATTGTAAACAGAGGTATAATAAAAGTCCGTATATACCGGTTTTAAGGAGTCGGACTTGATTAATAATTGAAGTTTAAAAGGAAATGAAAATGAATGTTAAGAATGTAAAGGCACATTTGTCGCTTTTGTTTGCTGCGAGCATGTGGGGACTAATGTCGCCTGTAGGTAAAGCAGCTATGGATGCCGGTATTTCCGGTCTTGCACTGGCAAATATGAGAATGATTGGCGGTGCAGTATGTTTCTGGATAACATCATTGTTTGTAAAGAAAGAAGATGTACCGCCACGCGATCTGTTTCTTCTGTTTTTTGCATCTTTGCTTGGTATTGTTTGTAATCAGGGGTGTTTTACTTTCGGTCTGTCACTTACCTCTCCTGTAGATGCATCTATTGTCACTACTACAATGCCTATTGTCACTATTGTATATTAATTTATAATTATAATTTTGTATAAACTTACAACATCAGGAAGTGGAATAAGGCCGATGTTTCATTAATCCTTAAGATTGTATATCATGTTCAGTCCCCACTTCTTTACATCCAAAACCGGATAGCTCAT
>JAXEBI010000112.1:0-50358 GCA_034094155.1 Phocaeicola sp.
GGTCGTTTACTGTCTTAACAGGGTTGAATGTGCTCAAAGGAACTTCAACGAAAACAGTATTCCAGTCGCTCATTGAACCGTTCCACAATCCTGGCAACTCAAGTGCCTTGAGTTCTTTTCCGCCTTTCGACTTGTAAGAGATGAAGCCAGTGGCCTTGTCTACATAATTCACAAGATTGAACTTATTTCCCTTATAATCGCGTACTGCACAAACGAGGTCAACCGGATTGAAGTGTGTACCCTTTTCAAACATTGCTTTCTTTTCAGGATCATTCATGTCTATCTGAGAGCTTTCAAGAATCTGCAATGAAACAGAACCGTCGGGATTATATGCAAGGAACGGACCGCCGCCCGGTTCGCCTACATTCTTCACCATACCGCACACACGCATAGGACGGTTAAGTTTCTTACGCAAGTAGATTACAAGATCGGCATCCTCGAAATCTTTGATGTCACTCTTGCGACAGTGCAACTGCTGCTGTACGAAACGGATTATGTTTTCGAGTTCATCATGACGGTAGTGACCGCTGTCGAGCAACTGCAGATACTCGAATACCTGTTTCTGTAAAGTTACCAATACGCCGGCAAGCAATTTCTTATATGTTACTGTATCATCCTTAAGTCTGTCTGGAACTACGTTGTCGATATTCTTGATAAATACTACATCGGCATCAAGATCGTTGAGATTTTCAATCAAGGCACCATGACCACCCGGACGGAACAAGAGTTTTCCATTATCACGGAAAGGCTTGTTTTCCATATCAGCAGCAAGTGTATCGGTACTTGGCTTCTGTTCAGAGAAGGTAACATTATATTTAACTCCAAATTTTTCGGCATATTTTGAGGCTTTTTCTTCTACCAATTTGGAGAACAGATCTCTGTGTTCGGCTGATACTGTGAAATGTACGTTCACTTCCCCACTCTTTCCTGAAGCATAAAGCGCACCTTCTACAAGATGTTCTTCAAGAGGAGTGCGTACTCCGTCGGCATACTTGTGGAATTTAAGCAGACCTTTAGGAAGAGAACCGTAGTTAAGACCTGCCGATTCAAGAAGATTAGCAACCACGGCCTTATAGTTGCCCTCTCCTACCAATGCGTCAATGCCTTTTCCGTTGTTTGCTACACAAGCAGCATCAAGGTCGGCAAAAAAAGCAAAATCATGAACTCTGTCGAAAAACTTCTTTTCAAAGTCGGTAGTAGGAACATTGTAGTCGGCTCCAAGGAATTCGAACATATTTTTAAACATACGGCTGGCTGCGCCCGAAGCTGGAACAAACTTAACAATCTTCTTGTCGCCATCCATATATGAATCCCAGGCTGCAAGATATTCTTTTCTTGCTTCTTCTCCAATCTGTAAAATTCCATGATTTTCGACCGAAGCGGCAGCCGACAACTTTAAATACGGAAATCCTTTCTCAAAACAAGCTAACTGTTCGGCTATCTTTTCTTCCGAAATGCCTTTTTTAGCCAATAAATCTTTATCTTCTTGTGTTAACATATTATGTATATTTTTGGTAATGAAATACTATAGTAGATTGAAATCTGTTCAAAATTATAAAAAAGAATGAAATAAATCGCATTAAAACAATAAAAAAACTATCTTTACACGCGAGAAAAAAATTATGACATGGAAGAAACCGCATTTTTTACTCCCGAAGAGAGAAAACAACTCTTTTCGTTATACAAGAGGCTGTTAAAGTTATCGAAAGATACATTACAAAAAGATGACTGCAGAAAGATTAAGACTCATCTTACGAGAATAATAAAGGATGAAAGCATTCCAAGAAATGTTTTCGGAATGAATCCTATTATTAAAGATATGCAGACTGCTGTAATAGTGGCCGAAGAGATTGGTATGCGCAGGGCTTCTATTTTGGGAATCATGCTTCACGAGTCTGTCAAATATAACCTCTGCTCGCTGGAATATGTGCAGAATGAATATGGAGAAGATGTAGCCGGTATTATAAAAGGTCTTGTAAAAATCAATGATTTATACACCAAAAGTCCTACTATAGAATCGGAGAATTTCAGGAATCTTCTTCTGTCGTTTGCCGAAGACATGAGGGTTATCCTTATAATCATAGCCGACAGGGTTAATCTCATGCGTCAGATTAAGGACAGCAAGAATGATGAAGCTCGTCTGATGGTTTCGAACGAGGCTGCATTTCTATATGCTCCTCTGGCTCACAAGCTGGGACTCTACAAACTGAAATCAGAACTTGAAGACCTGTCGCTGAAATATACACAGCACGATGTGTACTATCATATTAAGGATAAGCTGAATGCAACAAAAGCTGCACGCGACAAGTACATTGAAGCTTTCATAGAGCCTGTTAAAAGAAAACTCGAAGAATCGGGACTTCATTTTCATATAAAGGGTAGAACAAAATCCATCCATTCCATATATCAGAAGATGAAAAAACAGGGATGCCCTTTCGAGGGAGTATACGACCTGTTTGCAATACGTATAATACTTGATTCACCTCTGGAGAAGGAAAAACAGGAGTGCTGGCAGGCCTACTCTATTGTTACTGATATGTATCTGCCAAATCCGAAACGACTTCGCGACTGGCTATCGGTACCTAAAAGCAACGGATATGAGTCTCTCCACATCACTGTTATGGGCCCTGAAGGCAAATGGGTGGAAGTCCAGATAAGAACCGAACGAATGGATGAAATAGCCGAAAAAGGTTTGGCGGCCCACTGGAGATATAAAGGTATTAAGGGAGAAAGCGGTCTGGACGAATGGCTTAACTCCATAAGGGAAACCTTAGAGCATGCCGACAGTGACATGGAGGCTATGGACCAGTTCAAGCTTGATTTATATAAAGACGAAGTGTTTGTCTTTACCCCAAAAGGAGATTTGTTCAAGCTACCGCAAGGTGCTACTGTGCTCGACTTTGCATTCTCAATTCATACCAATCTCGGATGCAAGTGCATTGGTGCGAAAGTTAATGGTAAGAATGTACAGCTGAGATACATACTCAACAGCGGCGACCAGGTGGAAATCATGACTTCGAATACTCAGGCTCCTAAGCAGGACTGGCTGAATTTTGTAACAACCTCCAAGGCAAGGACAAAGATACGTCAGGCTCTGAAGGAAATGGCAGCCCGACAGACACAGTTTGCCAAAGAGACCTTAGAAAGAAAATTCAAGAACAGAAAGATAGAGTATGATGAATCCATCCTAATGCGCCTTATACGGAAACTCGGGTTCAAGACCGTTACCGACTTCTACAAAAGCATAGCAGACGAGTCGAGCGATATCAACAATATCATTGACAAGTATCTGGAAATGCAGAAGAAGGAAACAGAACAGAGGGAGGAAATAATATACCGTAGTGCCGAAGGATATAATATACAGCAGAACGCTGATGCCAAAGACTATTTCAAGGATGATGTGCTGGTTATAGACCGCAATCTGAAAGGTATAGACTTTAATCTGGCAAAATGCTGTAATCCTATTTATGGCGATGATGTATTCGGATTTGTAACTATTTCGGGAGGTATAAAGATTCACAGATGTGATTGTCCGAATGCTCCTGAAATGAAAGCCCGGTTCCCATACAGAATTGTCAAGGCAAGATGGGCAGGAAAGAGTCAGGGAAAACAGTACCCTATCACTCTAAGGATAGTGGGACATGATGATATAGGTATAGTAACTAACATTACCTCTATCATAAACAAGGAAAATAATATTCTCCTACGCTCTATAAGTGTTGACTCCAACGACGGACTGTTTTCGGGTATGCTTACCGTAATGGTAGATGATATATCGAAACTTGAAATGCTTATTAAAAAGCTTCGTACCGTAAAAGGTGTTAAGCAAGTAAACAGAGGATGATTAATATCAACCGATAAAAAATAATTAATAACGAAAATAAAAATTTAAATTAAGATGAAAAAATTTTTTCTTACAACACTCATGCTTCTGATGGGTGTAATTATGGTTATGGCAGAAGGAATAGCAGAAATAAAATTCGAAAAGACAGTACACAATTTCGGCAGTTTTTCTGAAAGCAGTCCAAAGGTTACATGCAAGTTTAAATTTACAAACGCCGGAGACGGTCCTTTGGTTATACATCAGGCTATTGCTTCATGCGGATGTACTGTTCCGGAATACCCAAAGGAACCAATCAAACCGGGTGAAAGTGGTGAAATTACCGTAACATACAACGGCGCAGGTAAATTCCCAGGAAAATTCCAGAAGACCATAACACTACGTACAAACGGTAAGGTAGAAATAACACGTCTGGTTGTGAAAGGTGATATGATGCCGGCAGCAGCAGATGCAAAATAACAGACATATAATATGCAAAATCTGTTAAAATAGAGTTATACGGCTTTTTTTTAAAATGTCGAGACACTTTAATAAGAATGTGCCAACATTTAAATTAAAATGTCTCGACATTTTTTTATTTTATCAAGCCGCATAAATATGCCCATAAAAACATAAAAAACACACGAGGTTTTGAACTACAAGCTTTATTTTATAATTTTGACACCGATAAATCGTAATTACTAAAATAATAACATAAAAAACACATGAAAACAGAACAAGAAAAACAGACAGGATTGCCTGAGAACGCATTCCGTCAATTAAAACCGGGTGAAAAATACGAGCCGCTTATGTCTCCATCGAAAAACTACCCGGAAGTAACCTTATGGTCGGTTACATGGGGATTATTAATGGCCGTTATATTCTCGGCCGCAGCAGCTTATCTGGGATTGAAAGTAGGACAAGTGTTCGAAGCCGCAATTCCTATAGCTATTATTGCGGTTGGTGTTTCGAGTGCCACCAAACGAAAAAACGCTCTTGGCGAGAATGTCATGATTCAGTCTATAGGGGCATGCTCGGGAGTTATTGTTGCCGGTGCTATCTTCACTCTGCCGGCCCTGTACATCCTTCAGGAAAAATATCCGGAAATGACAGTCAACTTTATGCAGATGTTTATCAGCTCCCTGCTTGGTGGTGTGTTGGGCATCCTTTTCCTTATTCCATTCAGAAAATATTTCGTTAAAGACAAACACGGCGAATATCCATTTCCGGAAGCAACTGCCAGTACTCAGGTTCTGGTTTCGGGAGAGAAAGGTGGAGACCAGGCTAAGCCGTTACTTATAGCCGGACTTATAGGTGGACTGTACGACTTCATTGTAGGTACATTCGGCTGGTGGAACGAAAACTTCACAAGCCGTGTATGTGGTGCCGGTGAAGTTATTGCTGAAAAATTCAAGTTGGTGTTCAAAATCAATACCGGAGCGGCCGTTTTAGGTTTGGGATATATAGTAGGACTTAAATATGCGGCTATTATATGTGCCGGTTCACTTCTTGTATGGTTTGTAATAGTTCCCGGATTTGCACTGTTTTTCGGTAACGATATCCTCAATACCTGGAATCCGGAAATAGTTACAGCGGTAAAAGACATGTCTCCCGAACAGATTTTCAGCGAATATGCCAAAAGTATTGGTATCGGAGGTATAGCTATGGCTGGTATTATAGGTATTTTCCGTTCATGGGGAATAATCAAGAGTGCAGTCAGCCTCGCAGCAAATGAAATGGGAGGAAAGAAGAGTGAAGAAAATGTAGAACGTACACAGAGAGACATTCCTATGAAAATAATAGCTTTCGGTTCTATATTTACTTTGCTTCTTGTACTGCTATTCTTCTATTTTGATGTAATGCAGGGAAACGTATTGCATACAGTGGTTGCCATTCTGCTTGTGGCAGGTATAGCATTCTTGTTTACAACTGTAGCTGCAAATGCAATAGCGATAGTTGGTACAAATCCTGTTTCTGGAATGACTCTTATGACTCTTATTCTGGCTTCTGTAATAATGGTAGCAGTAGGTCTGAAAGGTGCAACAGGTATGGTAGCGGCACTTGTAATGGGAGGTGTGGTATGTACAGCATTATCAATGGCCGGAGGATTTATCACCGACCTTAAGATTGGATACTGGCTTGGCAGTACACCCAAGAAACAGGAAACATGGAAGTTCCTCGGTACATTGGTTTCGGCTGCCACTGTAGGTGGAGTAATTATGGTACTAAACGACTCATTCGGATTTACAAGCGGACAACTTGCAGCTCCTCAGGCAAATGCCATGGCTGCTGTTATTGACCCACTGATGAATGGTGTAGGTGCTCCTTGGGCACTATATGGTGCAGGAGCTGTTCTCGCACTCGTTCTTACATACTTTAATGTTCCTGCATTAGCTTTTGCATTAGGTATGTTCATCCCGCTCGAACTGAATCTTCCTCTTCTTGTGGGTGGAGCAATCAACTGGTATGTCACTACCCGCAGCAATGATCAGGAAGTGAACAATGAAAGAGGTGAGAAAGGTACTCTTCTTGCTTCTGGTTTCATAGCAGGAGGTGCTCTCATGGGAGTAATAAGCGCTATAATGAGATATTTCGAAATAAATCTGGTAAACGAAGAATGGCTGGCAAATCCTATGAGTCAGCTTGTATCTATAGTTGCTTATGCACTGCTGATAACATATCTGGTAAAAGCTACACTAAACATTAAAAAACATAGCTAAGAAATACAGTAAAAGTAATTGATTTGAATATATCATTTGATATATAGTATGTTGATTGATATATGATGCATTTTGATGTATATTTTGATGTATATTTTGATATGCATAATTATATTAATTGATATACTGTATATTAAATGATATACAGATATAGGGGAAAAATAAAATGATACGTAATATTATTGCAATGGGATTTATATTGATATCATCAATATTAAGTGCTCAAAAGCCAATTGAAATAAAATTGTGGCCTGACGGAGCACCGAACAGTAACGGAATGACCGAACAAAAGGAAAACGGTCCTCTGTATGTAAAAGAACCGGTATTATATGTTTATCCGGCACAAAATCCAAACGGCCTCGCCATAGTGGCATGCCCCGGGGGTGGATATTATAATCTCGCTACATCTCACGAAGGACATGATATGGCAAGCTGGTTCAACAGTCAAGGTATTACATACTCGGTATTGATTTACAGAATGCCAAACGGCAATTGTGAAGTGCCACTGAGCGACGCACATCAGGCTTTGAGAATAATGCGGAGCAATTCAGAAAAATGGGGCATAAAACAACTCGGTATAATGGGTTCATCTGCCGGTGGACATCTTGCCAGCACAGCCGCCACACATTTCGATGCTGAAACACGCCCGGATTTCCAGATTCTGTTTTATCCGGTAATTACAATGGACGAAAGATATACTCACACAGGATCGAGAAACGGACTTCTCGGCAACTCTCCTTCTGAAGAATCAATAAACAGATTCAGCAATGAAAAACAGGTTACCAAAGATACTCCCCAGGCTTTTATAATGCACAGCAGTGACGACAAGGCAGTACCAGTAGAAAACAGTATCAATTATTATATGGCACTGACAAGAAACGGAGTTCCTGCCTCACTCCATACATACCCTATAGGAGGACATGGATGGGGCTACAACGACAGTTTTAAATATAAAAGACAGTGGACTGGTGAACTTGAAAAATGGTTGAGAGAGATAAATACTAATAAATAAGAAAGAAGAAAGGAAATAAAAGAAATTAAGGGAAATAAAAGAAGTAAATAAGGAAAATGAAAAACAATATAATACGATATTAAACAATACTATAACACAGAACAGATACCTGATTATATACAGAACAATAGTAATTGTGATATATTAACAAAAAACAGATACAAAAAAGGAACACAAGTATTTGTAAAACAAAAGAAAAGCTGTAACTTTGCACCCGCTATTACGAGATAATGGCATAATTCAAATCATTAACATTAAAAAATTAACGTTTAAGAAATGGCAACTAAAATCAGATTGCAGAGAAACGGACGCAAAGGATATGCGTTCTATTCAATTGTTATTGCAGATTCAAGAGCACCACGTGATGGTAGATTTACTGAAAAAATCGGTACTTACAACCCTAACACCGATCCTGCCACAGTAGATTTGAATTTTGAACGTGCATTGTACTGGGTAATGACAGGTGCACAGCCTACAGATACAGTACGCAGCATCCTTTCTAAAGAAGGTGTTTACATGAAGAAACACTTGCTTGGCGGTGTTGCTAAAGGTGCATTCGATGAAGCTCAGGCTGAAGCTAAATTCAACGCTTGGAAAGAAAACAAGCAGACTGGTTTGGCTAACTTGAAGGCAAAACAGGAAGAAGCTAAGAAGGCTGAAGCTAAAGCACGTTTGGAAGCTGAAAAGAAAGTAAACGAAGAAATCGCTAAGAAAGTAGCTGAAAAGAAAGCTGCTGAAGCTGCTGCAAAGGCTGAAGCTGAAGCTGCTGCTGAACCAGCTGCAGAAGAAGCAACTGAAGCTCCTGCTGAAGCTTAATTCTTTTATTTCTTCGAAAAGAAATTTCAAGAAAGTATTAAAAAGGAGATATCTCTTAATTTTTGAGGTATCTCCTTTTTTATTTAATAATTTCTCTAATATATCCTACACCTATTTTATCTTTAGAATTGTTATAATCGGATTATGATCTGAGCATCTATAGAAACTTTCATCAAAGGATTGAGTAAAATGATAATCCAAGCATGCTGGTTCACTTGAATTTATATCCCATGGAAATGAGTCTATAACTTTTTCAGACATAGAAGGAGAAGATAAAACATGATCTAAATAGCCTACATAACCACCATAACTATAACTCCATCCATTAGGGGAATACTTCTGAATTTCGTTTGTATAATTGTTACTTATAAAATATTGAATTGGGTCTTCTTTAGAATATGAGTTAAAATCACCAATAACCAAAACATCTTTATCATCATAAAATACAGAAATATCATCAATAGATTCAAGGCAGTCTTTTGCTTCTTGTACCCTCTTTGCATTATAACTACCCTGACCGTCATTCATATCAGAATTACTGCCAGTACCGTTACCTGTCTTAGCTTTAAAGTGATTCAAAGACAATATAAACTTATCGCTTCCGTCAGTCCTCATAAATCCCTGAAAAATATGCCGTAACGGTAAGTAATTACTATTGTAGGTTTTACAGTATAAAACAGGCTGTATTTTATCTGCATTATAAATAAATGTATTTTTAGTATATTTTGTTACATCTCTATCTCCTGTATCAATATATTTATAAGAAAATCTGCCAAGAGATTTATTTAATTCATTTACCAAGTATTCAACAGAATAATTTCCTTCCTCTATTTCACATAAAGCATAAATATCAGCTTTAGCAGAATGTAAAGCAGATATAATCTTTTGAGACTGTCTTAAAAATTCTGCTTCAGTTTTAGCTCCATTGGATTTTCCCCAATTAGAAGGGGAAGCCATATAATAATCCAAATTGAAAGACATCACTGTTATTATATCTTCATTATGCTTAAACTCAGAATCAGGACGTTGGGAATAATATATAACAGGATCAGAAGTTAGGGTAATGACATATCCAGATTTTTCTATAGATACAACTCCTTTTATTTTTGATATTTTAGAACCTAACCTTAATGTATTCTCGCCAGACAAAGAACTCTTATTTGTTCTTATTTTAAGTTTCTTATATTTATCATCTATTAACAGATTATAGTATTCTTCACTTCCAGGCAAAACCGTATCTGTAGGACTTCGTAATATTTTACTAGACACTTCGATGTCATCATAAAAACTTGTTTTGTATGTTGTAGAAACATACATTTCATTAGTCAAGAGTATTTCACAACCTTCTATAGCCTCGGAGAAATCATTAGGAAACGATACCAGCATTTCATCTTTATCTGCAAATTCTTTTTCTTTAGAACAAGATAAGAAGATAAAAAAAGAGGCAAATAAAAAATATATAAACCTATTCATAAATTATAATAATCAAAATAGGGGCAATCAAAAGACCGCCCCTATAATATTTAGTACTTTTAATTAATAACTATTACCATTTTGAGATTTCAGGATCACCAGAAAGTTCAAATTTACCTTTGCCTAAACTCTTGAACCTATAAATATATTTGTAAGTTCCTGCCCCATCATATACTTTACAATTGACATTATAATACAAGTCAACTCCATTCATCTGTACAGGTGCATCAGGGTAATTATGTGAAAGAATCATTGAAGCACCTTCTGCAACCATTGATTCAAGATATATTCTCGCTTCTGCATCATCTGCCGGTAATATTTTATCTATATCATAAGAACGTCTCTTTACCAATTGTATATTGAAATTTAAATAATGCGAAGAAGCACCAAACCAATACTCTGTATTATCATAAGACTTATCAATATAGTCAGGTTTATTCTCCTTCACCCATGAAACGAGGTATTCATAATCTTCTTTTGTAAGATCAACAGTAATTGTTGGGTCAAACAACCATCTCTCGCCATTATGCAGGAATGTTTCTTTTTCGCGAACAGCTATATTACTAAATGGTGCCCACGAGCCTTCATAAACATATTGTGCAGCAACAACTGAAGTTACTTTTGATTCATAATATTTATAAACAACTATTTTATAATCACCATTCTGAGAATATGGATACTTCATTGAAAGATATGTAGGCAGATAATTTTCAGGTTTGTCTGTTGAACTAAAATTATCATGCTGACCTGGAGTTCCCATAGAATCATAATCAGAAGGTGAAACTAATATTACATTTTCATCTAAAACATTACTCCATTTTTCTCCATCATATCTATACAAAATATTAAATGGCTTATCGTTTGCCTCTGAAATCTTGCTAGTAGTAATCATTACATTATCAAGCTGTACAGTAGTAGTAACAACCTTATCTTCACCACGATATACAAAAGCAAAACATACGTTCTTTCCAACGAAAGAAGACAAAGCGTAAGAACCTACATTTTCAAAATCTGTATATCCTGATGGATTTCCTTTTGGAAATACAAATTTATCTGTAATGTCAGTCCACTTAGAAATATCTATTTTTGATTCACCATTATAAGAATCAGATACATATACCGACAAACAATCTCCATTAAAATATCCGAATTTCAAATCAAATGTAAATGATGCATCTTCAGAACTAATCAAATAAGAAGGTGTTATTAGCCAATTTTCAACTTTTTCACCAGTATTATGAGCAGAAACCTGAAGATATCCATTATTATTGTAAGTTTTAACTCCCCAATTAGTTTTACCTTCGGATAACAACTGATTCCAACCTTGTTTGTCAATATCAAAGTCATTATCAAAACCTTCTTTCATAATATCTTCTCCTGCAACATACTGAGGATCATTTTCATCATATCTATAATCAACCAGGCATAAATCACCAGACTTAGACTCTGAATATGCTTTCTTAAGCAAAGACGGAATTACTTCCGAAGGACTATGTTTAGGACTTAAATATGAAACATTTATACCATCACCACTCCAAATATCAGAATAATCTTTATCAGACAATTGATAAGATGATATGTATCTGTAAGGATCAAGAGTCTCGTTTTCTTCCATAAGGATATTATAAGTGACACCTACAGTTGATCCTTTACCCCAAGAAGGATATAAATTCTTCAATATTTCAGGAACATATTTATCTGCAGCCGCAAAACTATTTAAGGCATTATATGTTTTAACATCAGCTGCCAACTGAGATTCTGCTTCATTCTGAGCATCCTTTCCAGCAAGTTTACTTATAGATTCATAATCTGAAGCTGTAAGCACATACTCATCCTGATTCTTTACAACAGGATTATCCATTGAATCGATTTCTGAATAAATATCTTCCAACGGATCACATGCAGCAATACATGTTGCAAAAGCTGTAAGAGCAAATAATTTATATATTGACTTCATAAAAATACTTATTAAAATTAAAACATTAGTTTAAAACCAGTTGACCATGTAGTTCCAAAGCCATAATAAACAAGGGCAGTCTTCCAGTCATGATTTGCTCCATCTTTAGCATCGGCAATATATCTAACATTTGTTAAGTTATTTACATTACTAAAAATAACAGCATTAATACCCTTACATAATTCAAAACGATAGCTCATACCCAAATCTATAGTATAAAAATCAGGAAGTTTCCATGAATCAACACCTGCATCTTTCTTCTCTGTTCTATTTGATGGATCAAAATCTGCATAATTCTTACCTGCATAATTGTAATCAGCATTTATCTTAAGTCCCTTAAATACTTCCCAAGAAGCAGAAAGAGCTCCAGTCATTTGTGCAGAGTTACCAACGTGTACATCTTTTACATAAGCATTATATGTACCCAAAGGATTATCATATTCATCATAAAGAGTAAAACTTACATCATCGGCCCATTTCCAATCACCTAAAGAAAACATACCTTTTAACTCGAAATTTCTTACCGGTTTATAAGTAGCTTCCAACTCTACTCCCATATGTACTGCGTCCAATCCAGAAATATTAGCATATTCTTGTCCAACTTTTCTTCTTAATGTTTTATCCAACCATTTTGTATAATATCCATTCAAAGAAATATTAAGAAACTCATTACTGAAACCATATCCCAGTTCATAAGTCATAACCTTTTCATATTTTGCACCTTTATTGGCAATAATATTATTATCGACAAAAACAGCATTAAAGAAAGGAGCTCTTGTGAAATATCCTGCATTCACAAAGACATTATGATTTTCATTGAATTTGTAATTGAAACCTCCTTTAACACTCCATGGCAGGAAGTGTTCAAAATCTGAAACTTTTTTACCATCAATAGGTTTTCCACCTCTATCATGATATCTGTATGCTTCTTCTGTTAATGAAGCAGACATAAATGCAGACCATTTATCGGCAGAGTATTCTGCTTGTGCAAAAAGCCCAGCCCATACAATTTCTCCTACACTGTAATATTGAACATAGTCACCAACGCCCAATATTTGATTTTTTGTCTGAAAATCAAGAGGTTTAGAAGCTACATAATAATCTCCTCCCAAAAGATTATCAATTTTTTCTGCATGATATCCTTTATAATATCTACCATCAAATCCCCCTGTAAATGTGAAATTCTCAGTAAATCTGTTCTTATATGATGATAAAACGCCATACCACTTATGGTCATTTACTGCATTAGTGAAAATAACCTTTGAACCATTTTCTGATGCAGCATTTGCTTCCATAGCAGAAGCATAATCAATTAAACCATCATCTGTCATCATTGCTCCATCTTGTGGACGTCCTGTATTGTAATCAATAGTAAGCCATTCTGAATTCTCACCTCTAACTCTTCTTCCTCCACCTGTTGCTATAGAAGCATACAATGAGGTACTTAATGAAGACTTCTCATCTATTGTCCAATAATGATTCAATGACACTTGTGGTTTATGGTAATAATTATATCCATAACCACTACCAACTATTTCACCGTTTATATATCCATAGCCATTATTCAATCTTCCTCCATCAGGACTATTTTTATAATCCTCAATATAATGCATAGTACCTCTTTGATTATGCCACTGAGGTGCACCAAATGCAGTTAAAGATAACTTGTGATGATCATTAATTTTCTTAGATATATTTCCAAAATAAGTCCAACCTTCGTAGTTTGTTCCTTTAACATAACCATCACCTGTATTCAATGCGCCCATTAAAGTAACCGCCCATCCATTATCCATCATTCCTGTAGAAACAGACACAGAATATTTTCTGAATCCATCATTACCTATACCGAAATAAGCACTACCACCACGCTTGGCTTCTGTACTTTTAGTAACCATATTCATAGTTCCACCTACTGAAGATAATCCTAAAGCTGATGCTCCAAGACCTCTTTGAACCTGAATAAACTGGCTTACATCTGACAAACCGGACCAGTTAGACCAATAAACCTTACCATTTTCCATACCATTAATAGGTACTCCGTTAATAAGAATTCCTAAGTTTGAAGAATCAAAACCACGCATGTTTATTCTTGAGTCACCATATCCGCCACTTTCTCTTGTTACATATACAGAAGGAGTAGATTTTAACAGTTCAGGAAATTCAAGGTTACTTATTTTTTCTTCTATTGCAGCAAATTTTACATTTGAAATTGGGATTGGTGTTTGTCTATCATTCTTAATAATAGAGGCTATTACACTGACTTCATCCAATCCAATTGCACTGGAGCTTAGCATAATTTCACCTAAATCAACAATTCCGGCATCTGCCTTAATTGTTTTTTCAAGTTCATTATAACCAACGTAACTGAATACAATAACATTCTTTGAAGACTTTAATGATAATTCAAAACAACCTTCAACATCTGTTATACTACCTAATGTAGAACCCTTAATAGAAACAGTTGCCCCAATTAATGGTTCATGTGTTTCAGCGTCTACAATCTTACCTTTCAAAGTTGCCTGCGCCAACGCAGCAGCTGTACTGAGCACCATCAGTACGGCAAACAAGATGAAATGTTTCAGATGATTTCTCATAAAATAAAATAGTTTAGTGAATAATAAATAGTTATTTATACAAACATACGATTTTTTGAGCAATTTTAAAATTTTTCATTACAGTTTTTTTACAAAACATCATATCTTTAACATAATAGACTTAAATTAATTAGTTTTACACGAATATTGTATAGAAAATACATGTAACACAGATGTAATGAAGTTATAAAATAAACGTAATTAAACATTTGTGAAATTAGCATATATTTGCATAAAATTCTAAAATTAGACGTTATAAACTTTATCTTTTGTTTAATTAAATTAAATTAGTATGCAATTTTCTACAAAATGTCTACTATCAGCATTGGCTACAACAACTGTAATATGTGCCAGTGCTCAGGTTACTACAGCCAGCATGAGCGGTAGTGTAACATCAAACGGTGAAGCTATTATCGGAGCATCAGTTGTAGCATTACATGAACCTTCGGGTACAACCTATGGTACAATAACCAACATCGACGGACGTTTTTCTCTTCAAGGTATGCGTTCTGGAGGACCATACAAAATCACAATCTCGTACATAGGATATCAGACTTCTGTTTATAAGGATATTACTTTACAGCTCGGTGAGACATTCAATGTAAATGCCGAATTAAAAGAAGGAACAGAACTCCTTGACGAAATAGTTGTTACAGCATCCAAATCAAAGTTCTCAAACGAAAAGACAGGTGCTACATTAAACATATCCAATGAAAAGATTTCAAGTATTCCTACTATCAACAGAAGTGTTCAGGATATTGCAAGACTTTCACCATATGCATCGGGAATGAGTTTTGCTGGAGGAGACGGACGCTCTACTAACTTTACAGTAGACGGTGCCAACTTTAACAATAACTTCGGGCTTTCAGACGGGCTTCCAGGTGGAGGTAATCCTATTTCTATGGATGCTATAGAAGAAATTCAGGTGGTAGTTTCGCCTTTCGATGTAAGACAAACAAACTTTATCGGAGGTGGTATTAATGCAATTACCAAGTCTGGTACTAATACATTTAAAGGTACAGCTTATACATATTTCCAGAACCAGAATATGAGAGGTAATAACATTGATGGGGAAGATTTAGGAGCAAGAGCTGAAGAATCAAAAAATATCTATGGTGCAACTTTAGGAGGACCTATTATCAAGAACAAATTATTCTTCTTTGGTAATGTGGAATATGAAATGGTACCTCAACAGGTTATCAAATGGAGAGCAAGAGGAGATAATGAAGAAGCCGATCCAAGCGGATACATATCAAGAACTAAAGCTTCTGACTTGGAAAAAGTAGCCAACCATCTTAAAAGTAAATATGGATATGATCCCGGCTCATACACAGATTTCCCCGCAGATGAGACTAACCTCAAATTATTAGGAAGAATAGACTGGAATATAAATGACAGGAATAAACTGAGCTTAAGATACAATTACACAAAAAATACAGCTTGGAATGCACCTAACGGAAGTTCGGTTGATGTAAGTCCACGACTTAACGGTACATATCGTGTAGGAGAAATGTCTATGTCGTATGCCAACAGTATGTATTCAATGGACAATATTGTTTCGTCTGTATCGGCCGACTTAAACAGTAGATTTACTGATGAAATTTCAAACCAACTTCTGGTTACTTATACAGACATACAAGATAAACGTGGTACAGACTCCGAATTGTTTCCGTTTATTGATATCATGGCTGGAAAAGACAGTAATGGAAATCAAATCCTTGAGCCTTATATTTCTGCCGGTTACGAGTTGTTTACCTACAATAATGCAGTAAACAATAAAATTCTCAGCATCACAGATAATATGACTTACTTCTTTGGAAACCATAAGTTCACTGCAGGTCTGAGTTATGAACACCAAATGGCCAACAATTCATATATGCGTAATGGTACCGGTTATTACAGATATAGCAGTGTGGAGGATTTTCTGAATGATGCTGCACCTGAAGCAGTAGCCTTGTCTTTTGGTTATAATGGAGAAGAAAACCCTAACGCACAAGTTACTTTCAATCAAATAGGATTGTATCTACAGGATGAATGGAGCATAAAAAACAATCTTAAACTTACTTACGGAGTACGCTTAGATGAATTATTCTTCGACAACAGTGACCTTATGCGTAATAATGCTATTTATGAACTGGATTTCAATGGCCGCAGAATTGATACCGGAAAATGGCCAAAACCTCATATGCAGGTTTCTCCAAGAATAGGTTTTGTATGGGATGTATTAGGCGACAAGTCACTTAAAGTGCGTGGTGGTACAGGACTGTTTACAGGTAGACTTCCATTGGTTTACTTTACAAATATGCCTACAAATGCAAGTATGATTCAAGGACTTAAAGCATACTCTACAAGTTATGATGACAATGGCGCTATTACAGGAGCGGCACATGAACTGGAAAAATTTGCAGGTGGAATGGTTACTACTGTACAAGGTATGATTGATAAGTTGGGCATCAATACAAATATTTCTCCGGAAGATGGTGTGCTTCCAAGTAAAATAGCAGGTATTGACCCTAATTTCAAGATGCCTCAAGTATGGAAAACATCACTGGCTGTTGACTATGAGTTGCCTGTTTCATTCCCTATGACCATCACAGGAGAATTAATGTATACAAAAAACATAAATGCTGTATGTATTGACAATTATAACATTAAAGACAATTCTTCTTGGGAAAGATTTAACGGTGCAGACAATAGGCTTATATATCCAGATGATTACATGATTCACTCATCTGTTAAACAAGGTGCAAGTGTACTGTCGAATACATCAAAAGGTTACGGTTACACAGCTAATATTACATTGACAGCACAGCCAGTGAAGGACCTCGACCTTATGATGGCATATACTCATACTGAGTTTAAAGAAGTTTCCGGACTTCCTGGCAATGACCCATATTCTACATGGCAAGGTATGATGACTATTGACGGACCAAACTTTGCTACAGTTCAACGTTCGCAATATGTTGTACCAGATAAAGTAATAGGTTCATTGTCATATTATGTTCCTTTCACAAACAATAAGGTTACAAACGGATTACATCTTAATCTATTCTACTCGGGTTACTCTCCATACGGAAATTCATTTGCATATACAAATGATATGAATGGAGACGGAATCAACAATGACTTGATGTATATTCCTAAAGATGATAGTGAAATTTTGTTTAAGGATGAAGCAGACCGGGAAGCTTTCTGGAATTTCGTAAACCAGGACAGTTATCTGAGTAGCCACAAAGGAGAATATGCAGAAGCATATGCAGCAAGAGCTCCATGGGTACACAGGTTTGATTTCCGTATAGCACAGGATTTTTCTGTAATGGCTGGAAAACAAAAGAATACTCTTCAGATAAGTCTTGACTTTATGAATATAGGAAATATGTTCAATCACGCATGGGGTGTTACTAAAACTAACCGTGTTTCAAACAGTGGTAGAATTCTTAAATTTGAAGGTACTGATGATAATAACACTCCTATTTACTCAATGTGGCGAGATTCTAAAGGAAATGCACCAACAAGCACTTACTCTCTGAATAAGAGCTATACTGAATGCTGGAGTTTCCAAGTAGGAGTAAGATACATATTTAATTAATTACCAGTATATTAATAAAGGCCGTCTCAAGTTTGTTTTGTTGAGACGGCCTTTTATTATAAGCTTATAAATCTTTTATTATATTTTCTTTATAAATCAAATAAAATTCTCATATAAAACAGATTTACATATGAAAATAATTCATATGAATTAATCCTCCATCAACTTACGGTAACGAACTCGCTTAGGCTCTACATTACCCATACGTTTCATCTTGTTTTCCTCATATTCAGTATAAGAGCCTTCGAAATAGAATACTTCACTATTACCTTCAAAAGCAAGAATATGTGTACAGATTCTGTCGAGGAACCAACGGTCATGACTGATTACAACAGCGCATCCTGCAAAATCTTCAAGACCTTCTTCCAAAGCACGTAATGTATTGACATCAATATCATTTGTAGGCTCATCGAGCAAAAGTACGTTTCCTTCTTCCTTTAATGCCATAGCAAGGTGCAAACGGTTTCGTTCACCACCGGAAAGCATTCCACACAACTTTTCCTGATCTGCTCCAGAGAAATTGAATCTGCTTAGATAAGCACGGGCATTTACATCGCGGTTGCCCATACGGATAAGCTCGTTTCCTCCACTTATTACCTGATATACAGTCTTATTTGGATCTATATCCTTATGCTGCTGGTCAACATAAGCAACTTTCACTGTTTCTCCAACTTCAAATTCTCCCTTATCTGCAGTCTCCAATCCCATTATAAGACGGAAAAGAGTTGTCTTTCCGGCTCCGTTAGGACCGATTACTCCTACAATTCCATTTGGCGGAAGCATAAAGTTCAAATCGTCAAACAGAAGTTTGTCTCCGTATGCCTTAGCCACATGTTTGGCTTCAATAACCTTGTTTCCGAGTCGTGGACCATTTGGAATAAAGATTTCAAGTTTCTCTTCTTTAGTCTTGACATCTTCATTAAGAAGTTTATCGTATGAATTAAGACGAGCCTTACCTTTAGCCTGACGAGCCTTTGGAGCCATGCGTACCCACTCCAACTCACGTTCAAGAGTTTTTCTACGCTTGCTGGCTGTCTTTTCTTCCATTTCCATACGTTTGGTTTTCTGTTCCAGCCAGCTTGAATAGTTACCTTTCCATGGAATACCTTCACCACGGTCAAGTTCAAGAATCCAACCAGCCACATGATCCAGGAAGTAACGGTCGTGTGTTACAGCAATTACAGTTCCTTCATATTGCTGTAAGTGCTGTTCCAACCAGTCGATACTTTCCGCGTCAAGATGGTTGGTAGGCTCATCAAGAAGAAGAATGTCTGGCTTCTGAAGCAACAGTCGGCATAGTGCAACTCTGCGGCGTTCACCTCCTGAAAGGTTCTTTACCAACTGATCTTCGGGCGGACAACGCAATGCATCCATGGCACGTTCCAGCTTGCTGTCTATATTCCATGCGTCCGTTGCATCTATAATATCTTGCAATTCAGCCTGACGTGCAAATAATGCATCCATCTTATCAGGATCCTCATAATACTCAGGCAAGCCGAATTTATTATTTATTTCTTCATATTCAGCCAAAGTATCTACAATTTGCTGAACACCTTCCATTACGACTTCTTTTACAGTTTTAGTATCATCCAACTGTGGTTCCTGAGCCAAATATCCTACAGAATATCCAGGAGAAAATACCACTTCACCCTGGTAGCTTTTCTCAATACCGGCTATTATTTTCATCAAGGTTGACTTACCTGAACCATTTAAACCGATAATACCGATTTTAGCTCCGTAGAAAAAAGATAGGTAGATGTCTTTCAATACCTGCTTATTGTTTTGGAATGATTTGCTCACTCCAACCATTGAAAAGATAATTTTCTTATCGTCTGCCATATTCTTTATTATTTAATTATTATGAGTTTCGTGAATTTACTTTATAATGATTTTCTTGAATTTATTCTTTTGGTAAAATAACAATGTGTAAACAAGAGATAAAATATCAAGCCTAATCCACAAAGTGAAATAGATACAGATAACGGTTTGCATCCATATGATATACACACATAGCAACCTATACTTATTCCTGTCATGACACCTATCTCCCAAAGCAACTGATATGTATGATATCCTGTTCCACGTTCGCAATGAAGAGGTAACTTTAACATTACATTTATGAACTGTGTCATAGCCGCGCACATTCCGACTCCTAAAATGAAACCGGATATATAGAATGTTTCATCCGAACCTTTCACATCTAATCCACACATTATATATAGTGCTAATGATATGATGGCATAGCCTAAGGTTATCATTATCCGGCCATCTATCAGAACTTTAAGTTTTCGTGGTAAAAGCCAGAAAACCATAAATCCAACTGCTATGCAAAGATAAAAAAAATAATCAGACTTATAGACTACTACAGTCCCTAAAATCAATGGAATAGTCATCATATTAACACCAGGAAGTAAATTTCTGAACAAAATAAACCTGTCGAATGAAAATAGAGGAAGGTCTAACGGTGCCCGGAAGCATACTTCTATCATAGATACCAATATCAGACTGAATACAGACAGCGCTGCAGAAACATACATTATATTAGTCAAGGAAATAAGCGACTGCAGATACAATCCGGACGAAACTCCCAATAGCATTCCTATTATACCAGAAAAAGCAAAAAACCAATTAGCTTTACTTCGGTATGTACTTGGAGTTACATCTATAACCAATGTACTGCCTGTTACCATAAGAGCTATTCCAAACAAAGATCCTTGAAGAATCCTCAATAAATATATCATCCATAACTCAGTGGCATAAGGATAAGCCAAACCAATCAGAGCAAACAATAATATGCTGCGTGTACATACACTCTTTCTCTTAAATGTATCAACAAGATAATTATTTAAAGCTCCTGGAAGAAACATGGATACGCCAAACAAAAGAGTAACCAGTGAAGCTTCTGTGTCACTCAAATTCCATTCACAAACAATCCATTTATGAACTACAGGAAAGAGCATATAAACTCCTATATATAGAAGCAAATTCGATAATATAAGAATTATGAAATTCTTATTCCAGAAATTTACATCTGCCTGATTATGAAAGACCATACCTATAATATTTATTTAAATAGCCGATAAATAAAACAGGCTAATGAATGAAGATTAGTAACCTTATCTTTATACTCTATAAAGGTCACCTTTAAAATCCATTCATTAGCCTTAGTCAATGTCTAATTAATATTGTTCCGTTTCGTTAGGGAAATCGCAAGATTTAACATCAGAAACATATTGTCCAATCGCATCTGTCATAATTGTATGCAAATCTGCATATCTGCGAAGGAATTTAGGACTAAAGCCTTTAGTCATACCCAGCATGTCTGTTACAACAAGTACCTGACCATCTACTGCTCCACCTGCACCTATACCTATTACAGGTATTGACAGTTCCGATGAAACTCTTGCTGCAAGATCTGCCGGTATTTTTTCAAGAACCAAAGCAAAACAGCCAGCTTCTTCAAGAAGGTGAGCGTCGCGAATAAGTTTTTCTGCTTCCGAATCATCCTTGGCACGTACACCGTATGTACCGTATTTGTTTATAGACTGTGGCATCAAACCAAGATGTCCCATCACTGGTATGCCTGCACCTATTATTTTTTTTACTGTATCGATTATCTCTTCGCCTCCTTCGAGCTTAAGAGCATCGGCATGAGTTTCTTTCATGATACGGATTGCATTTCTAACCCCGTCGTACGCATCAGCCTGATATGTTCCGAAAGGCATGTCTACTACAACCAAAGCGCGCTTTACGCCACGCATAACAGACTTTCCATGATATATCATTTGGTCTATTGTAATTGGAAGAGTGGTAACATTTCCTGCCATTACGTTTGAAGCCGAGTCGCCAACAAGAATAACGTCAACTCCTGCCCCATCAACTATCTGGGCCATTGTATAATCGTATGATGTCAGCATTGAAATTTTCTCACCCCTCTGCTTCATTTCCACTAAACGATGTGTTGTAACTTTACGCACATCACTCGATAAATATCCTGCCATACTTTCTTCCTTTCTTATATATAAGTCATTATAAAATCAAGTCGCTATTGACAATATTTTTCTAAAAAACTCGGCAAAATTATATGTTTTATATGACTTATACAAATATATATGCAAATTACTCATTTAACAGTGAGAGCATATCACTATAGTGAAACGAAGCAAAATCAGAAATAACCAGATCGCATTTATCCTTAATAAGGTCAGCTGGGTTTGTGGTACTTAGCCCAACCACTTTCATATCAGCCAGTCTGCCAGCCTCCAATCCGTGAAAAGAGTCTTCAAATACAACACAGTTAGCAGGTATTGTATCAAAAACTTCAGCTCCAAGCAAGAAGCAGTCAGGAGCAGGTTTCGAGCGTGTAAACATTTCTGCAGTAAGGATTCTGTCAACAAGTTCCTTTAGTTCTGGATGAGCTGTATATACATTGCTCATCTTCTTGTCATTAGAACTTGTTACAATAGCCATCTTAACACCTTTCTGTCTAAGTTCTTTCATGAAATCAACTACTCCGGGGATATAGTTAAATGACATTTCACTCTCAAACTTGTCAAGAAGCTTTGTTATTTCATTTTGTTCTTTATCCATCCCATTAAAATGCTTATCATATATCTGAGTAAGAGTCTGGCCTTTGATTATCAGTCCGAAATCTTTAATTTCAGGGTGATACTGTCTTCCTATCTCATTCCAGAATATTGTATACTGGGATTCTGTATCCATTACTACCCCATCAAAATCAAAAAGGGCAGCTATTGTCTTTGTTTTATCCATTGTATGTATATCTTTTCTACCTTTATAATCAGGTTATTCAATCAACATTCAACTTAATATCAAAAGAATAATTTCTTTAATAAGCAATAAGATAACCTGCCAAGTACAGTACTATTATAAAGATATTCAACTCGGTATTTTATTCTGTAATTGCCCCCTTATAGTTTTGCCAACCTACAGCTTTATACCATGAAATAGAACTTTCAAAATAATTATCCCAATTTGTTTTGCCAAAACGGTAAGGATAATACATACCAATTCCACAGAACTGCTCTTCTGATATAGGAAGTACTCCTACAACCTCATAACCTGTTCCGGACAAACATGCCTTGGCAATAACGACTTCATCCATCAAGTTCTGCAATCCATCTGGAACAGTTCCGTCATTGAGTTTTCTGAAAAAGTCTACTATGTCAAGAGAAAAATACTTAAAACTATAACTAAATGTTTCAACTCCATACTGTTGAACATCATATACAAAATCAGAGTTCAGTTTTTCATTATAGTTCTGTAAATTATTTCCAATCCAGGAAGCCAGATCATCCATTTTGGAACAATCTACAACTGCACATGTTCCCCATGCTCCTTTTTTACGGCTATAGCTTATATATTCATCACAGATATCAGAATATGGAACATTATTCTGCAATAACTTAGGTAATATCACATCATAAGGATGACCATATACATGAGTCTCAACTACCGCACCTATGATATAATCGGTAACATCTTTCAGTTCATAACAAACTTCTGCTGTTTCCATCATACATGCGTCGAATAATATAAAATCAAGAGTGGAGTTGACAAAAGCCTCATCTATTGCCTGTGCCATATCCGGTATATCAATATTATATCCATTATCATCACCAAAAGCTCTTCCTTTATAAGAGTTACCTTCAATCCAACTTGATCCATGTGAACCAAAAATCAGGCCATAACTTTTTGAAGGAACCAGCTTAATCATATCACCTAAAACTCTTTTCATTACTTCCGGTGATGTAGCTACATGATTGTCTTCAGTGTAAGAAATTACATGAGCAGCACCAATCACATTTTCAGATGTAAGATCTGTACCGGAAAGTGCTTTCATGCCATTGACATTACCTTTACCATCTGACACGAAAGTCAGCAAAGAAGGGTGTTCCAAAGAGGCATCATTATCATAAGGACGATAATATACCACCAACGCAGAAGAATCATTAGTTGATGCCAAGCCCTTATACATGTCAACAAGGTTATTTTTCAAATATTTATCAAGACTTCCTGAATTATTATTGGAAACCAAATATGCCAATAAAGTTCTACCGTTTCTTTTTAATACTTTATCTTCCGGAATCTCATCCGAACATGCGGAAAAAATTAAAACCGAAAGAATAAAAAACAAAATCTTTTTCATTTTTACACTATATAAAAAAACAAAAGGTGCATGACACCACATATAAAATATATGCAGAGCCATACACCTACAATTATGATTAATAATTTTCAGCTTTTTCAAATTTAAATTCAGGATTTACATCCTTCAATACAAGACTTCCTCCTTTTTTATATTTTTCTACAAGTTTACTCAATTCTCTCTGAAGCTTATTCTTCTTTTTGTTGAAAAACATAAAGCATGTTCTGTTCCTTCCACCTTCTTTTGATTCAAGATAATCTTTTAACTGAACACTATATTGTGAACGGCCAACAAGAAAACCATTCTTATCGACAATAGCACTATCAACAAACTGAATATCTGTTATATATACAAGAGAATCTGTAAAAGAGGCTGAAACGCCAGCCATGTATACTCCGTAAACATTCTTATCTTTTTTTTCTTTTGGCTCCTTAGCCACAACAGTTACAGTTGACACAACTGCAAACAACAAACACAGAATTTTAATATATCGCATAATCATATTTTTTATCATGTAGCAAAAATAATCATTAATAATCAAAACAAAAAAAAGAACAATAAGAAATTAACAAAGAAAAACTAAAACAATAAAAAAACGCAGAACCATGCACAAACAACATGATTCTGCATTAATTTTTTTCGGAAATCAATCTTTATTTATCCCAAATAGGACTTGAGCAATTTACTACGTGAATTTTGTCTTAATCTTCTAATAGCTTTTTCCTTAATCTGACGAACGCGCTCACGTGTGAGACCAAATTTATCGCCGATTTCTTCTAACGTCATCTCCTGCGTGTTTATACCGAAAAACATCTGGATAATATCCTTCTCCCTGTCGGTTAACGTAGAAAGTGCTCTGTCGATTTCCCTCGAAAGTGATTCATTAACCAAAGAGCGGTCTGCCATTGGCGAATCGTCATTCACCAATACATCAAGCAAACTGTTGTCTTCTCCTTCCACGAAAGGTGCATCCACTGAGATGTGACGGCCAGACACTTTAAGAGTATCCGAAATCTTATCTACAGGAATTTCCAGTTCATCGGCCAATTCCTCAGGTGAAGGACGGCGTTCGTTCTCTTGTTCAAACTTAGAGAAAGCCTTACTGATTTTGTTAAGAGAACCTACCTGATTCAGAGGCAAACGTACTATACGTGACTGCTCAGCCAAAGCCTGAAGAATAGACTGACGAATCCACCATACGGCATAACTGATAAATTTAAAACCGCGTGTTTCATCAAACTTTTCAGCAGCCTTTATAAGTCCCAAGTTTCCTTCATTAATCAAATCCGGCAGACTTAAACCCTGGTTTTGATACTGTTTTGCCACAGATACTACAAATCGCAAATTTGCTCTTGTAAGTTTCTCTAACGCAATTCGATCCCCCTTACGGATACGCTGAGCGAGTTCAACCTCTTCTTCTACTGTAATCAAGTCTTCACGACCAATTTCCTGCAAATACTTGTCCAGAGAAGCACTCTCTCGGTTAGTGATACTTTTGGTAATCTTTAATTGTCTCATTCCTTAAAATCGATTTGGATGCAAAGTTATAAAAAAATATTTAGAAACAAGAGAATTTTTCTTATTTTCTGATATCAATATCGGGTTTTTATCATATAAAATGATAACAAGAGGCGCGTATGCTTGACAAAGCATAACACGCCTCTCTATAACCCTTTTACCTTCTCAATACCTATTTATTATATTTTATGAATTAATTCTACAAACTATTTATTTTATAAACTCATTTTATCTAAATATACCTATCCAAAACTTATTATTCCGCCT
Organism: Phocaeicola sp.; assembly: GCA_034094155.1. Taxonomy (GTDB): domain Bacteria; phylum Bacteroidota; class Bacteroidia; order Bacteroidales; family Bacteroidaceae; genus Phocaeicola. Next base: position 25,936 of record JAXEBI010000112.1, read on the forward strand.
GTGATAAATCTACAGCATAATTAGCACGTTTACCTGAAGGATAAATACCTGTCATAAACAATACCTGATCAGGAGACTGGGAAGCTGCCTTCATTACATTTTCCAAATCTTGTACGGTTTTCAACTGTTTTCCGTTTGCCTTAAGTATTATAAATCCTTTTCTAATTCCGCTGTCTGCCATTCTGCCCTCAGTAACACCTGTTACCTGAACGCCATATCCCAAATTCAACTGACGTTTAATTTCCTGTGGCACTTCTCTGAATGCAGCGCCAAGAATTTCCATATCAGCTTTCTTAACAACTTTGGTTGTGCCTTGAGCATTCTTTAAAGTTATATCGAATTCTTTTTCTTTCTTATCTCTCCATACAGTAAGTTTAACCTTATCGCCTGGTCGATACTGTGCCAACAGTCCTTGCAATTCTGCCATTGTCTTGACACTCTTACCATTGAGTTTCAATATGACGTCGTTCTTTTCCAATACTCCGTCTGCCGAACCACTTTCCACTACTTCCACAACCTGGACTCCTTCATTGATTCCAAGTTCTTTTTGTTCTTTACGGATTTCCTCTGGATAATTCAAATTCTCATCTCCGACATTTCTTCCGGAAATTCCAAGCAGAGCTCGTTGAACTGTACCATACTGTTTAAGATCTGTTACAACTTTCGTCATAATACTTGTAGGAATTGCAAATCCATAACCTGAATAAGCTCCAGTTGGAGAGAAAAGCATTGCATTAATTCCAACAAGCTCTCCACGTGCATTCACAAGTGCGCCACCACTATTTCCCTGGTTAATAGCAGCATCGGTCTGAATAAATGATTCCACCTGATTTGCTCCAAGTCCACGAGCCTTAGCACTTACAACTCCAGCTGTCACTGTTGACCCCAGATTGAAAGGATTACCAACTGCAAGAACCCATTCTCCAACCTTAAGTGCATCAGAATTTCCGACAGGTATTGCCGGGAAATCATCACCTTCAATTTTTACCAAGGCCAAATCAGTTGTAGGATCAGCACCTATTACCCTACCTTTCAATTCTCGGCTATCCTGCAATTTTACTGTTATCTCATCAGCACCGTCAATAACATGATTATTTGTTACAATATATCCGTCTTTCGAAATAATAACACCGGAACCAAAACCTTTTTGTTCAGGAGTTTCAATCTGACGCTGACGGCTGCGGCCATCGCCAAACCAATAATCAAAGAAATCAGGCATAACCTGAACTGTCTGAACTTTGCTCTTCTGTGTTGCTACAATATGTACCACTGAATTTAAAGAACTTTCAGCAGCCTTAGTCAGATCAACAGGTTGCATTGAATTTGAATCCATAGCTATTGTTCTGGCAAGAGGTGCAGCATTGAACGACTCATAAAAGTTTGTATTTTCTGTATTATCATTCTGCATTACAGTGTAAGCTGTCACACCTGCAACACCAGCACTTACTGCAATCATAGCAGCTGCGCCTATAGCAATTTTAGTTACTGTTTTCATAATTATAATTCCGTTAAATTGTTAATTATACTATTGCTTTAACATTTCATCCGCTAAAGTATAACAAATTCCATACACTTGTACACCTGAGCATCAGTTTTTTCTCTCTTTTAACATTGAAGGCATTCTGATTAACCCGTGTTAACGCCATTATCTGCCATTTTTACATTCATTACAAAAGCATGACACGAGATGTCAGAATAAAAATTAAAAGTATTTCTGCCAAGTCTGCCGTTTTTTCAGTTTATTTATCTACCTTTGCACTGAGAAAGCAGCCGACCGGTCTGTCGCTGGTATTTTAATACAAGAGGAAAGTCCGGGCAACACAGAGCATCCTACTTCCTAACAGAAAGCTGTCCGTAAGGGTAGAGTAATGCAGAAGAAAATAACCGCTCCTTTGGAGTAAGGGTGAGAAGGTGGAGTAAGAGCCCACCAGTCGCATAGTGATATGTGAGCTGTGCATCTTAGGAGTTGTAAGGTCATGTAAACCGGCATCAACGAGGGTTGCTCGCCCCACGTCGGAGGGTAGACCGCTGGAGTTTATTGGCAACAATGGACGTAGATAAATGACAGACACCTTGGATAAACTGAGGAACAGAACCCGGCTTACAGGTTGACTGCTTTCTTTTTCTTCACATTAACACATATATCACATATATGACAAATCCCCAAATCAGAAAATGGAAAAATTTCTTCGCTAAAGATATTTGGAGAACAGACGAAGAAAATTACTCTCCCGTAAAAAGAAGTCTTATAAGAATCACTAAAATTATCATACTGTCTATAGAACAATTCAACAGCAATAGAATACCGGTACGCGCATCGGCATTAACTTACAGTACACTATTGTCAATAATTCCAATCCTTGCCATTCTGTTTGCCATAGCAAGAGGATTCGGATTTGATTCGATAATAGAAAGTATCTTCAGACATAATTTGAGTGAAACACAGGCTGAACTTGTGATAACTTGGGTGAATTCCTATTTACAACATACCAAAAGCGGAATATTCATCGGAGTTGGTATAGTAATGTTATTATGGACTATTTTAATTCTGACAGATAATATAGAAAGAAGTTTCAATAATATATGGCAAGTAAAGCACCCAAGAACTGTCTTCCGCAAGATTACAGATTATTTCTCCATGATCTTACTTCTTCCTCTTTTAATTGTATTTTCAAGTGGTTTGACAATATTCATGACAACATTCCTGAAAGAAATGGAATCATTCACTCTTCTTGCTCCACTTATGAAATTTGCCATACAACTGTCCCCATACGTAATAACGTGGATAATGCTGATTGGACTTTTCATTTTCATCCCTAATACAAAAGTCAAAATAATGCATGCAATAATACCTGGAATTTTAGCCGGAAGTGCATTTCAGGCCTGGCAATATTTTTATATCAACAGCCAGATATGGGTATCAAACTACAATGCTATATACGGAAGTTTTGCAGCCATACCAATGTTTCTTTTTTGGGCTCAGGTTTCATGGAGTATATGCCTGTTTGGGGCAGAGATGAATTACATAAGTCAAAATCTGTCATCATTCAAATATGGGAAAGAAGCCAAAAACATAAGCAGAAGGTATCACGACCTTTTCTGCACTATAATATTGTCAGCTATCTGCAAGAAATTCGAAGCAGGAGAAGAGCCGTATACCGCAGAAGATTTAAGCAGGCAATACAATATTCCAATAAGGCTTACTAAAAACATATTATTCGAGCTTCAGGACTTGCAGCTTATCTACGAAGGAATAAAAGAAAAGGGTTCAGACCAGGATACTTGCTATTTACCAGGAATAGATACCAACAAAATGTCTTTGGGACTTATGCTATCAAAATTAGATTCTAAAGGTTTTGAAAATTTCAATATCAATAAAGAGCTTCATCCCCTTGCCTGGGATGCTATAATAATTACAAAAGAGCAATACTTAAACAGAAGCAATGAAATACTATTAAAAGATTTATAAATAACGCTATGGTTATAAAAGTTAAAGCTTCATCGGATATTTTTAATCACTTATCCTATGAAGCTTTAACTTTTATTTTTTGTCTATACTTTAGAGATATTATTTGTTTGATGTCAACTGCATCATTCTGCTCAGATATTTGCCTATTATGTCGAACTCAATGTTAACCACACTTCCAATTTTAAATGTATGGAAATTGGTATGTTCGTATGTATAAGGTATTATAGCCACCTGAAATGAATCTGATGTAGGATTGCACACTGTAAGACTTACACCATTAACCGTTACCGAGCCCTTGTCTACAGTAAAATATCCTCGCTTTGCCATCTCTTCATTAAAGTCATATTTAAATGTAAAGTACCAGCTTCCTTCAGCATCATCAATAGCCACACAAGTTGCAGTCTGATCAACATGACCTTGTACTATGTGCCCATCAAGACGGCCATTCATCATCATACTTCTTTCCACATTCACTTTATCACCAACGCTTAGAAGCCCGATATTAGAACGCTCTATAGTTTCCTTCATTGCAGTAACAGTATAAGTATCATCCTGGATACTTACAACCGTAAGGCATACTCCATTATGAGATATACTCTGATCTATCTTAAGTTCATCTACAAACGAACATTTCAAAGTCAAATGAAGATTTTCCTGTTCTTTAACTACCTTGACTACTTCTGCATATTCCTCTACAATTCCTGAGAACATAATATTATTCTTATTTAAGTTATTGTTAAATTCTTATATCCGTTTTATCAAACAGGAATATATCAATGTATATCCTGTAAAAATATCATACATCAAGATTTTTGCGGAATAGGTTTGCTCCATACCGTTTCACCATCAGAATCTACAACAGAAATTGTACCTCCGGCATACTCTTCTGTATAGGTATTACCTTTTTCAAGCATATCTTCAGCCATGTGAATAGCCTTTTCAACTGTCTTTAATGAAAAACCTTTGTTGTCACTCGATTCTGAATCAGAAAAATAAATATCGTACGTTTTCATATCATGTTTATTCAATTAGTTTGCGGGCACAAATATATTAATTCCACACAAACAACACAACAATAATACTATATAATATGTGATAAACACAACAAAAAAAGAGAAACCAACTTTATATTGATTTCTCTTCATATGAGCGGAAAACGAGACTCGAACTCGCGACCCTAACCTTGGCAAGGTTATGCTCTACCAACTGAGCTATTTCCGCAACTTGTTCAATAAATTTATGTTTTGGAGCGGAAAACGAGGCTCGAACTCGCGACCCTAACCTTGGCAAGGTTATGCTCTACCAACTGAGCTATTTCCGCATTTCTTTTAGCAATCATGGCTTGTTTCCCGATTGCGAGTGCAAAGGTAGGTCTTTTTTTGAAACTACCAAAACATTATCCGCTTTTTTTTCGATTTTTTTTCACGTCTACGCACAACCTATTGATAATCAGCAAAAGAAGTATAATATTATTTTTTCTGCAAAAAAATGAACAAAAAAAATAAAGATAAGTACACATTATTATATAATATAACATACGTATACTTATCTTTATCAAATCCAGGAAATACTAAAAAAATAGATAATTTGGTAATATCTTCAAAAAGTTGTGGCTATTCAGGTTATCATTTAAAGTAATTATTCTATTATCAAAGCATATGCTTCCGACTTAAATGGTACGCCCGTCCGACTTAAGTGGTACACTCGTTTGACTTAAGTAGTACACTCGTCCGACTTATATGGTACGGTACGAACATAATAACCTAAATGTAGAGTTTCATTTTTAAAGAGTATTATTAGCTTTATTTAACACATCCTATCCCTATAATCTTCATATTTGAAAGTTTTATATACTTCCAGTTCGCCATTAGAGTGAAGAATTGCAATAGAAGGATGATGTATACCATTAAACATATTTGTTTTAACCATAGTATAGTGTATCATATCCTCAAATACCACTTTTTCACCAATTTGAAGTTCATGGTCAAACTTCCAGCTTCCCATATAATCTCCACTAAGACAACTATTGCCACCAAGCCTGTAAACGTGTTCCTCCTTAGATGCGGTTTTTACAGCATCTGCCGGTAAGGTTTCAGCTCCTCTCACCTTTGGCTGATATGGCATTTCAAGACAATCTGGCATGTGACAAGTAAAACTAACATCAAGTATAGCTGTACGTATACCTTTATTCTCCACTATATCTACCACAGAAGAAACTAAAGGTCCTGTCTGCCATGCAAAAGCAGAGCCTGGCTCGAGTATTATCTGCAGATTAGGATAACGGTTTTTCAATCCTTTCAGCAAAGAAATCAGATGTTCAGTGTCATAATCTTTACGTGTCATAAGATGACCACCACCTAAATTGAGCCATTTCAATTGCGGAAACCAGCGTGAAAACTTATCCTCTATATGTTTTAATGTTCTTTCAAGTTCATACGAACTCGATTCACAATGACAGTGGCAATGAAACCCTTCTATACCTTCAGGGAGAATATCAGGCAACACATCTGCTGTAACACCGAATCGTGTTCCCGGAGCACAAGGGTTATACAGTTCAACTTCAACTTCCGAGTATTCCGGGTTTACACGCACTCCACAGGATATTTTCTCACCTGAAGATTTAACCATTGGATAAAATCGCTCGAACTGACTGAGAGAATTGAATGTAATATGACTGCTATATCTGATAAAAGCAGGAAAGTTTTCTTCGGTATAGGCCGGTGAATATGTATGAGCACGACTACCAAACTCTTCATAAGCCAAGCGGGCTTCGTATTCGGAACTGGCTGTTGTATAGTTTATATATTCACGGAAAATACCAAATGACTTCCACATTGCAAAGGCCTTGAAAGCCAATATAATTTCTACTCCTGCCGAATCGGCTACATTTTTAATCAGACTCAAATTCTTTCTGAGAAGATCTTCTTCCATCACATAACATGGAGAAGGCACTTTAGTCAAATCCAACATATTATTTTAGCTTATTATATATTTATTTCTTTTATTCAAATCAACTTTATTGTCAATACTATATACCTCAAAAATAATAAAATCAGATGCATATCTTGAATTCTATCATAACATCTATCCTATCACTTTGAACCTTGCAAATTTTAAGAGCAACTGTTTTACTCCTGCATTCTCAAATTTCACAGTGGCCTTACAATTATCTCCGCTTCCTTCTACATTTACAATTTCTCCTCTGCCAAAACGATCATGCTCAATCAACTGCCCTACTGATACCGGACATGAACTTGTAGAAGCAGACCCAGATAATGACGGTGAAGACAATGATGAAGACGATGATGAAGAGCTGACAGTAGAATGAGACTGGGACGAAGTAACAGAAGGTCCTGAGCCCAAAGAGGAGATTCTCTTAAGATTCCTTGGTTGGGCAGGTTTAACGAACCTTCTTGGCTCCTCAGGAACAGCCTCACCATCAAACATTGATGGAGAATTACTGTCATATTTTTCGTCATCTCTTTCAAAGTTTCTTTTTTTATAAGATGAGACATTACTGTTTCCCGACAATTTTACTCCTTTGTTTTCTGATTTATATCCAAATGAAGGAGAATTAACCGGCATACTTAGAAAGGCTGGATCGATATCTCTCAAGAAACGACTTGGATTACAAAACTCCTGCTTGCCAAACTTGTATCTGTTTTTTGCATACGACAAGAAACAATTCTCTTCGGCTCTTGTTATAGCTACATAGAACAATCTTCTTTCTTCTTCCAAAGCCTTGTATGAATCGGATGACATTGGACTTGGAAATAAATTTTCTTCCATTCCTACAACAAAAACATTCTTAAATTCAAGTCCCTTAGCCGAATGAATTGTCATAAGAGTTACTTTGGGTGAATCGTCTTCCTTGTCACTGTCCTGGTCAGTCAGAAGTGACACTTCCGAAAGAAAATCAGAAAGGAACACTCTATCACTACCTTCCTCTTCTCTCGTTGAGCAAAAGTCATAAAGCCCGTTCACCAGTTCATCAATATTTTCCTGGCGGCTCAGATTTTCAGGGCTCCTGTCCTGATACACATCTGCAATTATCCCACTTTTACTTACAATCTCACGGCCGAGTTCATAAGCATTGAGCTTATCTGCCGACTCAATGAATCCCGAAATTATGTTTCTGAAATTCTGTAGCTTGGTATGTGTTCCTTTATTCACGTCAAGGCCATAAGATATAGGATTACAGATTGTTTCCCATAAACTAACTCCGGAATTTGCAGCGGCTACAATTATTTTATTTACAGTCGTATCACCGATACCTCTTGCCGGATAATTTATCACTCTTTTAAAAGCTTCACCGTCATGAGGATTAACGGCCAGCCTGAAATAAGAAATAACATCTTTAATTTCCTTTCTCTGATAAAAAGATAATCCGCCGTAAATTTTATATCCAACCATACGTTTGCGCAAAGCCTCCTCAAACACCCTGCTTTGTGCGTTTGTACGATAAAGTATAGCAAAATCATTGTAAGCATAACCATCTTTCAGATGCATCTGTACTATCCTGTTAGCAACAATCTCAGCCTCTTCTATATCACTGAAAGCCGAATATACGGTTATAGGATTTCCTTCTGCATTTTCAGAAAAGACTTCTTTCTTTATTTGTTCCCTGTTTTTTTCTATCAGACTGTTTGCCGCCTTAACAATAACTTTTGTCGACCGGTAATTCTGTTCAAGCTTAAACAGCCTTGCATCGTTATAAAGCCTGGTAAACTTCAAGATATTATCTATATTAGCCCCACGGAATGAATATATACTTTGAGCATCATCACCTACTACACAAACCTTTTGATGTTTTGATGTAAGCTGAAGAACAATGCTATGTTGGGCAAAGTTTGTATCCTGATACTCATCTACAAGAACATATTTGAATCTTTCGGCATATTTGTCGCATATTTCAGGATGATTCTTAAAAAGAAGATAGGTGTAGACCAACAAATCATCAAAATCCATCGCGTCGCTTTGCACACACCTTTCACAATACCTTTTGTATATTTCCCTCATGGCCGGGATTTTACAATCCATGTCATATCTGTACATTTCTGCACTTGCAGCATAAGCATCAGGAAGTATCAAATGATTTTTTGCATTACTGATTCTTGAATGAACAAGTCCCGGTTTATATACTTTCTCATCAAGATTTAATTCTTTTATCAGTGACTTGACAAGAGACTTCGAATCGGAAGAATCGTAAATTGTAAAATTTGCAGAAAAACCTATTGCGGATGATTCCGCCCTCAATATACGCGAGAAGACAGAATGAAAAGTTCCCATCCATAAATATCGTGCAGTGTCATTTCCAACAACTTTTGCTATACGTTCCTTCATTTCACGTGCAGCTTTATTGGTAAAAGTCAATGCCAGTATAGACCAAGGTTCATAACCATGATCAAGAAGATAAGCAATCTTATATGTCAGCACTCTTGTCTTTCCCGATCCGGCACCTGCAATAACAAGAGAAGGGCCGTCATTATATAATACAGCTGCGCGCTGACTCTCATTAAGTTCGTCTAAATAATTTGTCATTATATAATAAAATTAATGAGTGCAAACTTACATAAAATCTACCGGTTTTTAATGTAAGAATACACTCATTTACCTCATATTACATGAATTATTAATTAATCATCAAAAATCACCTATATGTGAATACTTCTACACTGTACTCACTAAACATTTCAAAAATGGAAATAGCAGTTAAAGCCCTTTTGATTTAGCCTCATTCCAATAATAATCCATATCTTCCAAAGACATATCCTTAAGATTTTTACCTGCCTTTATTGTATGTTCTTCAAGGTAATTGAAACGCCTTATAAACTTCTGGTTGGTCATTTCAAGAGCATTATCCGGATTAATTTTGTATAGACGCGCTGCATTTACAAGGCTGAACATAACATCACCAAATTCTGCCTCAGCCTTATCTTTATCCATATTATCTATTTCAGATTCAAACTCCGATATCTCTTCCTTAACCTTCTTCCATACATCCTCACGTTTCTCCCAGTCAAAACCTACGTTTCGTGCCTTATCTTGAATTCTGTAAGATTTTATCAACGAAGGAAGAGCCTCGGGTACTCCACTCAAAACAGACTTATTGCCATCTTTTTCCTTCAGCTTTATCTGCTCCCAGTTTTCTGATACCTTTTCTGCTGTATCAGCCTTCACTTCACCGAATACATGCGGATGACGGAAAATCAGTTTATCGCATAATTTGTCGCACACATCCTTGATATCAAAATCTCCGGTTTCACTTCCTATCTTTGCGTAAAATACAACGTGCAGAAGCACATCACCCAATTCCTTGCAGATATTGTGCTTGTCATTTTTCATAAGTGCGTCACACAACTCATAAACTTCCTCAATGGTATTAGGACGAAGACTCTCATTAGTCTGCTTTCTATCCCATGGACATTTTTCACGCAGTTCATCCAATACATCCAGCAAACGGCCGAATGCCTGCATTTGTTCTTCTCTTCTACTCATTATTCTTATTGCGTTTATTTCTTTATTATATACTTGCTACTTGTCTCTCTTGCCGAGACAACTTCTCATAAACCTGACAAATTGTTGTGCCGCCTCAATTTCCTGTCCCTGAGCCGAAACAAAACAAAAATGTCTCGAAAACTGTAGTCCTGATATATCAACTACCCTGAATATTCCTTCCTTTAGCTCTCTTACAACAGAAGCAATTGATACTATTCCCATACAGTCACTATAGGCAAGAAAGGATTTTATGCTTTCAGTGCTTCCCAAATGCATTCTTACATTTAGGGAAGATAATTTTAACCCTTCTTCGGCAAGGACTGTCTCTATGGCATCGAGTGTACCCGATCCTCTTTCACGTAATACTAAAGGCATCTTTACAAAACTGTCAACTGATATTTCATCAACATCCGAAGGGATTACACCTTTACGTACCACAGGAACAAGTTCATCACATAGAAAAGCCTCATACTTCAGGTTGGGAGTACGGAAAACCCCTTCTACCATACCAAGATCAATCGAATGTTCCAATAGCGCATTCTCTACATTACGCGAGTTGGTATCCATGAGTGAAACCTTTATCTGAGGATATTTGGCTGTGAATTTGGCAAGAATAGGCGGAAGGATATATTGTGCTATAGTTGTACTTGCGCCAAGTCGCAACTCACCGGCATATTCATTATTGAGCAGATGCATATCATATTCCAGTTTCCTGTATTCGGTAAGAATACGTTCACAATGCTCCATCATTACCTTTCCGGCTTCTGTGAGGGATATCTTATTGTTTGTGCGGTCGAACAGTCGTACATGATACATACTCTCCAGTTCATGTACATGTTTTGTCACTGCCGGCTGACTTACAAAAAGTTCCTGCGAAGCCTTTGTGAAACTCAAATTCTTGGCAACACTGTAAAAAACCTTTAATCGGAAATCAGACATGACTACAGTTCATCTGAACGGATTCCCAATGACTGTAAAATAGGGAAACCCAACATTTCAAATTTATAATTATATTCTCCCTTAGGAGGATTCATTCCGAAAAGAGTAACACTTTCCTTACCTTTTATATCATTAAGGGTCTTATCTGTCTTGTCGGCATAGGAATCCTCATCGCCAACTGCAATAATACGTCTGACATCTTTAGATGCATCTGTAAGCATGAGGGCTTCATTAAACAATTCATCTTTTGTGGCCATGTCGGATGGCTGAAAAGAATACAGCGAGAATTCACCCAACTGACTTTTGAATGCTACATTGTGAAGTTCCTTTTCAAGGTCAGATGGTGTACAGAAAGACATTACTTTTTCAGTTGGTTCGTAAATAAATATAACCTGTACGGCATTTTCACCAAGAACCATTCCGGCATCAAGTGCAAGACATTCAAGCAAACAGGCCAAATCGGCTTTAGGCAACTCTCTGTTTACTATTGGAGAAAAATGTCCCTTCAGGTCACAACCCACTCTATCAAGATAAGATGCATCAATAAGCATCACATTCGGTGCAAATTCTATTTTCTTTTCCATAAAAAACTAATTGTCGGGTAAAGGTACAAAAATTTACTGACAAATTGTTCCTTAATCGGACAAAATTACACACACTCACGATAACTATCTGACATTTAGGCATATAAGGCCATTAAAAGTAGTATTGGCAAAGAATTTGATATACTATAAGCGTAAATCAAAAACAGAAAAAGAAAGGAGACAAAATATATGAATTTCAACAATTTTACAATCAAATCGCAAGAAGCTGTTCAGCAGGCTGTGAACATAGTTCAGACCAACGGACAGCAAGCCATAGAGCCGGAACACTTGCTGGCGGGCGTAATGAAAGTTGGAGAAAACGTAACCAACTTCATTTTCCAGAAGTTAGGTATTAACGGACAACAGATTGCCACCGTCCTCGACCGTCAGATAGTATCTTTGCCAAAGGTTTCAGGCGGTGAGGCATATCTTAGCCGTGACACAAACACAGTTCTGCAAAAATCAGTAGAAGTTTCAAAAGAATTAGGAGATGAGTTCGTTTCCCTTGAAGCTATCATCCTTGCCCTTCTTAACGTAAAAAGTACTGTTTCTACAATACTTAAAGATGCAGGCATGACAGAAAAGGAACTTCGTGCAGCAATTACGGAATTGCGTCAGGGACAGAAGGTTACATCTCAGTCAAGTGAAGATACATACCAGTCGTTGTCAAAATATGCCATCAACCTTATAGAAGCCGCACGTACAGGTAAGCTCGACCCGGTTATCGGTCGTGACGAAGAAATACGTCGTGTACTTCAGATTCTAAGCCGACGTACCAAGAATAACCCTATACTGATAGGTGAACCTGGTACTGGTAAGACTGCTATAGTTGAAGGACTTGCCCAGAGAATACTTAGAGGTGATGTTCCTGAAAATCTAAAGAACAAACAACTCTTCTCACTTGATATGGGTGCTCTTGTTGCAGGTGCCAAATATAAAGGTGAGTTTGAGGAACGACTGAAATCGGTTATCAACGAAGTTACCCAGTCGGACGGCAACATTATCCTCTTTATCGATGAGATTCATACACTTGTAGGAGCCGGTAAAGGCGAAGGAGCTATGGATGCAGCCAACATCCTGAAACCGGCATTGGCAAGAGGTGAACTCAGAAGTATAGGTGCCACCACACTCGATGAGTATCAGAAATACTTCGAAAAGGATAAGGCTTTGGAACGTCGTTTCCAGACTGTTATGGTCGACGAACCTGACACACAAAGTTCAATATCAATTCTTCGAGGCTTGAAAGAAAGATACGAAAACCATCATCAGGTAAGGATTAAGGATGAAGCCATCATTGCTGCAGTTGAGCTGAGTAACAGATATATAACTGAGCGTTTCCTTCCTGATAAGGCAATCGACCTTATGGATGAAGCTGCTGCCAAACTCCGTATGGAACGTGATTCTCTGCCAGAAGAGCTCGATGAAATTGAACGTCGTCTAAAACAGCTCGAAATTGAGCGTGAAGCCATCAAGCGTGAAAAGGATGAAGCCAAGCTTGCACAACTCAATAAAGAAATAGCTGAGTTGAAAGAGCAGGAAAAATCCTACAAGGCAAAATGGCAGAGCGAAAAAGAGTTGGTAAACAAGATTCAGCAAAACAAAAAGGATATTGAACAACTCAAGTTCGAAGCTGATAAGGCTGAGCGTGAAGGTGATTACGGACGTGTAGCAGAAATCAGATACGGTAAGTTACAGGCTCTTGAAGCTGAAATAAAGCATATTCAGGAAGAGCTTAAACACCAGCAGGGCGACAGTGCCATGATTAAAGAAGAGGTTACAGCAGAAGACATCGCTGATGTTGTATCACGCTGGACAGGAATACCTGTCAGCAAAATGCTTCAAAGCGAACGTGAAAAACTACTTCACCTTGAAGATGAGCTTCACTTACGTGTAGTGGGTCAGGATGAAGCCATACAGGCTGTTTCCGATGCAGTACGACGCAGTCGTGCAGGTCTTCAGGACCCGAAGAGACCTATAGGCTCATTCATATTCCTCGGAACAACAGGTGTAGGTAAGACTGAGCTTGCCAAGGCATTGGCAGAATATCTGTTCGATGATGAAACACTGATGACTCGTATAGATATGAGTGAATATCAGGAAAAGCATTCTGTCTCTCGTCTTATTGGAGCGCCTCCGGGATATGTTGGTTATGATGAAGGTGGACAGCTTACAGAGGCTGTAAGACGTAAGCCATACTCAGTAGTACTTTTCGATGAAATAGAAAAAGCACATCCTGATGTATTCAACATACTTCTTCAGGTACTTGATGACGGACGACTTACTGACAATAAAGGACGTACTGTAAACTTCAAGAATACTATTATAATCATGACTTCAAACCTTGGCAGTGCATATATCCAAAGCCAGTTTGAGAAAATCACTCCGGCAAACCATGATGCCATTGTTGAGGAAACAAAGAATGAAGTTATGAGTATGCTTAAAAAGACCATACGTCCGGAATTCCTTAACCGTATAGACGAAACAATAATGTTCATGCCGCTCAACAAGAAAGAAATTGAACAGATTGTACGCCTGCAAATTAACGGAATCAAGAAAATGCTTGAAGAGAACGGAGTACAGTTGCAGATGACAGACCAGGCTGTTGACTTCATTGCTACAGCTGGATTTGATCCTGAATTCGGTGCCCGTCCTGTTAAGAGAGCTATCCAGAGATATTTGCTCAATGACTTGTCGAAGAAGCTATTATCTCAGGAAGTGGACAGAACTAAGCCTATCATAGTAGAGTGCGAAGGTGAAGGACTAAAATTCCGTAACTAAAGCCTTATTTCATTCCATCTTTATATTAAAAAAGGGACGAGAACAACTTTCTCGCCCCTTTTTTTAGTCTTGTTCACTGGAAAATTCTTTCCCGGTACAGATAAAATAATTTAAATTATTTCTTTTTCTTCATTTCAAATCCAAGCATCAATCCGTCATATTCTGAAAGTACAGTATTGACTGTCGACAAAGCTGAATTTGAAGAATAGCCGGCTGCAGCTCCCGTTACTGTCTGAGCAAGCGACATAAGTTTATCTGCTTTAAACAAAAGTCCCATCTTGTCCACTCCATTAAGAATACTATTTGAAACCTGTGCATTAAACTTTATGCCAAGTTTGGTTTTAAGAGTAAGTTCCTTTGTGGACTTATTGTAACTGTAAGTTCCGTTTACTGACTTTCCGTTTACAGTAGAAGTATATGTACTGTCAGAATTGAATACAAATGTTGTTTTCTCCTCAAAACCAAGTTTAGACAAATAATTACTCATTTGTTCTTCCACTTTTTTGGCAGCAATCTCTCCTCCGGCCTGAGTAAGTAAATTATCACTCTCAAACTTACAGTCGGGACCAACATATTCCCATGTTCCCACAATGGAAATATTCTCATTTACCTTCGATACTGTCTGTTCAACCTTATTGGCTATGCCTCCCAAAACAGACTTCCAGTCTTGTGCTTTAACTACGGAGCATACCACAAGCATCCCAATAATAAAACCAATCTTTTTTACCATAATAATAAAATACCTTTAATATCAGCAAGCCTTAAAACTCATGTCAAGACCTTTAACAGAATGAGTCAAAGCTCCTACAGAAATAAAGTCCACTCCACACTCTGCGTAATCTCTCAGAGTATCAAAAGTAATACCACCCGAAGACTCAATTTCATAACGTCCGGCAACCATCTCGACAGCCTTGCGAGTATTTTCAGGAGTGAAATTATCAAGCATTATACGGTCTACTCCACCAAGATCAAGAACCTGCTGAAGCTCGTCAAAATTACGTACCTCTATTTCAATCTTAAGGTCCTTGCCTTTAGCCTTGCAATATTCCTTGGCACGGTTAATTGCCTTATCTATACCTCCGGCAAAGTCAACATGATTATCCTTAAGAAGAATCATATCAAACAAACCAATACGATGATTTACACCACCGCCAATCTTTACAGCCATTTTTTCAAGGATACGCATACCCGGAGTTGTCTTTCTTGTATCAAGAACTCTTGTTTTAGTTCCTTCAAGACGCTTAACATATTTGTTGGTCATTGTAGCAATACCACTCATGCGCTGCATTATATTAAGCATAAGGCGTTCTGTCTGAAGAAGAGACTGAATCTTACCTTCCACTACCATAGCCACATCACCCGGTTTAACGTGAGCTCCATCGTTAATGAAGACTTCCACCTTCATTGTAGGATCAAAACGATTGAACACTTCCTTGGCTATTTCAATACCTGCCAAAATACCTTCTTCTTTAATAAGAAGTTTTGATTTACCCATTGCATCGGCAGGAATACACGACAAAGTAGTGTGGTCACCATCACCGATATCTTCGGCGAATGAAAGATCAATAAGACGATCTATCAAATCTTTTACAACTTTTTCATCCATATTGTTTAAAATTTATTTTGTGATTTTGAAATCCGAATAAAATTTAATACTACAAAGGTAAAGATTATTCGTATCTTTGCAAAGAAGGACAAAGCAAAAGATAAGCTAAAGTTCTATAAAAGACAAATCCGGAAATAAACAAAAAGAATAATAAGAATATATATAAGTATGAAATTTACATTATTGGTAGTAGGCCGTACAGTGGAAAAGCATTACATAACGGCCATAAACGACTATGTAGAAAGAACCAAGCACTACACTTCTTTTGATATGGAAGTGATACCAGAACTCAAGAACACTAAAAGTCTGAGTATGGACCAGCAAAAAGAAAAAGAAGGCGAACTGATTCTTAAGGCTCTACAGCCAGGGGATGTAGTAGTATTGCTCGACGAACATGGAAAAGAGTTCCGTTCCATAGAGTTTGCCAACTGGGTGGAAAAGAAAATGCACACAGTAAACAAGCGACTGGTGTTTATAATAGGCGGACCTTACGGATTCTCACAAGCAGTATATAATGCTGCCCAAGAAAAAATATCATTATCAAAGATGACTTTTTCTCACCAGATGATACGTCTCATTTTCGTTGAGCAGCTATACCGCGCCATGACAATTCTGAACAATGGTCCCTACCACCATGAATAAATTACCTTAACCTGAGGATGTCTCCCACTTTTGGTGCCGGAGCGTCCTCATCCATTTTATTCATTTTATAAAGATATTTAAGCTTTATACCGAATTTCTGAGAAATGGAATACATGGAATCGCCGGATTTCACCACATAAACGATATGGTCTTTGGTAGCTTTCTTGCGCTTTTCTTCTATGTAAACAATCTCACCGCCACGGAACTGATAATCCTTAGGTAGTTCATTATATTTGCGCAACTTCTTACTGCTTACATCAAATTCCTTTGACAAGGACTTGAAAGTATCTCCCCTTCGTGCTATGACATAAACCAATTCATTAGCTAAATATGGCTGGTGAGGATTCGGTACATTCTCTGCCCATTCCAGTCCACCCTTTCTGTCGTACTGGTCGAGGTCATAAAGCTCAATGATATCTATAAGCCGGTCTGCATATCTCGGGTCTGTAGCGTAGCCGGCTTTTTTCAGTCCTCTTGCCCATCCCTTATAGTCGGTAATCTTCAGTCTGAACAGAAAAGCATATCTTGCCCCGGTTCGCAGAAACTTGGAATGATCTTCATACGATTCTCTGACATGCTTGTATGCACGGAAACATTCATTTCGTCTGTCATCGTCATGTCTTACAGTACGTCCGTCCCATGAACTTCCACACTTAATGCCAAAATGATTATTAGATTTTCTTGCAAGTGTACTTCTGCCTGCTCCAGATTCCAGAAGCCCCTGAGCAAGAGTAATACTCGCCGGTATATGATATTTCTTCATCTCATCTACAGCAATACTTCTGTATTTCTTTATATAATCCTCATAAGCCTGGTTTCTTTTCTGAGCATATACGGCAACCGACAGCCCGGCTATCAGCAAAAAAATAAGAGTCAAGAATCTTTTCATAAAAGTTTTTTCAATTATTTGAATGAATACCTTTTACAAACATACACAAAAAATATGAGTTTTTCTTACAGTTTCAGACAAATTCATTTTTTTAAAACATTTATTTATAATTGATATACATATTAATATACGCAGTTGCCTGATAACACATTCCACAAATCAGTAATAGGTAAATACGGACATAAATCAAAAAAAATATCAGAATCATAAACATGCAACATATATATTACAGCCTATGATTCTGATATTAAAATATTGACTTACCAATAAATAATTACTCTCAAATAATTACTTTTTCATCGGACAATTCATACAATTTCCACATTCTGCAGGTGCCTTGAAGTCAGGATTACCTTTTCTGTTCTTTCTCATGTCAGCCGGTTTCTTACCTACTGGCATTGCATGATGTTTCATTCTTGGCATAAACACCTTTTCAAGCTGCTTAGCATTAAGTATGTCCTTAAATTTATCGAAATACTTTTGTTGGGTTTCTGCAACTTTTTTCTGCGAATCAAGTTTCTTCTGTATCATATCCAGGATTTCCGCATCAGTTTTCTCCGCCATCTTTGGTCCAATCGGTGCACCTTTGGCAACCTTGTCATCTTTAACCGCTTCTTTATTATCTGCCTTCTGACCTAAAGCAGGATGACATTCCTTTATAGCCTTAAGATACTCCAGATATAGAGGCTTGAACTTGGCAGCAGTTGCTTCATCCAATAAAAGTTCCTTTTCCATTTTCAATGCCTGTCTTTCCATAATCTGCTCCTGAGTCGGCCTTTTTCTTTCCGGCTTCTTGTTTGAGTTTTCAGTAGATTGAGCAAAAACACTAACATTGCCTGCGGCAAGCATCATAACCAATAATAATGACAAAACTTTTGTTTTCATAATTGTAAAATTTTAATTACTAATATATATTTATCTCGTTTATCTGATGCAAATGTAAGCAAGAGAAATAATAAAAAAAACAGCAGGCAACAAAAGCAGTGGCAAACGTAAAGAAAGTGATGGTAAACGACAAAGTTATAAAGACAACCGGCAAACAAATATATTAAACTATTGATTATAACATACATTAAGTGTATCTTTGCTATACGCGTACACATATAGCAAAGATATTATAATAAAAACATACAGCCATGAAAACCACAAGAATACATAAATCCAAAAGTATCCCCCACAAACTTAAATCCCTATATAATATCTGGTTTAAGGAAAGACACAACAATCTCCGCAACAGATATCCCATTATAAAATACCTTGAAGAATTTCTGAAAAGTTTCAGTAAACTGAGGCTTTCTTCTGCAGCGCTTACATATCACACAATATTTGCCATAGTACCGGTATTTTCACTCATGACAGCTATAGCAAACGGTTTCGGATATGGTGATATACTAAAGCAACAGCTAAGCTTTTTCCTTCAGGGACAGGAACTTGTAACAAATAAAATCTCCGAACTGATTGACAATTATCTTAGCAGCGAATATTTCAATACCAATATTACAATCTTCATAGGTCTGGTTATTCTCTTCTATTCCGTGTACTCTATAATAGAGACCATAGATGAGATTTTCAACGAACAATGGGAGCAGGAAGGAAGAAGCATGCTTAAACTTATAAGCAAATTTGTATATATTGTAACACTTCCTCTCATCAGCATTATCGCATTGAGTTTGTGGTGGTTCATTTCATCATACATAAACGGACAGGTTATAAAAAGTATAAGCATTTTTACTGTCACCATAATAATGTATACCACAATACTTTTCATTATGTATAAAACCATTCCGCGTGCAAAAGTCAGATTCAAGCCTGCATTCATATCTGCAGTAATATGCGGTATGGTGTTTGGAGTTATGCAATATTTAGGATACTACTTCGCCTCATATTTCAACAATTACAAAAACATATATGGAGACCTGGTTAATCTTATGATTTTCCTTATCTGGCTGTACCTTTCGTGGACTATCTGCCTCGCAGGAGCCAAATGGAGTTATATTCTTCAAAAAGGCGACGAAGACAAAACCAAGAAAAAATACGAAGGTATCAGCCTGAAATATTACAAGTTTCTGTGTATTCTTCTCATAGAAAGACTCGAATCTCTTGACCCGTTTTATAAAGGAATAGATGAGAATCAGACTGTAAACAGTATGACAGATACCTATAATATTCCTTTGGGGGTAAGTAAAGGAATAATTAAAGACCTTATAAACAGACGAGTCATCAAAAAATGCAATAACAGACTTATCCTCAACTATGGATTCAGAAAAAGAACTATTGGAGAGGTCCTGGAGAATCTTGAAAAAAGAGGTACGGAATACAGACTTTTAGGCAACGACAAATCTGATAATGATATTATAGGTTACAATAACAACTATAAGAAAAATAATGTACAGAAACTTTGGGAAAACTTTTCGGCCATTTCATATACATATGTAGCAGATACTCCCAACAGTAATACGTCTGATATAGAGAATGAAATAATGACATGTAAGGTAAGAAATATAAATTCTCTTATTTGAGACAAATTATGTTCGACGACATACAATTTTCATTAACCCGCAAATAGAAACAATAATAAACAAACTGAATAATATGAATTATAACAATATGATTAAATATACTTAAATCATTTGTATTCGTATCCAAACGTATTATATTTGCGGCTCAATAACCATTTCAGAAAATAAAAAGTTAAAGGCACAAACAAATTCATGAAACAGGGCATAAGCCATACCAGTAAAAAATGCAGTACACACAATAAATATAAATCGTGTGTATTTAATAATACTGTACGATTCCGCAGATGGAGCCGTAAAGCATACGCTGCATTTTCAAGCATACATAAACAGGTCAGCATAGGCCATGTATGTAAAGGTATAGCCGACTCTGCAATAATAAAATCTTCGAATTTCCATTTATCTGTTTTCAGAACAGTATTCAAATCTCACCAATATGAACCATTATCCACGGATTACGACATTTCCGCATACACATGGATTGGGAATATAGGAAATATAGCCGATAGAACTACATTCTTGGCAAATATTGTCTCTGCATGCAATTTAGAGTTGCGTTGCTGTAGACTGAAAGCAGGTATAGGATATATCTGCAATACACTTGCATGCACATATTCTATATCAGAAATCATATTATACTTTTATCTGTACAGATTTATTTACTACAGATACAACAACAGGACCAGATGACGGAGAGGCTATGACGCCCTCAATCATCCGGTCCTGTTTGTTTTTACAAGCAGTCTAAATCTTTCAGCAGAATCAACTCATTAACAATAAAATAACAAAAACAATTCACTATAATATGACAGAAATATACAACGAAAACAATGTATCTGTAAACAAGTCTGTTTATGAAACAGATATAGAAAACTTCAGTTCATGCACCCTCTCACAGATTATAAGTTTTGTAAAAGAAGCAAAATTACAGGATGTTATGGACCTTGCACATAAAGTTACCGAACGATATGCAGAAAAGACATTCGATATGTGTTCCATCATTAATGCAAAATCGGGCAGATGCCCCGAGAACTGCAAATGGTGTGCACAGTCGGCACACTATCACACCGGTATCGAAGAATATGGTCTGGCAGACAAATCTACTTGTGAGGAACATGCTGAATATAATTATCAGCAAGGTGTCTCAAGATTCTCACTGGTTACAAGCGGTAAAAAGCCATCAGACAAAGATATCGAGAAACTTTGTGATATCTACAGAGGAATAAGAAGCAAAAGCAATATAAAACTTTGTGCTTCATTAGGACTTGCCACACCTGCACAACTATCAAAACTATATGATGCAGGAGTAGAGAGATATCACTGCAATCTGGAAACGGCACCTTCGGTATTCAACAGACTGTGCTCCACCCACACACAGGATGAAAAAATCGCAACAATAAAGGCCGCTATAGAAACAGGTATGTCGGTATGCAGCGGTGGTATAATCGGCATGGGTGAGTCGATGGAAGAAAGAGCAGAACTTGCTATGAAACTTAAAGAGCTCAACATCAAATCTATACCGATAAATATTTTACAACCGATAAAAGGAACCCCACTCTACGGTAGTACACCTCTCAGCGAAGAAAAAATCATAAGAACGGTAGCATTGTTCAGACTCATAAACAAAGACGCTTATCTGAGATTTGCAGGCGGAAGAGCGCAACTCTCTGAAGATTGTGTAAGAAAAGCTTTGTACACCGGAATCAACTCAGCTATAGTTGGAGATTATCTCACCACAACAGGTTCTAAAATTAAAGAAGACATTGAAAGAGTCAAATCTGCAGGATACTCCATCGATACATTCGACAGAGATCACCTTTGGCATCCATACACATCGGCTACCAATCCATTACCGACTTACAAGGTAAGGAAAGCCAAAGGGTGTAAAATAATACTGGAAGACGGAAAAGAACTCATCGAAGGAATGTCATCATGGTGGTGCGCAATACACGGATATAATAATCCCGTACTAAACAAAGCAGTGGAAAGTCAGCTGAAAGATATGGCACACGTTATGTTTGGAGGTTTGACCCACGACCCGGCAATCGAACTTGGCAAGCTGCTTCTAAAAATACTCCCCAACGACATGCAACATATTTTTTATGCCGACAGCGGGTCTGTTGCAGTAGAAGTAGCCCTGAAAATGGCAGTACAATATCACTCCGAATCAGAAAAAACAAATATAATTACCATCCGTTCCGGATATCATGGAGACACATGGAATGCTATGTCAGTATGCGACCCCGTTACCGGAATGCACAGTATATTCGGAAGCGCACTTCCTGTCAGATTTTTTGCTCCACAGCCTACATCACGTTTCGGAGGCAAGTGGAACCCCGAAGACATAATTCCCATGAGAAAAATCATAGAAGAAAACCATAATCAGATAGCAGCCCTTATACTGGAACCTATAGTACAAGGTGCAGGAGGTATGTGGTTCTATCATCCACAATATCTTGTAGAAGCCGCAAAACTCTGCCGTAAATATAATATCCTTGTCATTTTCGATGAGATAGCAACCGGATTCGGACGCACAGGAAAACTTTTTGCCTGGGAACATGCCGGGATTGTTCCTGATATCATGTGTATAGGCAAGGCTCTTACAGGAGGATATTTGACATTTTCTGCAGTAATTACAAACAAAAAAGTTGCCAATAAAATATCTTCATCATCTCCGGGAGTATTTATGCACGGTCCTACATTTATGGGAAATCCATTGGCCTGTGCTGTAGCAAAAGCTTCTACAGAACTTCTTCTTTCATCACAATGGAAAGAAAAAGTGGAAGCCATAGAAAGTCAGATGAAAGAAGAACTGGCCTGCCTTGCTTCGCATCCTGACGTTGCAGATGTAAGAGTCTTAGGAGCCATAGGTGTGGTAGAAATGAAAAGGCCTGTTAATATGGCACAAATCCAAAAGCAGTTTGTTGAAGAAGGAATCTGGCTGCGTCCGTTCGGCAAGCTTATATATCTGATGCCTCCATTTATTATATCGGAAGATGAATTGCGGAAACTTACCAAGGGTATAAAGAAGATTATCATAACTAACAGATTTTAAGGTATTTTTTAAAGATATGAATTATTTTGAAGAAAAAATTTGCGGAACTATAAATGAGCTAAAACAAAATGGAAGTATAAGACAACTCAGGCAAGTACCGGACAACTGCATAAATCTGTCGTCTAATGATTACCTCGGACTTAACAGTCGTTCGGATAAATTGTATAAGGAATTTTTCAAGAATATATTAAATGATTTCAGTATACAACAGCATTCAGCATCTGCATTTGCATCTCCAGTCTCAGACTCTCATTATCTGCTCAGTTCCACATCTTCCAGACTACTGACAGGAAATTATCCTGTCTATGAAGAGACAGAACAAATGATAGCCAGATTGTTCGGCAAAGAATCTGCATTGATTTTCGGCAGCGGATATCAAATGAATATAGGTATATTGCCGGCAATAACCGACAGCAACACACTTATACTTGCAGACAAACTTGTACACGCAAGCATTATAGACGGAATACGTCTGTGCTCATCAAAATGTATAAGATACAGACATCAGGACTATAAGCAACTGGCACAATTAATAGAAAAAAACATAAGTTTATACTCAAGTATCATAATTGTTACCGAAAGCATCTTTAGCATGGATGGAGACGTAACCAACTTGAATCATCTTGTAGAGTTAAAAAAACATTACAACATCAGGAGTAACATTAACACCACTCACTGCAATATACTGCTTTATGTAGATGAAGCTCATGCCATAGGTGTGAGAGGCAAAAGAGGATTAGGACTGGCTGAAGAACAGAGCCGCATCGAAGATATCGATTTTTTATGCGGAACATTAGGAAAAGCTATTGCGTCTACAGGAGCATATATCGTATGCTCCGAAAAAATAAGGGAATTTCTTGTAAACAGAATGAGAAGCTTTATATTTACAACCGCACTTCCTCCACTTAACATATCGTGGACAAAATTTGTATTGGGCAAAATTGAAGGCATGCAGGAAAAAAGAGAATACCTTGATAAAATTTCCCGACATATAATAAAGAGCATAAAGTCAATGGGCAAGGAGTGTATTTCAGAAAGTCATATAATTCCTTTTACTTTAGGAAGTAATGAAAAAGCCATTAAGGCTTCCCAAATACTTATCGACAATGGATTTTATGTGCTGCCAATACGGCATCCCACTGTACCTGCCGGGACTGAAAGACTGCGTATCTCACTAAACGCTTCACTCTCTGAAACAGACGTTGAGAGACTTATAAAAACACTTCAGTTGGTTGACAATAAGTTGGCTGACTATAAGTAAATTGACAATAAGTTGGCTGACAACAATATGTAATATATAGAAAATATATAATATCATGAGCTATAATAAGAAAACTGAATATGGTTAAAGATATTTAGCATATTTATACGTTTACTATCGGAAAAATATGATTTATGCAGAGATATGTTTTTGTAGCTTCTGCGGCTTTTCAGAAACAAATCCATC
>JAXEBI010000113.1:0-3854 GCA_034094155.1 Phocaeicola sp.
AAAGAGACTATTTCGGGATATAAAGCTTTGGAAGAAGAACTGACCACTGCCTACGAACTGGCAGGAACAAAATTGAATCACAACAAGATTGTGGAAACAATTAAGTTTCTCACGAACAAACGGATGGTGGTTCAGGAAAACCGCGGCATTTATCGTTTCATGCCCGATTACCACTATTGACTCTCCACTTGACTTTATTCTCAAAGCGTATATTCTTGTACAAGCCAAAGTTAAGTACAACGACTGGTTTCATGATAATTCTTGAAACTGGTCGTTGCCGTCTTATCTCCCAAACCTATCTTTTTAAGCCAAGGGCTTGCCCGTTGTACAGACATTATCTTGTATGGGGAGCCTAATACCCCAAGCGACCAAGCGGTCGTTTGAGAGTGCCAATTTTCCAGCAAGCTGATTGGATGAAAAATAGCGTTATTTAAGCACTTTTTCTTTTCACCAGCCTCTTCCTCATCTTTCTCGACAAAAAGCGAAATTTGCACACTTAATTGCACCCTGGGCCTGCTCATTATACGACCTCCATTGAGTTAGGGTAACTCAATATTCCAAGCGATAAAGCGCTCGTGAGAAGTTGTCAATCCAAGGCAAGTAGAATATGGCTTTATTGCGATTATAGAATACCTTAACTCTCCACGCAATCATGTTTTGGTTGGGCTATCCTCTGTTTGATAGCTGGCAGGGATAAGCGCATTTCAATAATGCTTTTACGAACTCTTTTATGAACCCTACTGGTTCTTTTATGAACTCTTATGTGAACTCTTTTCCTGGTGTTAGGTTGATATTCCAGAGTAATGTCAGCCACCATAAATGCGATACTCGATAATGAACACAGAACTATTGTCCGAACTCTTGCCTATCAGTCGAAACGAATCTGCCAGATTCTTTAGGTCGATTTTGCCAACCTCAGATGGTTCTGTTACGAACTCAAAAATTGCCAATCACTTTGGAACAGAGAGTGAGAGAATTGCATTTGAACATCCTCCCACTCTTTATTCGTCATTTACCAAGAGACTTGAATACTTTTGCAATACACCGCTTTTTCTGTTCCATATTTGGATGAACATATAAATCCAAAGTTGTTGAAATATTAGAATGCCCTAACAATACACTAACGGTTTTGTAGTCACAACCAGCTTCTATACAACGAGTGGCAAAACTATGACGAAGCCCATGGTATTTTAATTTGGGAATACCCAACTTCGCCATTAATTTGCCGTAATAATTACGGTAGGTACGAGGTTCGGTTGGATATTCATCATTAGTCAAGACATAGAACTCTTCATTGACGACCTTCTTTAGTGGTTTTACCATTGCAAGAAGCTCCTTTGTAATGGGAATTTCCCGACATGAGTTTTGAGTCTTGGGAGTATTGATAACTAATTCGGTATGTTTCTCCATCCCATTAATAATGTAAATACGTTCAATTGTACGATTAACAGTAATCGTGCCCTCAGAAACATTGATGTCACTCCACTTTAAAGCACAGACTTCCCCTATGCGCAGTCCCGTACAAAGACTGATGTAGATACCCAGCCCGGCAAAGGAGAAATGGCTTTGAATATGACTGAGTATTTTCTTGTGATTAGCGACTGACAATACTTCCAATTCTTTGGTTATTGAAGGAGACGGATATTTGATGTCCCACTCCTGATAGTCCATCCATTCATTTTTAACTCCGAATTTCATTACCATTTTAAGGACAATCAGAATGTCCTTGACGGATTTCACACTCATTCCATTCTCAATTTTCCGCAAAACAAAGTCTTGCACAGCCTGTTCATGGAGTGCATAACTTTCTCCAAAATTTGGAAGAATGTGATTCTCCAAGATAAGCACATAAGCAGCCATTGTGGACTGCTTCACATAAGGTTGTTTGTACTCTTTCCATGCAACCGAGATTTCTCTAATTGTTTTTTGTCCCATAATCGTATATTTATATTGTACATATAATTAGAGAATAATAAATCACTGATGTTCCCCATTTGAGATTTCCAGAGTTCAGTGGGGAGTGGAAGAAATGTATAATTCAAGATTATGGAGAAGTGATTACAGGGAACACTCCGCCAACAAACAATGCAGAGTACTACAACAATGGTTCATACTTATGGGCTTCTCCTGCTGATTTGGGAACGGGTAAGAAGATAAATGACACCAAAACAAAATTGTCAGAGAGTGGATTTAAGAAAACGAGAATTATTCCCAAAGGAAGCATTTTGGTGACTTGTATTGGTTCTACAATAGGAAAAATGGGAATGGCAGTAGAAACTATGTCATCTAATCAACAAATTAATTCGATTATAGTAAATGAAAAAAGCAATAATGATTTTGTTTACTACGCAATTAGTCGTGCATTCCCTCGCTATCTGTCAGAAGTAGGAGTGCAGGCTGTTCCTATACTGTCAAAATCGAATTTTGAAAAGTTGCCTAATTATACAACAAGTATTGAGGAACAAGATAAAACAGGTTACTTTCTAAATCTTTTAGATGAGCGTATCGCTACCCAAAACAAAATCATTGAGGATTTGAAGAAACTAAAGTCTGCGATTATTGAAAGGCATTATAACCAAACCGAAAAACAGACAGTCTTTATTGCGGATTTGGGTGAACCTTTCAATGTTGGTAATTTGTCAAAGGATGATTTATCCGAAACTGGTAATCCCTGTATTATTTATGGAGAGCTGTTTACGACCTATGGAGAAACCATATCTCAAATAGAAAGCCATACCAACAAAAAAGAAGGCATGACATTGAGTAAGAAAGGGGATTTGTTGTTTCCTACTTCAACAACAGTTGATGCAATATCCTTAATTGCTCCATCTGTAATTAACGTAGATGGGGTTATATTGGGTGGTGATATGTTTGGAATTCACATCAGTACTAACTTTAATGCCCAATATTTAAGTTACTACTTCAATCATATCGCCAAAAGACAATTGGCAAAATTTGCAAAGGGCAGCACCATAATTCATTTGCATTATACTGACATTGAAAAAGCCAGACTATTGTTACCTTCTTTGGAAGAACAAAATAAGATGGCCAACTGCTTGATTTCATTAGATGAAAAGATAAGAGTTGAGAAGTCCTATCTTCAATTGCTCGATAAACAAAAAGCGTATTTACTTCGTCAGATGTTTATATGAACATCTGACGAAGTAGGTATTGCCGTTGTGTAGTGTAACAATTCAATATGCGCTGTTCTCGTGCTATCTTTGATAACAATGTGCTCATAATCTGAGCTACTTGTTTCTGTTCATCCATAGATGGAATACAATGAATGGTATTAAAGTAATCTATAACAGAGATATTAAGCAAACCATGATTTCTTGCACCCTCACCTGCTATATCTGCAACAGCTTTATGCCATTTCTTTGACTCAAAATAATAGACGAGAAAATCAGAATCCACTTTAGCAGAATCTGGACGGAAACAAATATATAAAGGAGATAATACACCTTGTTCATAATTGTCCAAGCGTTTTACCGTACCCCAAACATAATCGCCCGAATAACTTTTATTATAAGCAAAATCTCCATTTTGTAAAAGGTAATATCCTGACAAATTTTCACTAGCAACATTCTTGTTGAAAAATTCTTCTTGACTTACAAGTCCATATTGAGCTGCTATCGTCAAAACTCGCTTACATTGCTCTTCTGTGTTTTTACAACGGATTCTATGGCAAATTTCGGAAAGACGTATAATTTGCCAATTATCGGAAAAGCCATGTAACCTTACTTCTGGTTGCTTATTTTTTGGACTGCAAAAAAGTTTTTCAATAATCGCAGACCTATAAGCCGAACAATCCTTAATCAGGGGAATAAATGACTCTTTATATGCTCAATATG
>JAXEBI010000114.1:0-4562 GCA_034094155.1 Phocaeicola sp.
GCCGGATCGAAATACGAAGTCATAAGGCTGGTAGCCTCATTGATGCCGGCAAGACCCTGTCCCTGTGCGAAGGCACCTGCCGCTGCCAGCACACACAATACTGAAAATAGGATTCTTCTCTTCATTGTCGAATCATTTTGGGGTTTGACATAAATTTTGAATTCGACTGCAAATATATAAGGCTTAAACCGCTGTGATACAACACCGTCATCAGGTGTCACCAGATGTCATCAGATAACACGAGTAAAATCAAAGCAAGAATTAATATACATTTTACCTGTTTCAATCTGTAAAAATATAAGTATATATTAAAAGTAACTGGAAATAGATAATATATGTTAAATATTTACAGTCTGTACTGTTTATAATAAAATACTACTATATTTGTATTCAAATACAACTTACAAACAATAATACTTATGATAACGTTCTGCATAACACTAAAAGTGTTTTATAGAACAAAAAGCAATGACCAAAAATTTTGTAAAAGTTACATTGATAATTAAAAAATTAAGCTATCATATAGTGAAACTGCTTTATAGCCTATAATGTAAAAAACTTATAATAATACTAATATACTTTATACACTATTTCAAACTTATTAATATTTATAATTATGAAGAAAAAATATTTCAAACTGCTACCTATTGCCGCTTTTATGGTAGCTTGTTCTAATGAAATGGAGGATGTGTATACATCGAAAGATGTATCTAATTTAGCTAGTCGTGCATGTATTTCTGATTCAAGTAAATTAGGTGAATTGGTTTATCTTGAAGAAACAGAGGAGTTGAGAAAATTAAAACAACTAAATAAGGAAAAACTTGCTAATAAATTTCAGAGTGATTTTTTAGGTGCTTTACAAGACGAATTTTTTTCCTCTAATATGTATGCGATACGAGAACTTCCCATAACAATTCAAGTCCGTTCAATTGCTAGTGGCTCAACTAGTGGATATACATATCTTTACTGTACTGGAGCAGGACAAGAAGTAACATTGAGTAATGTAAAAAGTTCTTTTTACTTGAAGATTCTTCCTGCAAGTTCTGGGATTCCGTATTTAATATATTCTAATGCTTCAAGAACACCATTGTCTGTTGGATATTATACAAGCAATCCTAATAACAAAATTCTTATGTCTGCAAAAGACAATTCTGGTTCTTTATTCAATGCATCTTGGGATCTTCTTCCGTCCTCTTACTATAAAGGCTATTTTACGATAGAAAGTGAATCATATTTAGGTCAGTCTGATCCTGATAATATGTGGTCGGTATTTAATTATGTACTTGAAGCAAAGGGAGGTAATAAGTTAGGTTATGGACAACCTGTAAATAACAAAGCCCAACAGGAGTTTATGATAACACCCACATGTGTTTTCAATTTAACAGACTTAAAATTCGATTTGGATAATGCAACAGTTACAGAGGGACAATTAATATCAGCAACAGTTTCTTTAACCAATACAGACTATTTTGAAAAAACAGAGGAGATTGAAATTGAATTTGAAGGAGATGAAACATCTTTCTTTAATGAAACAACAGGTTCTTTGAAATTGAATGTTACTGCTCCAGCTTCTATGATGTTCCAACGTCCTCAACCTATATCTGGTAAAGCTGTTATCATTAAAGAATCACCAAAGGATGCAAAATATCTTACAAGTACACAAAAATTTACTGTAACTAAAACATTTGGGACAAGTATTGAAATGAAGCCTCGATGTTTGTTGCAATTAAGAGCTAAATTGAAAACTTTCACTCTTAATGTTCCTTATGTTGTAACAGCTCAATATAAATACAATAATGAGGTTCGTGAGATAAAGGTAAAAGGTGTATGGAAAGGCTTTTCTCTTGCCAATCCATATCATAATACTCCAATAATGGAGCCTCACTTTTATGATTTAGAATCTGGAGCTGAAATTTTTCATACACTGGATTTTAATAAAGAACGTAATGTTTATATTATAAAATAAATGCAATGAAAAAATATATTTTTATACCCACACTTTTAGCTTGTGTATTAATTAGTTGTACAAAAGAAGATATTACTTCTGTCACTACCTCATCAATGGAGCAAAACGGTGTAACCGTTTTGCAGGAACGTAGTCCTATATTGCCTCAAAATGTAAAAAACAGTTCTGTTGTATTGGAATCAAAAAAATCTAGAGCTATAAATGCAAATGGAGCTATTATAGGAAATTCTGATGCTTTACTAGGATATTCATACACTGTTGGGAATTCAATATTAGGTGATTATGAAAATGTAGTTTCACCTGTAATTAGTATTGAAAAAGTAAAAGAATACAGTGCAGATTATGTTTCTGCAAAGGCTTTACAATATTATTCTGCTGAGCAATTCTCCTATTCTGATTATAATACATATGAATCTAAATTATCGGAAACAAAGAAAATATCAAGTGGTTTTAGTTTAAATTTAGGATTATTTAAACTTGGTCGGAAAAAGACAACAGAGAGTACCTTTAAATCAGAAACGACATCTGATAAAAATGCGGTTTATGGCGAATTAAACCTAGTTTATCGTAATTCGGCATTTACTCTCCAATCAAGTGATGGTTCTAGAAAATTTTATGCCAGAGAATGTTTATCTCCTGTTTTTCAGAAAAATTTATATTCATCCACTATTGGAGATATTTTAAATACTTATGGAGATTATATTTTAACAGGCTATGTTACAGGTGGAAAGGCTTTTGCTCTTTTTGCGGGAATAGGTAATTCTGGATCTAATTCGACTTTAAGAGAAAATGGAATGAGTAATGATATAAATGCCTCTTTCTCTTGGAAGAATAATTCGGCTGGTGCAGATTGTAATTTTGGAAATGGTAATTCAAGTTCTACTGGTTACACTTATAAAACCCTTAATTTACAAACTAAATTGTGGATATATGGTGGTAATCCGGTTGGGTTAGGTATGAATAATGCTGTTGATTTGAAAAATGTTAGTTTTGATTTAACTCCTTGGGTCAATTCTCTTTCTGATAGTAAGCTACATACGATAATTGATTTGACAGAAAATGGATTATATCCTTTGTCAGCTTTCATTTTAGAAGAAAATTTGAAGAAGAGGATGGATAATACATCTTCCGGCATTCTTTCAAAATACCCGAAATTTGTTACTCCTTATATAGAAATAGTGCGTGTTTTTGAGCGTTATTCTTCTTCAGGGCAAGCACTTTATGACATTGCAGCAGTATTAAATACACGTCAAGGAGATAAGATTGTTTTGCGTTCAGAATCAGCTTCAACTGCGACAGACGCAGAACTACTGAAGAATGAAAATTCTTCTGTCTTTAATGAAAAGGCTGCAAAAATTCTTCAGCAGAAACAAAAGTTCTATGATTTAAAAATTATATCTAATTCAGCCATGAAATTAAACCCACAAATGGTAGGTCCGACTTTATGTATAGATTTAGGAAAATTTGATGAATCTGCAATGTTTACTTTTACAAATTCTCGGACGGGTATGCAGTACATTTATGATACTAAAACAAAAGTTGCATTCTCCCATTTTACAGACGACTTAGATGGAGATTGGATTTTGGATGATTATGGTATTAGAAATTGGGTCGAATCTTTACCAGTAAAGTCTATATCAATGGCTACAATTGCTAATTCTTATAGAATTATTGGTTTGTAAATATATTTAATTATGATTAGAGTAAAGATATTATTATGGACTTGTCTTGTTTTAGTACTTGCAAGTTGTGATAAGAATGATAAATTGGAAGATTCATTCTCTATAAATCTTCATCAAACCATATGGCAAGGTACTGAAAATGTTTATGAAGGAGAAGACATTATTGATACAGAGTATTTTATACTTCAATTTTTTGACGATTATACTGGAGAACAGATAATAACAGATGAGTACTATAATCCTGTTAAAAAATGGGACTTTGATTATAAACTTACTGATAGAATATTGACATTTCGTGGAGCATTAGAAGGAAAATGGCATATTATTGAAAATAAAAATAATAAAATTACTTTACAATACTATACACCCCAAAAACATATAATAAATCTAGTAAGACAATATTGATATAATATATCGAATAAAAAGAAATAATATACATTTATAATGTATATAGTAACAATAGTTCGTTAAAAATTAGCCTAGCCTAAGCGGCTCTGGCAGTAAATAAAATGAGTTCTTTGAAAAGTTTGTCAATTAATTGCGTGTTTGGTTCAATCCCAGACACGCAAATAAATCGTTCAAGCATGTAAGCATTGTGTATGACTGATTTGCATGATGATATGGAATATTTCATTCCCATCTTCTTACAGGCAGCCTTGGCGAGGTTTATCGATGCAAGTGATGCATTAAAGTGAAATGCCAGTTTCCTGAAGTCTGTAGACTGACAGTTTGTTATTCCGGCATGTTGCTTGGCATCACGAAAGCAGAATTCGAGTTGGAAACGTGTCCTGTAAAAGTCCAGAACATCCAGTGCATTCTGTATTTCGTTTGTAGAGAAATATAGCTGCCATTTGTCCGTTCTTCCATCCATAGGATACCATACAGCTAAGCTCACAAAACGTTTAAGTGCTTTG
>JAXEBI010000115.1:0-5964 GCA_034094155.1 Phocaeicola sp.
TAACCGCTGGTATCTGCTCGGGTACAGGAACGGATCAGAGTTCTGTGCCGTTCCTCTTGATGCACTGACCAAAATCTATCTTAGCGGTAAGAGATTTGATACTGATTACAGATTTTCTCTTGCCAGCCGTCTTTCAGACTCCATTGGTGTTGTAGCTCCGACCGGTCAGCAGCCGGAAGAGGTTACACTACGGGCTTACGGTCCATTTGCCGATTATCTGAGAAAGCATCCTTTCCACCATTCGCAGGTGGAAAGGAATGATATGGGGAGTTTCACTTCATTTGATTACACACTTCTTGTGACTGACGAACTGGTGGATGAAATCCTGGCTCTTGGTGATAAGGTGGAGATTACTTTTCCGGAAAAATTGAGAATGAAATTGCTTCAGAAGGTTGGGCGTATCAGGAATAGATATACAATTCAATAATTGTATAATTTATTATATAGATAACTATAAAATACAAATATTTAACCGAACAAACTCAATAAATCGATATTACCTATAGGCTTATTATAAACATCAATACTATGTTTAATTCTAAATAACTCTTCTAAACCAATAATTGGTTTGTTCTTTTTCGGCATACAAACTATATGATACGTATTATCTTCAGAATCTGATAAATTTGTTCTATCTATTGATATAAATCCTTTCCTTGACATCTCTATGAAAGAACGTAAATAATTAGTTCGTTGAGAGCTATTAGTTTTGTTTCCAAATCTTTCATATAATAAATTCTCGTTAAAAATTATTTCTTGTTCTTCAAAAATAAAAGGTAAATTGTAGACCTTTCTTTGGATTTTCTTTAATATACTTATATCATTAATTTGTTCAGGAATCATACCTCCAGCAGACGCTACATGTATATAGGCTTCATTAATAATGAAAAACCAGTCAATATCACTAGATAACAATTCTTCTTTTGTATATTTCATTGTCATTTAAGGTTTGGGAAAATCAGTTTACAGTGTTTACAAGGAGTAAGTACCTCCATTGTTCTTGGTCTTATGGTTTCTGTAAAATAAAGCTGTTCAAGTTTATTTATCCCTTTATATGATTTCATGAGATTATTTCCTGAATGTTGTTCCGCACAATTCCCTAATGGATTTTTACAAAAAGGAGTACCGTATCCTAATTTTCCAATCTTCATAATTTTTAGTCTTAATGGTTCAGCCCAAACTGTATCTTTTGAAAAATGAGAATAACCACGTTTAAAGAATCCATTATTATAACATATAGAAACTGCTGCAGGATAATTCCAAAACCATTTTTTATTATTCTTCCCAGTAGCTAATGTACATTCATGACCTTTAAGTATTTGTCTACAATACTCTTTAATTCTATAATCCATATTTTTTTATTATAATTCTTCTTTCTTCACTTCAAAAATAATCATAAAATTTCCTTTAAATATTTACAGATGAATGGAATTAAACTTAAAACAGTTTCCTTATATTTCTTATTTAGCAAATTCGTTAAAAAATCAACAAATGTAAATAAATTACAATTTTACATTTAATGTTCTCCATGCTTTAAAGCCACGTTTCGTTATCAATGTAGCATTAAGAGGTTCAGGATCAGGGATTGCTCTATATATATTATTGAAACCTGCAGTCATATCCAAAGGAGCCTGTTGCGCTCCCTCTGATGCAGAGAGAATGCACCAACGGTTCTGAAAAGAATCCATAAATTGTTTTATTGATTCACATTCACGCAAGCGCATAAGGGTATTCTGTAACTGAATAAGTCCTTTAGATTTCTTATTCTGTAGTTTTCCTTCAGATAGTTCATGTATGATAAAATAGGATTTAACATTTGATGTATCGTACGCGATGTAATCAGAACGTGACCATTCATTATTATAATCCCTAGGTAAACTATTAATAAAATTCTCATATGCAATAAAACGCATATTCCTAATAGGATTTTGCTGGCTATTTAAATAATGTGCAGTACCATTTCCTTGCTGCTGAATAATAGTCCCTCCTTGTTTACAATCAATTATATCAAAAATTGTATCTGATGAATCTTCAGTATACACAGTAGGTAGATTTAGCAATGCTGGTGTAACCCCCTTATTTCGTCGATGCAGATTTACAACTTGTAAAAAATCATCTGATTGTAATAACTGTTCCATATTTAATTAAATAGATTTTGCTAAATTATTATATTCTGCATAAATTTCAGACAAAGGTTCTGACATAGAAACAGCATTGATTATTTTTTGATTTCCAGAAATTTCTGTTTTTAAATCGATAGATGTTCCTGAGTTGATTTCATAAACACTTATCTTATCAACGCTCAAATTTACACCTTCAGAGTTATTGTGTTCATGGCGTTGAATCAATAAATTTAGATAGTTCAATATATAAGGACTATGTGTAGCCAATGCCAAAGTCATATTATATTCTGATGTTCCTCCAAAACAAATATCAACAAGTTGGTTAACAAGTTGAATTTGTCCATATGGATCAAGGTTTAATTCAGGTTCCTCTACAAGTAAATGGACATTCTTTTCTCGTATATCTCCAACATTTAGGACACTACTGAATTCTGATAATTTATCTGAATTCGACAGAAACTTCCATAAAGACTCAGAAAAAGCCTTTATTGGATTAAAATGATGAGCAAAATATTCAGCAATCATACAAAGAGGTGTGACTGTTTGCATACCAGATGAACCCGCACTCATTCTTACTACTGAATCATTATCTATAGAGTAAAATCTATATTTTGTTTCATTATTGCTCTTTTCAACTTTAAAAGTTACTCCCAAATATTCCAATTCCATCTTTTTGATAATGTCCTTAGCAAGCATGAAATTATCAATAGTATCCTGTAAGTAATATCCAGCAGATCTCCTTTCTATTTTGTGATCTAAATAATCAGCAATTATAGATCGCTTATCAGATATAAAAGCAACTTTCTCACAGCTTAATTCATCGACATCCACAAGCAGATTACCAGTATTTAATTTACCAGAATTAAATATAATCGTAGTATTCCCTCTGGTATAAATAATACGAGTATTAGTCTTTAAATATTCATCAATACCAGATACCTTTAATAATTTTTTAAATTTAACTTCGCGTCCAAGTTTTTTTACTCCTGCCTTTTTTAAATAAGTCTTTAAGCATGCTCTTTTATAAAGCCACCTGAAAATTGATAACAATTTTAAAATAGTACTCTTTCCACTTCCAGACGAACCTATTAAAACCAATAAAGAATTAATATCTACTAATTCAACTTCCGTAATTGGTCCAAAATTATAAATTGAAATAGACTCTTTTAACATAATGGTTCTATATTTTATATCTTAGACAATATTAAAACAAAATTACAACTCGAATACTCTAATTAGTAATGACAACATTCAAATATCAAAATAGAGTTTATCAATATACAACAACCGTTGGAATGTAATCATATTTATTTCTATTAATATCTATAATTGCCATATTAGTATTCTCAGCAAAGTTAATGATTTTATTTATAAATCAAAAGGACTTGTTTTAACAATCTAATTTTCGCATAATCAACCCATATCATTTTAATATTGTTTTAATAAAACTTGTTTTATCAAAGAATGTATAGTCTTGATAAAAACATTTTAGAACTAAAGACGAGACATTTCTATTTATTAGAAATACTTTTCTAAAGATTATGAGCTTCAGCTACAACCTCAGTTTCAAGATCCAGCCCGAAAGTCTCTTTCAACTGGAGATAATCAAAGCATAATGCCTTAGGTCGGTTTACCTTTACCTTCTTAACCTGCTCTCCATTCACAATGTCAATGGTGTAGTCAGGAAGTCCGCTTGGCAGAAGTATGGTGAATCTGTCCTGTTTCAGTCCCAAATATGAAGCATGGGATTTCAGGTAAGACATGATGGTGGACCAGTTCGAGCGGTTGGAAGTTGAACCTGCATTCCGGCTGTTGAACAGTGATGCAACGGCTGCTGTGTTCAGATAGAGAATCGGACGTGCCTCCTTAAATTCTATATCTTCCTTGACAGACAATGGACGGAAGGATTTCATATACCTTATGCGGTAATGTGCCTTCTCGATACATTTCCCTGAAGTCTGGAATCCCTGAAGCATACTCCAGAAGTCTGCTATCTCTGAACTTTCCTGAGCTAGCTCATTCTGGTTGCGTATTCCTTTGACTGCTGTTTCAAAAAGCTCCGCATAGCTGAAAGGCACGTCAATGACTGTCTCTAGTGTCCTGAAGGTGGCCAGTGGGATAACCCAGTTCCCGAATATACGGTCATGGATTGTTTCATTCTCCAGTTTTGCAGCCAGTTCACGCTTGGTGATGGAGTATATTTCCGGAAAGTTCTTCTCAAACAGCTCCCTGTGTCCCAATATCTCTAGGGTGAGGTGGGTAAGTCCCATATTGCAGACTGATACAAGGTCTTCATAGGCTCTTTTCTCATTCTGGTTGAATGATGTCTTTGAAAAGGCAAGGAAGATGACACGGGTATAGAGTGCCATATCCTGAGTCGGTTTGTCCTGGCCGCAAAGGGCAACCCCTGTTGTAACAATGGTCTGGGCTGCCATACCGTCCGTATTTGTATTCTTCTTGGTCTGGCCGCCACCGCCCCAGAGTCCTTTCAGATAGGCTATCTTGCGGATGTCGAGGTCGTTCTTGTATTCATCAAGCACGGCAAGGGTATTGACGGCCTGTGACACACGGTCGTTCATGGCTGGTACAGAGGTTACTCCAAGGTTGGGCGGATCTACTCCGTGCAGGAAAAAGGACTGGAGGGAAGTAGCCAGGGTTGTCTTACCGGTTCCTTTCTCACCGAAAAGGTTCAGGATGGGGAAGTGGCGGGTACGTCTGAATATGATGTCACGGAAGAGGGTGGCAAGAAGGTAACAGAAGGCTACACTTGCATTCTCACCGAACACTTCCATAAGTCTTTTTACGTAATCATACAGTTTTATTCCGTTACGGTTCTCATGCACCATAAGTCTTTCAAACTGGAATATCTCCGGATTGTTGAGATAGATTTTTGAAGTGGCCGGTATATAGAAGGCCTTGCCGTTGATACAACGGACTATACCCAAATCATCAACGGCATTGAATGTGCCTGCAAAAAATATTCCATTACCGAAAGCAAAGAATCCTTCAGCTGCATTCCAGCCGAGCTTTCTGATACGTTCTGCCGTATCGGTCTTTGAGTACAGGTATTCCTTTACACGGTTGAGTTTGTCTATCTTGGCCAGCCATACGTAGTTGCCCAGTGAGCCGACCTTCTGCTGGAAGTTGCTAAGCGAGCAGAGCTCAGACTCCTTCAGTTCTATGACCCTGCATACATTGTACATATTCCTCATGCGGAAGATTCTGGTTCCGTTTATCTCATCCTCGATATGGAATAGTGGTTCCATGATGAAGTTGGAGATTCTTGACGGTTCATCATCATCTTCACCGATGGAGTAGTAACAGTTTTCCCTGACGAACAGACCGAACTGGCGCAGCAGTTCAGCTTCACGCTGCATCTCGTTCATGGCCGCAGGTTTGTCGTTCCTTTTCCTGGCTTCCCCACGTGCCTGGGTAACGGCATCACGCCATAGCTTTACCTTGCCGTGCAGTCTGGAGAGTTGTTCTATGCACTGGTCATACACAAGCTGGTCTTTTATATAGCGCAACAAGTCTGCTATTTCCGCAACACACTTTCTTTCCTCTACCATGGAACCGGCTACCAGAAAACGTTTCTGTGCCAACCAGATGATAAAATGCTTTTCCGGAAGTGAGGTATAATCCTCCCTGCTGCGGATATAGCTGTCGGCATCATTCTTGGCATATTGTACTTCACCTTCTGCCTCGGATGGTATTTCTGCAAAAGGAAGTTCCCTGACTGTTACATGGAATCCTTTTCTTATGGCTGCAGCCCCGTTGGTCATCACCGCCTCAAATCCCGGTCCGTATGGCTTGCCTTCCGCAATATCTGAATCAGGAATGA
>JAXEBI010000116.1:0-3929 GCA_034094155.1 Phocaeicola sp.
CCAAGCTCCAATGCAATCCCCATGCATTTCTGATAAGCTTTTATCGCTATAGGCAGTTTATCCAAAAGACAATAGCATCTGGCCAGATATTGTAATGACACCATCTGATACCTCTTGTTTGAATCCTCGACAGCATAATCGTATGCTTTAGAACAAGCTTCAAAGGCATATTCCTCAAAATTACGATACAAATAAAGCTTTCCTAGGGAAGACATTATCAGAAATCCGGTCTTATAATCATTAGTTTTTTCCACCTCTGTTTTGCCTTCAAGATAATACTGCATGGCGTCCTCTATATTGCCGAGTTCATAATTAATATCCCCCATGTAAAGAGCAGACATCGCCTTTCTTCGGGCATTATCGGTAGGCTTGTAATAATCGTATGCTATCCTAACAAGGGAATCTGAAGAGATTTTTATAATTTGTTTTACTTGTGCCTGTGTCACCAACAGACACCACAGCGCATGGTTCTCCTTATTACTGCGTGCTGAAGGCATCGGCATGGCCTTCAGGATATGAAGCGCACTGTCCGGGTGCTCAAACATCACGGACTCCGCATGAACCAGTTCCGGAAGCGGAGTTTTCTCCTTGCCGTTTCCGCTGCATTGGATATTCAAAAGGGCTGTACAAGTAATCAGAATGTAAGTAATCAGAATGTACAGAATATAGTGGGTTATCTTTCTCATTTTACCAAAATTTACGGCAAAAATAAGAATATTCCGGCACTATACACATTCGTGTGTGCATTTAGTTAAGGTTAAGGAAAAGACATATTAATTAATGACTTGAAAGTCTGATTTTTTATTTACCTTTGCGTAAAGTACAAAAAGAATAAGGTTATGAAATTTCCAATTGGTATCCAAAGTTTTGAACGCATTATTCAAGAAGGTTATATATATGTCGATAAAACTGACATTATTTATGATCTTACACATAATGGAAGTATTTATTTTCTTAGCCGTCCGCGACGGTTCGGAAAGAGCCTGCTTGTTTCTACATTGGAAAACTATTATTCAGGACGTAAGGAGCTGTTCCGTGGTCTTGCCATAGAAAAGATGGAGACAGAATGGAACGAGTATCCTGTTTTCCATGTGGATTTCAACGCGACTAATTTCACAAACTTAGGAGAACTGGAGAAGAAACTTAACTTTTATCTTGTGGAATGGGAACAGAAATACAATCTGCCTGTACGAGTAAATGAGTTGGGACTTGGCGACCGCTTTATAAAGATTCTCGAAGCTGCTCATCTTCAGACAGGACACCGCGCAGTGGTACTTGTAGATGAATACGACAAACCTATTCTTGATGTACTGGATGTGGATACCAATCTGGAAGACAGTCACCGCAATATCCTGAAAGCTTTTTATTCCGTGTTTAAGGGAGCGGACAAGCATTTGCAATTCGTTTTGCTGACAGGTGTAACCAAGTTCTCTCAGGTAAGTGTGTTCAGTGGATTCAATCAGCCGAAAGATATAAGCATGGATGTACGTTATGAAGCTCTTTGCGGTATTACTCAGGAGGAAATTGGAAAATATTTTACTGAACCTGTGTCGCAAATGGCCGTTGGGTATCAGTGTACACCGGAAGAAATGTATAAACTGCTGAAGAAACAGTACGATGGGTACCACTTCAGCGATAAATTGACAGACATTTACAATCCTTTTAGCTTGTTGAATGCTCTTGATGCCAAACGTATCAAAGACTATTGGTTCAGCACAGGAACTCTCACATATCTGATTCGTCTGCTTAACCATTCACATGAGAGAATGAATGAATTTACGGGAAAGTATTATGCTCCGGCAGAATTTATAGACTACAAGGCCGACGTGGAACGTCCTTTGCCTATGATATATCAAAGCGGATATCTTACAATAAAGGCATACGACAGAGATTTCAATACCTTCCTTCTTGATTTCCCGAACAATGAGGTAAAGGGCGGATTTCTTACAATGGTGGCTTCATCATATCTGCAACCAACTGAGGAAACTGGCGGGTGGATAAGAAGTCTTGTTGTAGCATTGCGAAAAGGAGAGGTGGAGCATGTACGCGAACTGTTTACTTCTTTCCTCTCCGGCATTCCTTACACAATGCGCCGCAAGGAAAACGAGGTGGAGCGTGAACGGTATTTCCAATATACTTTCTATCTCATTATGCGTCTGGTGAGTGTTTATACTGTCTATGCCGAGAAGGTCCAGAGCCAGGGACGTGTGGACTGCATAGTGGAAACATCGGACTATGTGTATATCTTTGAGTTCAAACTGGACGGTACGGCCAAAGAGGCACTTCAGCAGATAGAGGAAAAAGGTTATGCACGTGAATATGCAACAGATTTCCGTAAAGTATATAAGATTGGAGCATCATTCTCTTCTGAAACCGGTACAATTAACGACTGGGCAGTAAATTAGTAAGGAGAACCAAACATTTTATTAATGGATTCAGAACTCTGGCACAAGTCTTGTCGAGTGCCATTTCAGCCGGGAGCCTGTCCTGCAGAGCATCGCTCAGATGTTTTTTCAGATGGAACTTATCTGCCTTACGTCTGGTCTTATTCAGTTTGGAAGAATAGTCGTTAATATGATTATAACCACAATCTGTTTTGAGGATTGATATTAAAAAATATTATGAGCTATAAAAGAAAAAGAAGATATGCCAAATCTCGACATATCTTCTTTCTATAGGATATGATTTTAAATTAAAAATTTCAGAATTATCTTTCCAACTCTCCTTTTTCGTTTCTGGCAAGCAGTTCTTCCACCTCTGAAACTTTTACAAAATTATAGTCGCCAGAAATAGTATTTTTCAGAACAGAAGCTGCTGTAGAGAAATCCACCTTCTTCTGGTTGTCGGTATATGCCGACTGGGCGTATAGAAGGGCACCGCAGAATGCATCTCCAACTCCTACACAGTCTATTACATTATTGATATCGTATACACGGGTATGATACATTATACCATCGGCATAAAGTACACCGGCAAAGGTATGGTGCTCGGAGTTCATAACATTGCGCAATGCAATGTAAATGTAACGGCATTGTGGAACTTTCTGTGCTATATCCTTGCAGAAGTTTTCGTATGCCTGTATATCATAACGGTCGGTTGCACTTGTAGCTTTGAATCCCGGAGCTTTGAGTCCGAAAAGCATTGCATATTCACCTTCGCTACCGAACATAATATCGCTTGAGGCAATTAGCGGACGTAGGACTTCCTGAGCAGTTTTACCATAGTTCCACAGGTTCTTTCTATAGTTGATGTCGTATGAGACGGCAAGTCCCATCTCTTTGGCTGTTTCAACAGCTTCTTTACACACTTCAGCCAGTCCGGGAGTAAGTGCCGCATCAATACCTGACCAGTGGAACAGGCCTGCGTCGCTGAATATTTCTTTCCAGTTTACCATACCTGGTTCCAATTCAGAGAAGGATGAACCGTCGCGGTCGTAGATTACACGTGAATTTCTCATAGACGCCGCCTTTTCCATATAATATGTACCAAGTCGTTTTCCTCCTATCAGAATGTGATCTGTACCGATATTGTGTGAGCGCAGTTCAGCTATGCACGCTTCTCCTAACGGGTTTTCCGGTAGACGTGTTATATATTCGACCTGGCCTCCGAAGTTTGCCACCGAAATGGCTACATTGGCTTCACTACCACCATAATTGACTGATAATTCGCGACTTTGTTGCAGCCTCAGATTTCCTGGGGTAGTTAGTCGCATCATTATTTCACCAAATGTTACAATTTTCTTCTTCATAATCGTTAGTAAATTTCAGATGTATGATAATATAACCTTACAAACTTACATAAAAATCTTCGTTTTTTATGCCGGTGCAATAAAAAATCAAGCCCTACGTACTTGATTCATCGTCTATTTCCGTGCTCGAAGCACAAAATGTTGTATATTTGAGGTACATACAATTATAAAAAAATCCTCA
>JAXEBI010000117.1:0-6211 GCA_034094155.1 Phocaeicola sp.
ACCGCTTCCGTCTGATTGTTAACGATGTGGAATGTATCGAACCAAAACCATTGCCAAAACTTCCTGTAGCTTCTGCTTTGTGGAAACCAATGCCTAACTTCGAAATAGGTGCTGGTGCATGGATTCTTGCCGGTGGTACTCACCACTCTTGCTTCTCATACGATCTTACAGCAGAATACTGGGAAGACTATGCTGAAATCTCAGGTATCGAAATGGTTCATATCAATAAAGATACTACTATCAACGAATTCAAGAAGGAACTTCACATGAATGAAGTTTACTACATGCTCAACAAAGCTCTTTGCTAATTAATTTATATATACTGCTGATATATCAAATTTTACAGATTGATATATTAATCGGATATATAATTCCCGATATTGCCTTTCAAAATATAGCAAAGACAGCATAAGTAAATAAATAGATATATAAACGCTTATTGAAAACTGGAAGTGCTGTCGGAATAATAATTCTTAACAGCACTTCCTTTTTTTATCACTACTTTTATTATCGTATTTTATCATCATAGCTTTTATTACCACAACTTTTTCTTTAATCTTTAACTTTAAAATTATTGATTTTTATTATGAAATCGAATGCTAAGTCAATTATCGAGGCAGGTAAAGCCATATTAGGTATAGAATTCGGCTCAACACGTATCAAGGCTGTCTTGATTGACCAGGAGAACAAACCTATAGCCCAGGGTAGCCACACTTGGGTAAACCAGTTGGAAGACGGCCTTTGGACATACAGTATCGATGCTATCTGGAATGGAGTACAGGACTGCTATGCCGACCTCCGTTCTAATGTAAAGTCTCAGTATGGAGTAGAAATAGAAAAGTTAGCAGCAATCGGTGTAAGTGCCATGATGCACGGATACATGGCATTCAATGACAAAGAAGAGATTCTGGTGCCATTCCGCACATGGAGAAACACAAATACAGGAAAAGCTGCTGCCGAACTTTCTGAACTCTTTGTATATAATATTCCATTGAGATGGAGTATTTCTCACCTTTATCAGGCTATTCTCAACAAGGAAGAG
Organism: Phocaeicola sp.; assembly: GCA_034094155.1. Lineage (GTDB taxonomy): Bacteria > Bacteroidota > Bacteroidia > Bacteroidales > Bacteroidaceae > Phocaeicola. The sequence goes on from JAXEBI010000117.1 coordinate 1,043, forward strand.
CATGTAAAAGATATTACATTCCTCACTACCCTGGCCGGATATGTACACTGGCAGATAACAGGCGAAAAGGTTCTTGGTATAGGTGATGCATCGGGCATGATTCCTATCGACCCAGAAACAAAGAACTATTCAGCCACAATGGTTGACAAGTTCAATAATCTGGTTGCTCCTCACGGTTTCAGCTGGAAACTTGAAGATATTCTTCCAAAGGTTCTTTTGGCCGGAGAAAATGCAGGATATCTGACAGAAGAAGGAGCACGCAAACTCGACGTTTCGGGAAATCTTAAGGCCGGAGTACCAGTATGTCCTCCAGAAGGTGATGCAGGTACAGGTATGGTGGCAACAAATGCCGTTAAACAGCGCACAGGTAATGTATCGGCTGGTACTTCTTCGTTCTCTATGATTGTTCTCGAAAAAGACTTGTCGAAACCTTACGAAATGATTGATATGGTTACTACACCGGATGGTAGCCTTGTGGCAATGGTTCACTGTAACAACTGTACTTCCGACCTTAACGCATGGGTTAACTTATTCAAGGAATATAACGAACTCATGGGTATTCCTGTAGACATGGACGAAATATTTGGAAAATTATACAACAACGCTCTTACTGGTGATGCCGACTGCGGTGGACTTATATCATACAACTACTTCTCGGGCGAACCTGTAACAGGTCTTACCGAAGGACGTCCTTTATTTGTACGCAGCGCCAACGATAAGTTCAATCTTGCCAACTTCATGCGTTCACATCTATATGCATCTGTAGGTGTACTTAAAATTGGAAACGATATTTTGTTCAACGAAGAAAAAATCAAGGTAGACAGAATTACCGGTCACGGTGGTCTGTTCAGAACAAAAGGTGTAGGCCAAAAAGTGCTTGCAGCTGCTATTAACTCACCTATATCTGTAATGGAAACTGCCGGTGAAGGAGGTGCATGGGGTATTGCATTGCTTGGTTCTTACCTTGTAAACAACGACAAGAAACAGTCACTGTCCGACTTCCTCGACGAAAAAGTATTTGCAGGCGATGCCGGTGTTGAAATAGCTCCAAATCCGGAAGATGTAGCTGGCTTTAATGCTTATATCGAAAATTATAAGGCATGTCTTCCTGTTGAACAAGCCGCTGTAAACTACAAAGCCTAATCAACGGAGTAAAACAAATAAAATTACAAGCATTTTGTAAATTACGTATAAATATCGTACCTTTGCTCATGATTTCATTGGCAGACAATGTTATTCGGCCAATTTTATATAGCAAAAATCAAATCAATTTTAATTAATATGAACAGCAAAGAAGTAATGAACCACGCTGCTGATAATATCCGTATCCTTGCAGCTTCTATGGTTGAAAAAGCAAAATCAGGTCATCCGGGCGGTGCCATGGGTGGTGCAGACTTTATCAACGTGCTATATGCAGAGTATCTGCAGTATGATCCTGAAAATCCATATTGGGAAGGTCGTGACCGTTTCTTCCTCGATCCTGGTCACATGTCTCCAATGTTGTACTCTCAACTTGCTTTGACTGGCAAATTTACTATCGATGAACTTAAGCAGTTCCGTCAATGGGGTTCTCCTACTCCCGGACATCCTGAAGTAGATGTTAAGCGAGGCATCGAAAACACTTCAGGTCCTCTTGGTCAGGGCCACACTTTTGCTGTAGGTGCAGCCATTGCCGCCAAGTTCCTTGCTGCCCGTACTGGCAATCCTACTTTTGCAAAAGAAACTATCTATGCCTACATTTCTGATGGAGGTGTTCAGGAAGAAATATCTCAAGGTAGCGGCCGTATTGCCGGTCACCTAGGATTGGACAACCTTATCATGTTCTACGATTCAAACGATATCCAGCTTTCTACAGAAACAAGCGAAGTAATGACAGAAGATACTGCCATGAAATATCGTGCGTGGGGATGGAATGTTATCGAAATAAACGGAAACGACTGTGAGGAAATACGTAAGGCTCTTGACGCAGCAAAAGCTGAAGACAAACGTCCAACTCTTATCATCGGTAAATGTGTTATGGGTAAAGGCGCACGCAAGGCTGACAATTCTTCATACGAACGTAGCTGCAAGACTCATGGTGCTCCTCTTGGTGGCGATGCATACGTTAATACAATGATTAACCTTGGTGCCGACCTAGAGAATCCTTTCGTTATATTTGATGATGTTAAGGAAATTTATGCAAAACGCGCAAAAGAACTTAAAGCTATTGTAGCTTCTAGAAAAGAAGAAGAAAATGCTTGGGCTGCAGCAAACCCAGAAAAGGCCGCACAGCTTAAGGAATGGTTCAGCGGTGCAGCTCCTAAGGTTAATTGGGAAGGTATCCAGCAAAAGGCCAACGATGCTACACGTAACGCATCGGCTACTGTTCTTGGTACTCTTGCAGAACAGGTTCCTAACATGATTTGTTCTTCGGCCGACCTTTCTAACTCTGACAAGACGGATGGTTTCCTAAACAAAACTCACTCATTTATTAATGGCGACTTCAGTGGTGCATTCCTCCAGGCTGGTGTAGCCGAACTTACTATGGCTTGCTGTTGTATAGGTATGGCTCTTCACGGAGGTGTAATTGCTGCCTGCGGTACTTTCTTCGTGTTTTCTGATTACATGAAACCAGCAATTCGTATGGCCGCATTAATGCAATTGCCTGTTAAATTTATCTGGACTCATGATGCATTCCGCGTAGGTGAAGATGGTCCTACTCATGAACCTGTAGAACAGGAAGCTCAGATCCGTCTTATGGAGAAACTTAAGAATCACCACGGAAAGAACTCTATGCTGGTTCTTCGCCCTGCTGATACTGAAGAAACTACTGTTGCATGGAAACTTGCAATGGAGAATATAGATACTCCTTCTGCTCTTATCCTTTCACGCCAAAATGTCAATAATCTTCCTGAGGGTACAAATTATGCAGAGGCTACAAAAGGTGGCTATATTGTAACCGATTCTGAAGGAACCCCAGATGTAATCATGGTAGCTTCAGGTTCTGAAGTATCTACATTGGTAGCCGGTGCCGAACTCCTCAACAAGGACGGAATCAAGACTCGTATCGTTTCTGTTCCTTCCGAAGGATTATTCCGCAGCCAGAGCAAGGAATATCAGGAAAGTATTATTCCTACCGGTGCAAAGGTATTTGGTCTTACAGCAGGATTGCCTGTAAACCTTGAAGGTCTTGTAGGTGTAAACGGCAAAGTTTGGGGACTTGAATCATTCGGTTTCTCTGCTCCATACAAGGTATTGGACGAAAAATTGGGATTCACAGCAGAAAATGTATATAACCAGGTAAAATCAATGTTATAATGAAGAAGATAGGATTAGCATCAGATCATGCCGGATTCGAACTAAAGCAATACGTAAAGCAATGGTTGGAAGCAAAAGGCTTAGAATATAAAGATTTTGGAACTTACTCGACAGACAGTTGCGACTATCCTGATTTTGCTCACCCTTTGGCAGAAGCAGTAGAAGCAGGTGAATGTTATCCCGGTATTGCAATATGCGGCAGCGGTGAGGGAATAAGCATGACATTAAACAAACATCAGGGAATACGTGCAGCTCTGTGCTGGATTCCTGAAATAGCAAAGCTTGCCCGCCAGCATAATGATTCTAACGTATTGGTCATGCCAGGCCGTTTTATTGATAACGAGACAGCCGACAAGATTATGACAGAATTCTTCAATACAGGATTTGAAGGAGGACGTCATCAGAAAAGAATCGACAAGATTCCTGTAAAGTAATCCTTGACTGAATAAAAAAAAGAGAAGTCTGACACCAGGCTTCTCTTTTTTTTAGAATTAACAAAAGTAAACATTGTATTAATACACAAAACTTTCTTTTATACATATTTTTTATGTAAGTTTGCTGAGTAAATACTAATTGAAAACTTAGAAAAAAAATTTACCATGAAGAAAATACTATTATTTTTAATGGCAATACTGCCATTATTTGCAGTTGCAAAGGACGACAAAGACGATGACAAATCAAATCCAAAGTATCTTGCCGGAGCTATAACAATGGAAGATGGAAAAATTGTGTTCAGCAAATCAATCGATGTTCCATCATTAAGCCAGAAAGAATTGTACTCCAACATGCTGAAATGGGCCAATGAAAGATTCAAGCCTGAAGATCAAATGAACAGCAGAGTGGTTTATACCGATGAAGAAAAAGGCGAGATAGTAGCTACAGCCGAAGAATATATTGTTTTCAGTTCATCTGCTCTGTCGCTCGACAGAACAAGAATATATTATCACTTCCTTATAGAAGCTAAGGATGGTAAATGTAATCTTTCCATGAGCAGAATCAGATACTGGTATGACGAGAACCGTGATGGTGGAGAAAGATATTCAGCTGAAGAGTGGATTACAGATGATATAGCCTTGAACAAGAAAAAAACAAAGCTTGCACCTATCTGCGGAAAATTCAGAAGAGAAACTATAAATCTAAAAGACGAACTCTTTCAGTCGGTAGAAAGTCTACTTGGACAGCATATACTTCAGAATAACACAGCAAGTAATATTAATTCCAATAACGGCAATGTTAATAATGCTAATGCAAACAATACCATTAGCACTGGAAATGCAGCAAACAATAATGTTGCAATTATAGCCAACACCGGAAACAAAACTCCTGAAGTTTCAGACGGAACCTTGCATGAAGTGAAAGTTTCTGAGATTAATACAAACCTTCAGGATTTGGCATCAAAAGGACGTATCACTATTACTGTAGGCGAAGAAGAAATAGATGTTACTCCTGAAACATGGGGCGGATTCGGCAAATTGTTCAATAAAGATGTGTCTTACACACTGATAGACAAGAGCAGAATGGCAGTAAGCCTTATGATGGAAAATACAGATACATATAAAGTTTCTTTCTATAATGCCAATTCTACCAATGCAAATGTAGTTATTGAATGCAAGAAGTCTATGACACAGAAACTTTCGGCAGAGGAACTTAAATCACTTAATTCAAGTATTGATACCTCTAAGGAATACACTATGTATATAGGAGAAGTAACAAAAGCTATGGTAAGATAATCTATATTCAATAGTAAAGAATTATAGGAAAAATATTATAATCCTTAATTCCGCAACTCATTTCAAAAAAAATAATTTAAAGTACTGAGTAATAATATATTGCCCAGTACTTTGTTATGTCAGAAGATTCACTTAACTTAGT
>JAXEBI010000118.1:0-6023 GCA_034094155.1 Phocaeicola sp.
TTTTTCTCGTTCAAATTGCCTTTTCGTGAACGAAGAGGACAAATATTCCTCCAAATAAGATAAACATTCTTCTTTTGAATACTTTTTATATTCACGCATGTTACTAAATAATTTGTGTCAACTTATTTAGTACACTACAGTGAGTTCTTAATATTGTTTTTTACTTTAGTGACAAGTTGTATACCGTTAAGGAAGATGTTCTCCAACAGACACGTAAAGGAATGGAGTCAACAAAACTGATACCGGTACAGGTTCATAGCAGAACCTTGGAGAATTCCTTATTAAAGAAATTTTGATGAGTTTTCTTTGGTCATCAGGGTTGTATATGACAATTGTAAATTATAGATTTACTTTAAAGTATATTGATGGCGTTAATTTCTGTTAAAAAAAACTACTAATACAGTGTTGCTTTTTTTTATGCTATATTAGCAAATATTTTTAATACGTTTATCATATGTTTAATATATAATAATCAAATACCAAAGAAAACAATGAAATATCTATGCACAATCGTAACATTATTTTTACCTGTCTACTTGAATGCGCAAGAAATAAATGGGGTAGTGAAGGACGAAACAAACAACCAACCTTTGGAGGGAAGTTTTATCACCCTGTTGTCCTGCCCGCAAAAAGAGTTGATTGCTTCCACTTATACAGAAGCTGATGGAAAATTCAGTATTCAAGGATTGTCGAATGACAGCACCCTGCTTCTTGTCAGGACATTAGGATATAAAGATTCATTAATCGCTCTTCCACCTCTTCACAAAGATATTTCATTAGGAGAAATACGGATACATTTGAACACGGACATTGTTTTGGACGAGGTGGTTGTTAAGGCAAAACCTTATGTGCTGCGTAAAGATGTGGACCGTATCGTCATGTCACTTCCCAAAGTCAGCCAGCTGACGAAAAATAACACGATATGGGGAATGCTCCGATACACTCCCATGCTTAAAGTAGATGAAGTGCAGGGGTTGGGTATGCTTGGCAAGCAAAATCTGGTTGTTTATATCAATGGGCGTAAGTCTTCCATGTCCGGTACGGAAATTCAAAACTATTTGAAAAGTGTTCCTGCCGACAATATCAAGACGATAGAATTGATTACCAACCCTGGGAGTAAATTCAATGTTGATGCCCAGACGGGTATTGTGAATATCACATTAAGGCGGAATGAAGGTGAAGGAGTGAAAGGTTTTGTGTCCGCTCAAATGTGGCAAACTCACTATAACAAGCAAATCGCTTCATTGAACCTGAACTACGTAAAAAGAAATATTGATTTGAAAACTACTTTTTCCGCCCGTAACTTGGCTGACTGGAATAAGTCGGAAAGTGAAGTCTTGTTTCCGAAAACAGGAGCAATGACTGAACGAAATTCTACTTACGAAAACCGGAGGCAACTTTATTCCGGCAATCTTGATTTTTCGTTTCGGCCCACAGAAAAGCAGGTTCTGGGAATGGTTGTTGATTTCAGTCTATGGGACGGTAATCCCAAGAACCGTACAGTTTCACGATATACATATCAGAATGCTCAGACTGTGCCGGACTCCCTATTGTCCAGCCAACTCGACACGCATACGAAAACCAACCGGGCGGCAATTAATTTGAACTATACATTCAACTTTAACTCGAATAATAAATTGGCGCTGGATGTGGACTACCAATATTATAATACCAATCAGAACGAAGTATATTCCTCCACTCTATTGGAAGATGGCGCGAAAGACATTCCACAGACTGGTTACGTGCAACATCTTCCTCAAAGCAATCATTTGTGGATGGGGCAGTTGGAATATACAGCATTGCTGCACAGCAATCATAAGATAATAGCAGGAGCTGATGGGTATGTCTCGGACTCTCGAAATGAAAACAGCTATTCCCATTTGTACAATCTTACGGAGCAAGAGTATCCAGGTAGCCGTTTCGACTATCAGGAGAAAGAACTTTCGGGCTACATGTCCTATGAGAGCAATTGGGGTGAAAAGCTTTCCAGTGCCGTTGGGGCCAGAGCAAAATATACTCACACGAGAGGAGAGCTGGTAAAACCGGAAAGACAAGTTTCCTCGCATCATTACTGGAAAGTGCTTCCTTCCCTTTCGTTGACTTTTATTCCATCGGAACGGCATTATTTGTGGTACAGTCTGGCAACCCAGCATACCTATCCGATGTATGAATATCTCAATCCTTTTAAGAATTACCAAAGTCCGACTGTCTGTTCCACCGGTAATGTAGACTTGAAACCCTCTTATACTGTGTTTCAAGAGTTGGGCTATTATCTGAACAGTCAATATATGTTCTCTTTATCCCAGTATGCGACTCATGATGCGGTTGATGTCCTTACAGTTGCAGATGGTAATATGGAGATTACATCACCTGTAAATTATGGAAAAGAAACCGGATGGCGACTCACCGCTAATATTAATCAGGCATTTTTTCGGAACAGATGGTTTGTGAATATGACCTTTATGGGACAATATGCCCATTATCAAGGACATTATGCCGATATTGATATCGACAAAGATGGATTCTATGGGGAACTGAATATGGATAATACGATTGTGTTGTCCGAAAAATATTCATGGAATTTGCTGTGTAACTATCAGTTCCGTACTTCCGAGAAACGGTTGATGACGAAAACAGAATCGGATATGAGAGGAAGCATAGAGATTCGGAAAAATATAAAGGAATGGGCTTTTTCTGCCTCTTACTATCGTTCCTGGAATTATAATGGAAACAATTACTCTTCTATAAGAAAGCGCACTTACCTTACTTCTGATATGGAAAGTTATACATTTTCTCAGGGTGAATATCAAGGGGTAATGCTTCGTGTTTCTTATAATTTTGGTAATAAAAAAGTAAAGAGCGGTAAGAAACATCAAATGATTATCAGCAACCAGAAGGACCGTTATAGCGGCAATAAATAAATGTGGCAAAACCCGAAAGCCTTTAAGTGTAGGGAATAATTTAGTTAGCAGTACTTTTTTGATAAAGATAGTCATGGGTAGCAATACTTCATTCTCCAGTTTCACAAAATGGTTATAGGAAATCTAACGTGGAAAAAGGGATCTATCTGAATCCAAAGTAGGGTGAATTTCTGAAATATTTTGTATCTTTTCCATATCTTGGTTCGGAAGTCCCCTAAGTTTTTCATCTCAAACCTTTTTTTTCTGATGAATACCTAATGGTATAAAAAACCAACTAATTCGCAACGCTTTGTTTATGAATTAGTTGGCTTTTTATGCTGTTTACTGAATTTTCTATCTGGTTTGATTCTCTGTTCTCAATTTCTTTCCCAATATCACATAGCCGTTGTCATCCTGCGAAATCTTAGACTTCCAAACATTCAGAAACTTACGGTCTTCATCAGGTATATTCTGGTCAGTCAGCCGTTCTTCTATCAGGTCCAACAGATCGCCCGGATCCCAACATACCGTGTAACCGTATTCGTTCATGAACCAGCGCTTGCTTTCCAAAGCTATTCCACCCAGTTCAGTGTTGACCATTTTATAATCCGCGCCTCGCAGTGTCCGCTTGTCGACGATAATCCGCTTTACTACCATACCGGTGTACATATGCATGGTCTTCGGGTCTGTGTTGGGACCGTAAATGTCTGTGAGATAATAATTGCCGCAATCTCCTAAAGTATGACTTGGTATTTCGCTGCCAAAATCCGTTGTAAATAGCGGGATAAGTCTGTTGTTGTCCGTGTTGTAAGTATATAATGAATCCACTGTCGGCATATAATGGTGTATTGAAAATGTCAAGGCAGTATTTTCTCCTTTATACAGATTGATTTCGTTGCTGTAGCCTGATGCCGTCATGTGTGGTGATTTAATTTCGGACAGAATGTTTCCCTTCATATCCTGTATCCAGACTACAGGGTCACTAGTAAAAGCAAGATGCGTCACAGTCACCTTTCGTTCGTCATGGTTAACGTGAAACACTCCTTTATGCACCAAATAAGGAAGCGGTATTTTTCCTATAAAGTCTCCTTTCAAGTCATAGACAAGAAGTTGTTTTGTAGTCCATGGCAATAGGTAAATACGGTTGTTTGCTTCGTCAATCTGGCTGGAATAGATTAGATTATATTCGCCGGGACCCTGTCCGATGTTTCCTACACGACATATAAACTTTCCCTGGCGGGTAAACAGTTTATAGGGGGAGTTTTCAACATTTATACCAAGATAATTGTCTGTCACGGTTATCATGTTAGACTCACTCACCAATGCATCTTCATTGCTGTTGTCCAGCTTGATGACCTCCAGCGTGTCAAGGAACGTGCTGAACGGTAAGCGTATGGATTCTTTCACGGCAGACATATTGCATGTTATTACCGTGTCGCTACCTACGGTAACCTTATCGGCTATTACACTACATTTTTCTATCCATTGGGTATTGTCACCATCATTGCCATTGTTTTTGCACGAGGCCATCAGGATGGACAGAAGTGCGAATGTACATACGGCTATTCGGCATGTGAGTCTACTGTATAAGGCCGACCATTTCATTAGAATGTTTTGCATAGAGATTAAGATTTGTTATAAATCACTTCTATACAAAATTCGTAAATACCTTGGAAATATGCAAGCATTCCCCCAAAAAACACACAAGACTGAATCGAGGAAACGTTTATTGGAAATAAAATCCATTACGGTAGAACTTGCATCCAGCCTTTGGATATTATTCTCTGTTTTCTATGGTAACTGTTGGGGTTCTATGACAGCTGTTGGCGGTAATGGCTGCAGTAAGAATGACTAAATTTGTGGAACCACCTGTCATTTTATTCGGTTTACCATGTAAGACCAATAAAAAGCATCACCATTTTTATAGTCCGCTATATCAATATTCAAATATAATATGTACATTTGAGTGATTTTCTAAATTTAGTACGTATTATGAACAGAAACACGCATTTACTTAAATTCGAAGATTGGGGTATGGTTTCGTATTCTGAAGCCTGGAAAACTCAGACAGAAATCTTTGATTCGTTGATAGAAGCCAAAAAGAATGGAATGCCATACGATAATAGAATAATATTCTGTTCTCATCCTCATGTCTATACTTTGGGAAAGCACGGCAAACTGTCGAATATGCTTCTCGATGAGGAAAGATTGAAGTCTGTAGGGGCAGAACTTTATAAGATAGACAGGGGCGGAGATATTACTTATCACGGACCCGGACAGTTGGTATGTTATCCTATTATCAATCTTGAGGATTTTGGACTTGGACTTAAAAGTTATATTCATATTCTTGAAGAGGCTATAATAAGAATATGTGCCGATTATGGTATTGAAGCAGGCCGTGTTGACGGCGCCACCGGAGTATGGATTGGTATAGGAACTCCTTATGAAAGGAAGATTTGTGCTATAGGTGTGAGAAGCAGTCATTTTGTAACCATGCATGGACTTGCATTTAATGTAAATACTGATTTGAGATACTTCAGCTATATCAATCCTTGCGGTTTTATTGATAAGGGTGTTACTTCTCTTGAAAAGGAAACTGGGATTGCTGTATCCTTAGATAAAATGAAAGCAATCCTTAAAGAAAAATTGCTGACGCTTTTTGATGAATGTCTGCATAATTTTTAAAGTGTACAATATTACATCAGAATGTACATAAAGCCATATCCTGACTGTTTTTTTGATAGTATGGGTATGGCTTCTTTTTGCGATAGCGCATAACAAAGCCTGATAAAATAAAAAAGCTCCTCAAATCTTCACGATTTAAAGAGCTTTAAATTCCCAATCAAGTAATTAGGTCCCCTAAACCTATTTACCGAAGTGTGTACACCCTCAGGGATTCGAACCCTGGACCCACTGATTAAGAGTCAGTTGCTCTACCAACTGAGCTAAGAGTGCATCCACTATAAATTGTCAAATTTCCCGAAAGAAGTACACCCTCAGGGATTCGAACCCTGGACCCACTGATTAAGAGTCAGTTGCTCTACCAACTGAGCTAAGAGTGCATCATTTTTTCGTTTGCGGTTGCAAAGGTATGATGTTTTTTTGATTCCTCCAAATGTTTTT
>JAXEBI010000119.1:0-8093 GCA_034094155.1 Phocaeicola sp.
AAAGAAGACATAGCGACATTTGCAGAATATTTCTTAAAAAAATACGCTAATTTGTATAAACGGACAGGATTATCCTTACATCCAAAAACTATACAAAAGCTGGAAAGTCATAATTGGCCCGGGAATATTAGAGAATTACAATATACCATTGAAAAAGCTGTGATCTTAGCAGAAAAAGATATAATAAAACCATCCGATATCTCTATACATTTAGATAATACATTTTCTTTTGATAGAGTTCCTAATTTAAAAGAAGTAGAAAGAAAAGCTATATTAGCAGCTATTTCTCAAAATTCGGGAAATTTAACGGCAACCGCAGAACAATTAGGTATCAGTAGACAAACATTATATAACAAATTAACACGTTTCAATTTTTAATTAAATGTTTAGCACTCGTTTATACATACACATCCTTTTATTTGTATTACTCATAGTCTTTACACTTGGACTTGGACTTGCAGGAATTATTTCAAGAAGAGCTATAATACTAGGAACAATTACGATTCTAATAGCTTTTGGCCTTATTGGAAGACTTGTTTATTACCTGAATTCTTATAATCGGAAAATGAAATTTTTTTTTGATTCTATAGAAGATAATGAATCCATGCTTTACTTCCCAGAAAATATTGGATCCAAAGAACAACGATATTTATATGCATCTTTTAATAGAGTATATACTTTAATGTCAGAACATAAAAAGATTGAGTTCGAGCGTAAATTACATCAAAAAGAATATGAATCTTGGGAAAAACTTATGCGAGTATTAACCCATGAAATAATGAATTCTATCACTCCAATTGTCTCACTCTCAGAAACCCTTCTTTCTTATTTTCAGATTAAGCACGTTTCAAAAAGTACAAAAGATATTACAGAACTTACTATTGAAAAAACAATACGTGGATTAGAGACCATTAAAAGCCAAGGACAAAATTTGATTTATTTTACAGAATCATATAGACAATATTCAGGATTAAAGCAACCTGAATTTAAATATTTCTCCTTGACAGATTTGATAGAAAACATTCAGATATTATATCAAGAAATTTTACAGCAACAACAGATAAGGTTTTCTACTGACTTTTTTCAACCGCAAATACAAATTTATGCAGATGAAAATATGTTATCGCAAGTTTTAATAAATCTATTAAAAAACTCCATACAAGCGCTAACAGAGCAATCTGAAAGAGAAATACACATTAAAGTATATATTCAAGAAATGATTCTATTAATAAAAATAACAGACAATGGTTCTGGTATCCCATCTAATTTGCTTGAAGATATTTTTATTCCTTTTTTTACAACAAAAAAGGGTGGAACGGGTATAGGACTAAGTCTTTCCAGACAAATTATACGTATGCATGGTGGGGAGTTATCTGTAAAATCTCAACCTTTTCATGAAACCTCATTTATAATCTCTTTACCATTAAACTATAACCAAAGTATATTTAATATGTAAAATAAATTGACAATTATAAGAATACAAATATAAAAAAGGCTCAGTGCCAAATATATTTTTTGTAAAAAACTATATTGCATAATAGTACTAATATCTCAGTTATCCCTTCCATAAAAGATAAATCCTAATCCTGATTTGCCAGCCGCATTTATTCCTTTTTTCTTTTCTCCTCTGTTCCCGTTCTTTCCTATTCTTCGTATGACATTTGATGACACCTGATGACATCTAACGCCATCTATTTATAAATTAGTTGCTTACTCTATTTATCATCTTACATTTGGACTGTGAAACAAATCAAGTAGTCACCCAAAATAAAAGATTATGGCACAAGAAAACAGTCCTGACAAGGAAAAAAGCAAGGCAGGACAAAGAAACCGGAAAAAACCTTATGAGGAACAAATTGACGAGCTTCTGCAGGTACATTACAAGAATGACCCAAAGGAAGGTTTGGGAGTGATCAGCAAGATGGATGAGAAAGGTAATTATCATACGGTTACACCGGAAGAGAAGAACGAAAACTCATTCCTGAAATTTGACAAGAATTCAAGTATCCTCGAAAACTTCATCAAAAGCTTCTGGAACCAGATGAAAGAGCCTACGCATTTCAGGCTTATCCGCATGACCTTCAACGATTACAAACAGAACAAACATGCTTTCAGGGATTTGGCCGAAGGCAAGAAAACAGACGCGATAAAGGAGTTTCTGAAACGCTATGAAATCGTACCGAAAGTAAACAATCAGAAAAATAGTCAAACAAAAGAGGAAGGAACAACAATGGCAAAGAAGCAGGAACCGCAACGCCAGCAGACCCCAACGTACCGTTACAACGAGAACATGATTAACTGTGAGGAATTGGTGCCCAAATGTTGTTGATGATGGTGAGCCGAGAAGTAAGCCTGTTATCGGAAAAATATCATATAATGAAAGCCGAATATTATGGAAACGGTACTTTCAAACCTATAGACAGTAGATTCGTGACTTATGAAGGTCCACTTTACACCGAAGAAGAACTACTGGAAATGAACAATATCTGGAGAATCAAGGGTTATTACAGCAAGCGTGAATTCTATAAACCTGAAGAAACCGACATGCTGCTGCCTGTGCCTGATGCACGCAACGTACTGATGTGGAAACCTGACATAATTACGGACGAAAACGGATGTGCTGAAGTGGAGTTCTTCTGTTCAGACATCAATACCGGATTCGTGGGAGTGATTGAGGGGACTGACGGAACGGGTAGCCTTGGTACATCGCAATGTGAGTTCAGAGTGATGAAACATTGATTATTTGAGAAAAGAAAATTGTTTCTCGTTAATTTTCTCAGTCATTGAGTATTGTATATTTTACTACTAAGTAACCAAGTAACTGGCCAAAAGTATTTTTATATTCAACATAAAATATTAATATTGTATTATGATATTTTTAGAATATAAATCATGAAACATGAAAATAAGCTCAATGGAATGTTCGATAAATGCATGATAAATTATTCAGTATTCAAACTTGCTTACAGAATTACAACGATATGCTTTTTTTCTATTCTGTTTATATCCTGTTCTAATAGTCCGGCTAAATTATTGGACAAGGCAGAAAAGCTATGGGGACATAATATGGATAGTGTAAATATATATATATCACAAATAGAAAATCCACAACTTTTTCATGGCCGTGAAAAAATGAGATATTGTTATCTTAAAGGAGTAATGGATTTCTATTCACAGCAGAAAAGTTCAGATTCATTGTTGGCTGAGGCAAAGAAAGAAGCTCTACTCCTATCCGATTCACTGTATATCAGAAAATTGATGATGTATGATCTTATCAGATTTTCATACAGAAACTGGCCAGACTCTACATTGAACACGATTAACCAGATTACAAACCGTTTCCCTACTTTTGCCGATAGCATACGTTTGAGACTATTTTTATATAGAAATGAATCTTTGCTGAAGAAAGACAAATATCATGATGTGATAAATAATATCAGTTCGATAAAAGGAAATTGTATAAAGAACTTTTCCGATTCATTGCTTTATATACGTGTCATGTTACTTGCTATAGATGCATATTCAATGCAAAAAGAGTATTATAAAATGGATAGTATATATACATACATCATTGAAAAATACATACCGGGAAATAAAAATTTTGTTTCAAGGGCTGATTATGTTCACAGACATTATTTATCCAAATTGGAGAAACAGGAAAGATGGCGAGATGCCATAAGTATCAATGATTTGCTGGATGAAGGCAACAAAGAGAAAGCAGCACGGAATGCGTACTTAAAAGGACGCATGTACCAGCAGACAGGTATGCAAGATTCTGCTGTATATTTTTACAGGATTGCTGAGCAAGGACATCTACCAATATTGGCATCACTTGCCTCAAAAAGACTCATGAATTATTTCCTGTCGGCGGGATATGATGATGAAGCATACAAGAGCTTGCAGAGAAGTAATTTGATTCAGGAGAATATAGAGAACAGCATATCATTCGGCTTATCAATTGATAAATTCAAACAGACACAACTTAAGAATGAACTTTATCAGATACGTATTAAACGTCAGGAACAGCAACTATTACTGCTCGTTCTGTTACTGGTCATCGCATTTCTAATCATCATATATGTATACTACTATTTCCGGATAAAACGTGAACGTATAATTACAGAAATGAAAATGCAACAGGACAAAATGGAAAAGGAATCTCAGATTTTGAGATATCATAATGAGTTGCTTAAGAAAGAAACTGAAATCATGGTGTTACGGGAATCTCTTTTCCGTCGCCTATCGTTTTACAGGAAATTACCTTCATTGACCAATGATAAGAATGTGAATGTGACCGAAAAAGGTAAAAAGATAATTATTACGGAAGATGAATGGCATGAAATAAAACAGACAGTAGATACTTCGTTCGACAACTTTTCTTTGCGTCTTGAAAAAGCTTATCCTTTATTGACACTAAAAGATATTCTTTTCTGCTGCCTTGTGAAATTGAATGTTAATATGCAGGATTTATCGGATATATATTGTGTTAGTAAAGCTGCCATTTCTAAAAGAAAATTTAGAATCAAGACCGAAAAACTTAATATCGCAGATGAGAATATCAGTCTTGATATGTATCTCAGAGACTTTTAGTATCAAGAATCGGAATCTGTTTTAAAGGCAGAATTTACTATCTTTTTTTATTATTTTCGGGCAGGAAGAAAGTGCAATGTCCAGCACATTCCAATAAGAATAATATAATAACATACTGATAATATGCATGTTATAGCCATAAAGTGATAATAATTTGTCCAACTGAAATTTTGATATTTAGTATGCATATCCTTAATTTTGCCTCAAACCAAATTAATATTTTCATTATGGAAAAACATAATTTCTTATTGACAAAATCTGTGCAGGGAATAGTAATTGCTATATCATCCTGTGTGTTTGCTTCATGTAGTAACTCTATTAAAGGTGGGCTTGAGGAAATGCCTGTTATAGCCGAAAAAGTATCTCTTCCTACAGGAGAACTTGTTGCATGCGACATATCTAAAGCTAAGGATACAATAGATATACCTTTAAGTATGCTCACAGAAGACCTGAATGTTGTAAAACTTGACAATAAAGATGATGCTTTGGTTGGAGGATGGGTCAGGACTACAATTTCGGACAACTATATTCTGGTGAGCAACAACAAACAGGTACCTTATAAACTGTTTAAACGCGACGGAAAGTTTGTATGCTCAATCGGTTCTTACGGACAAGGGCCTGATGAATATATGAACACCTATGCAGAACAACTTGATGATAAGCATAACCGTATTTATATTCTTCCATGGCAGTCAGACAAAATTTTAGTATTCGACCTTCAGGGAAACCCTCTGCCACATATTCCACTTGGCGTACGTGTGCCAAAAGGTAAATTCAGGGTTGATACAGCCGATTCTACAGTGACAGTCACTGCCCTGCCTTTTGAATCTATTGTAAATGAAGTGGTCTGGGTACAGGATATGCATGGTAATAGAATACAGTCGGTACCTTCAGGTCATCTAACTGTACCAAGAGATTTCAGCAACGAGGTTGGAGATAAAAGAAATACTTCTAATTATGATGTAATGCTTATCACTATCATGCCTGAGGCACGCCCCGATTCTCTATACCATTATAACTATGAAAAGAACATTCTTGAACCCAAATTTACAGTAAGATTCAACCAGGATCCTATTCCATGGCATGAATATTATGAATTGCCCAATCATTTTATAGGAACAGGTTCTTTCCCTATACAGGTGGCAGAAAATACATGGCAAGGTTCGGCACCTGTCTGTTATATGGTAGATAAAAATACATTGAAAGGAAGTTTTATACACTTGAAGAACGATTTCCTTAATATACCAAGCTGGATCAGCTTCTCTGACGGATATTATGTATCGAATATGGAACCGCTAACCTTAAAGGACGAGTTGGAAAAGGCCCTGGAAGACAAAGATGTTTCGGATAAGGTAAAGTCACGTATTCAGGAACTGCTTGAGAATATTGATGAAAATGACAATAACATTGTTCTTTTTGCCAAACTTAAAGAATGACTGATACCATATACCGACAAATAATACTAATGGTCATGATGAAATGCGAACCTTAAAATCCGTATTTCTTCATGACCATTAATTAAAGTTTATGATTATATACTTATTTCATCATAATTATTTCATCAGTTCAGCAAGTTTCTGAGCCAATTCCTCACCTCTAAGATTACGGGCAATGATAGTACCTTCCTGATCGACAAGCACAGTTGCAGGGATAGCACGTACTCCATATAATCCTGCACCTTCACACTGCCATCCTTTCAAATCTGAAACATGATCCCATGTCATATTAAGATTCTTGATGGCATCTTTCCACTTAGCCTCATCATTATCGAGAGAAACTCCCACGATACCGAAACCTTTATCCTTATACTGCTTGTAGGCTTCAACTACATTTGGCATTTCCTGACGGCATGGACCACACCAGCTTGCCCAGAAATCGATAAGAGTGTACTTGTTCTTTGATACGAAATCTGAAAGTTTTACTGTTTTGCCGTTTACATCATTCATAGAGAAATCGATGTATTTCTTGCCTACTACAGTCTTCATTGCATTGTCGACATACTCCTTAAGAGATACAAGCGCTTCGTTTGAAGCATATTTCTGAGGAACTTTGTCGAACAGAGGAGCTATTTTCTCAACATCGAAAGAAGAGCCGAATGAAGAAAGCAGATATACACCTACAGGGTTAGTGATGTTTGATTCCATCTGGGCAAATATAGCATCCATTCCTTCTGTCTGCTTCTTGTCCATTACATTCATAAGTGAATCGCGCTGCTCTTTTGTAAGAGTTGAATCTGTACGGTAAATATTGTAGATAGAACCCAATTCCTCATCCATCTTCATATAGCCCTCCATGAATTTCTGGAATGCATCATTATCTGGTGTACCTGAAACCTTGCTGTTGCCCTGAGCCATATTTACATTTATATTACCTTCCTGAACAAACAACATGACAGACATACGCTGGTCGTTCTTGTTGTATGTGATATACTTTGGAGCAGAAACAGAATCAGGCATTCCCTTAAATTCAAATTTTCCACCTTTTACTACAGCAGAATCCAAAGTAACCATCTCTCTTCCGTTAAGATTCTGAAGATAAACATAATCGCCGTCGGAAGCTCCGGATACTGTTCCGCTGATAGTGTATCCGCCTTTTTCCTGACATGAGGCTAAAGCCATAATTCCGGCTGCAGCCAATAAAAATCCTTTTCTCATCGTTTTTCCTAAAATATTTATAGTTAAAATTGTTTCAGTTGTAGAGATTACGCATCAACAATATTTTTACGAGACGCAAAAATACATGATATCGGGACATAATGGAACATAAAGTCGCTTTTTCTTCAATATTTAAAGAAATTTAGTACACAACAGACTTAATTCTTCCTCAAACTTAATGGTATAAGATAACACACCCATTGCAGAATGTAGAAGGCAGAACCTTCGAGTCCCATAATATCAGCAAGTCCGCTGTACTGAAGTGAAGCTAAAAACTGTACCGCAAAAAACAGAGATACAAAATAAGAAGAGAAACGTGAAAAAAGGTAAGACATTCCATTTATCACGTCTGTGTCACGACGATAGTAATCGGAAGAAAAGCCATAAACCACAGAAGTAAGTCCTATTCCCATAGAGATAATGGTAACCAGACCGTCGTGAAGAGGTGAACCGGCAAACGTACCTGTTACGCCACGCACTATATTCCACGGTCCCCAGGCAAGTACAGAGAATAAGGATATATAGAATGCAGCCATAAAAACCGCAAAGGCCAAAGAACTTTTTTCTTTTCCCGACAGTCGGCGGCCCCTGGTAAAGACTCGCCATATTGCATCCCACAGACCTGAATGTATGAACAGTCCGCCTCCCATAAAAAGAATACATACAGACACAAAAGCCGGACAGGAAGCCAGATTATCCTTAGAATACCGTAAGCATTCTATTTTTCGCCACGACAATTTTATCGGCTGTTTTTCAGCCGATAAAATAAAAATGTCCGCAAGAAAATATTTTTGTTTTAACATTCGGGTTTATAAAAACATGGCAGAAGAGCCTTCTTGTCGCAGTCTT
>JAXEBI010000120.1:0-13616 GCA_034094155.1 Phocaeicola sp.
GATATCCAGGAATATATGAGCAGACAGCATAATGTTAAGGTCAGCGAACGTATGGCCGAACGTATAAAGATACACGTTGGCGCTGCACTGACAGATTTGGGTGATGAGGCTCCTGAGGATTATATAGTACGCGGTCCTAACCGTATTACTGCCCTTCCGATGGAAGTTCCTGTATGTTATCAGGAAATTGCACACTGTCTTGAAAAGAGTATAGCAAAGATTGAAACTGCTATTTTAAGTGCTCTCGAAAACACTCCTCCTGAACTGTATGCGGATATCGTGAATAATGGTATATATCTTGCCGGAGGCGGTGCCTTGCTCAGAGGACTGGCCAAACGACTTACAGATAAAATCAATATTCAGTTCCATGTAGCCGAAGACCCACTGCTCAGTGTAGCTAAGGGTACTGGTATAGCATTGAAGAATGTAGACCGCTTCTCATTCCTTATGCGTTGATTGATTCTATAAATTAAACATTTCGATAATTTGTTTACCGGTGAGGTTCTTTGGAAAGGTGTCTGGTCCTTATTTATCTATAATATACGTTGTTGTATATTGGTGTGTGTATATAAGTGATATATTCTGATATAGTGTTATGTTATGAGTATGTTTATATAATGTATATACAGATGTCTATAGTAGATAAGAGGGGCTGGTCTCTTCTTCCTGAGTCTTCACCTTTATTAGTCTATAAACCATATTATTGTCGTGCGTAATATACTGGACTTTATACTTAAACACTCGCACTGGGCATTATTTATCTTGCTTCAGGCTATAGCGGCTTTCCTGCTGTTCAGATTCAACAGTTTTCAGGGAAGCGTATGGTTTACATCTGCCTCTACGGTAGCTGCATCTATTAACAAAACCTCATCGGCCGTAACAAGATATTTCGGGCTTGAAGAAATGAACCGCGATCTTACTGCACGTAATGTGCAGCTTATGGAAGAGCTTAAATATTATAAGGAACTTGTTGGCCAGTATATCCCCAATGACTCAACTCCAAAGTTGATACAGGGAGTGGAAAAAACTGTTAAGCAGGATTCTGTTGTTATGACAGTCCGAGAGCCTCTTAAGGATATCAGCAAAGATCAGCTTGTATGTGAAGCAAAGGTTATTAATATCAGTGTGTCAAGATACGATAATTATGTAACAATCGATAAAGGTGAAAAGCATGGTATAAAATCTGGTATGGGAGTTATAAGTGGAGTTGGAGTAGTAGGTATTGTCAGCCGTACGTCTTCAAATTATGCTTTGGTGCTTCCTGTTCTCAACTCAAAAAGCAGTATAAGCTGTAAAATAGCACGAACTGATTACTTTGGCTTTCTAAAATGGGAGGGAGGAGACCCTCTTATGGCTTCTATGACAGATGTGCCTCGTCATGCGGAATATGAGGTTGGAGATACAATAGTAACAAGCGGACACAGTACCGTTTTTTTTGAGGGAATTCCTGTAGGAACTATTGTCTCCAAGGATGAGAGTCTTGATGACATGTCTTTTACCTTTGGCGTGAAATTGTTTACCGATTTTGGCAAGCTTAAGAATGTATATGTATTGGCTCTTCCTCCTCATGAAGAACTTAATGAACTTGAAAAAGATATTAATTTTTAATGTGCTATCATGACTGCTTCTTTTTTGAATAGAATAAAATGGTTTGTTGTTCTGGTGCTTGTTCAAGGCGTGATAATAGGCCAGATTCAGGCATCGCGTTTTGCAGTGCCTTTGCTCTACACTGCTTTTCTTCTAAAATTACCTTCTGATATAGGCCGGAAGCAGCTTTTATTATATGCTTTTTTTATAGGATTGAGTGTTGATGTTTTCGGGAATACTCCCGGGCTTAATGCTACAGCTTCAATCTGGCTTGCGATGATACGACCGGTTTTGCTTAGATGGCAGACTTCGCGCGATGCTTCAGAATGTTTTGTTCCGGGTATAAAATCCATGGGACTGGGAGCATATTTCAGATACATTGCACCGGCTATTCTTTTTCACTCTTTGATATTGAATGTGATTGATGCCTTTTCATTGGCAAAAATAGAACAAATCTTATTGGCTACTGTTGCCGACGGAGTAGTGACTATATTGCTTCTGTTGATAATTGAACTTGTAGGGAGGAAGAATTAGTGAAACGTGATTATCAGTTAGAGAAAAGAAAATATATTATAGGCGGTGCTGTAGTCTTTATCGTAGTGGTTTTTATGGTGCGTTTGCTAACCTTGCAGATCATGAGCGATGATTATAAGAAAAATGCCGACAGTAATGCCTTGCTACAGCGTATAAAATATCCGGCCAGAGGCCTTATATATGATAGAGAGGGACGTCTGCTCGTTTTCAACCAGCCTGCTTATGATATCACTGTAGTTATGAAAGAAGTAGAGAAGTTCGATACTCTTGAACTTGCAACTTCTCTTGGCGTATCTTCTGATTTTCTGAAGAAAAGATTCAGGGATATGCGCGACCGCCGTCTTAATCCAGGTTATT
Organism: Phocaeicola sp.; assembly: GCA_034094155.1. Lineage (GTDB taxonomy): Bacteria > Bacteroidota > Bacteroidia > Bacteroidales > Bacteroidaceae > Phocaeicola. The sequence goes on from JAXEBI010000120.1 coordinate 2,479, forward strand.
CAAGATATACTCATCAGGTACTTCTCACACAGTTGTCCTCAGAAGACTGTGCCGTATTCAGGGAAAAACTTTTCAAGTTTCCGGGTTTTTATATCCAGGGACGTACTGTGCGTCAGTATGGCTATGATGTTGGGGCACACATTCTTGGTGATATTGCAGAAGTTTCAAAGAGTGATATGGCTCAGGATGAGTATTATGAGAGAGGAGACTTCATAGGAAAGTTGGGCGTTGAGCGTTCTTACGAGAAGCAGTTGCGTGGCGAGAAGGGAGTTGAGATACTTCTGCGTGATGCTCACGGACGCATACAGGGCAACTATATGGGTGGTACACTCGACCGTGCGCCTGTGGCCGGAAAGAACCTTAAACTTAGTCTGGATATAGAACTCCAGGCATTGGGAGAGCGTCTTCTTGAAGGCAAGATTGGAAGTATAGTAGCCATAGAACCGTCTACCGGAGAAGTTTTATGTCTTGTTTCATCTCCATCATATAACCCACATCTTATGGTAGGCCGACACAGAGGAGAAAATCATCTCAAACTGGCACGTGACCCGTGGAAACCGTTGCTTAACCGTGCCATCATGGGTGCTTATCCTCCGGGTTCTACCTTTAAAACCTCACAGGCATTGACATTCCTTCAGGAAGGGATAATAAATACATCAACACAATATACATGCTCGCATGGATTCAACTTCCGGGGTCTTCATGTAGGCTGCCATTCACATGGTTCTCCGCTTTCTCTTATTCCGGCGTTGGCAACATCGTGTAACGCATATTTCTGCTGGGGACTGTATTACATGATAGGTGCCCGCAGTAAATATGGTTCAGTTCAGAAAGCAATGAATACATGGCGTGACTATATGGTATCAATGGGATTCGGATATCCTTTAGGTATAGATCTTCCTGGTGAAAAGCGAGGTATGATTCCTAATGCGGCATTTTATGATAAGGCTTATAGGGGATCATGGAACGGACTGACAGTAATAAGTATTTCCATAGGTCAGGGTGAGGTTACTCTCACACCTCTTCAAATAGCAAATCTTGGTGCTACAATTGCCAACAGAGGATATTATATAACTCCTCATGTAGTAAAGGAAGTTGAAGGTGAGGCTCTTGATACATTGTATACCAATAAGAAATATACTATGGTAGATCGTGTACACTATGAAGAAGTTGTTGAAGGTATGCGTTCGGCTGTACTTGGTGGAACCTGTCGTGCTGCCAATATACCCGGCATAGAAGTCTGTGGAAAAACCGGAACAGCTCAGAATAAAGGAAAAGACCATTCGGCTTTTATGGGATTTGCTCCTATGAACAACCCTAAGATAGCAGTAGCGGTTTATGTGGAAAATGGAGGTTTCGGAGCGGTTTACGGAGTACCTATAGGTAAATTGATTATTGAAAAATATCTCAAAGGTGAATTATCTCCAGAGAGTCAGGTACTGTCTGATGATATTCAAAAACGACGAATAAATTATGGCTTACAAGAAAGATAGTTTGTTTAAGAATGTTGACTGGTGTACTATCCTGATATATGTACTGCTTGTGGTATGTGGGTGGTTCAGTATATGTGGAGCCAGCTACGATTACGGAGAACCCAATTTCTTTGACTTCGGACTCCGTTCCGGAAAACAGCTCTTGTGGATAGCCTGTTCTTTCGGGTTGGGAGCAGTGATTTTGTCGCTCGACCACCGGATTTTCGATACGTATGCTTATCTTATATTCGGAGTTCTGCTGTTGTTGCTTTTTGCTACAATATTCAATCCTCATGAGATAAAGGGATCAAGATCATGGATAGTCTTAGGTCCGATAAGTATCCAACCGGCAGAATTTGCCAAGTTCGGTACGGCATTGGCACTTGCCAAGTTTATGGGTGAGTATACATTTAATCTGTCGAACAAGAAACATCTGCTTGCTACATTGTCAATAATACTTTTACCTATGTTTCTTATTGTAATGCAGAAAGAAACAGGGTCTGCTCTTGTGTATTTGTCGTTTTTTCTGGTATTGTACAGAGAAGGGATGCCGGGAGCCATACTTTTTGCAGGAATATGTGCCGTAGTTTACTTTATTGTAGGTATCAGATTTTCTATAGTACCTATGGCAGACGAGATTACGCCTTGGGGAGAATTTGCCGTGTTGTCACTTATTATATTACTTTCGGCCATGCTTGTGTGGGTATATTGCAAGCAAAATAAAAAGTTGGCGACATATATTGCCTGGATTGGTTCAGGAGGGATAATATTGGGGGTATTGTTTTCATATTATGTCATCCCGTTCAATATAGTATATCTGCTGGCTGTAATGAACGTGGCACTTTTCATTACCCTGATAATATATTTCTTAAGAGAAAGATTTTACAGTTATCTGTATATAGCCATGTTTGTAGTTGGTTCGGCTGCCTTTTTCTTTTCTACCGACTATGTATTTGGAAAAGTACTTGAGCCACATCAGAAAGTCAGGATTGAAGTATTGCTTGGCATGAAGGATGATCCTACAGGCGCAGGATATAATGTAAATCAAAGTAAGATAGCTATAGGTTCAGGCGGACTGTTTGGTAAAGGTTTCCTTAACGGTACACAGACAAAACTTAAGTATGTACCCGAACAGGATACCGATTTTATATTCTGTACAGTAGGAGAGGAGCAGGGATTCTTCGGTTCCTCTCTGGTTCTGTTACTTTATCTTGCTCTGATACTCCGGCTTATAAGCCTTGCAGAACGTCAGCCAACACGGTTTGCCCGTGTATACGGATATTGTGTGCTTAGTATTTTCTTCTTCCATTTATTCATTAATGTTGGAATGGTGTTAGGTCTTACCCCCGTGATAGGTATCCCGTTGCCTTTTTTCAGTTATGGAGGTTCTTCGTTGTGGGGATTTACAATACTTCTATTTGTGTTTCTTAGAATTGATGCGGCAAGATATGGAAATACTAACAGATAAGGCTTATATGCTTGACTATTGTATGAAATTAATACAATACAATATTATATAATATAATATGAAATGATGTGAAGTATTAATGATATATAATATAATGATGATATGATAACAGATGTAGGTTTCCGTTATTCTTTGATAATCCTGATTCCTATATCTGTTATATTTTTCAGTACCTTATCAGCCATTATATGATTGATTCTGATTACGGTAATAGTATCATTGTTGATGTTGGAATGATGTTTATTGTAGAGGCCAAAATCTATCACCGGTCCTTCTGCTACAAACTGATAGTATCCGCCTGTAGTACCATTACCATTCCAGTTGCCTCTCTCGTTTGCCAGATACAAATGTAGTGTGTCAGCCTTATATCTTATTTTTTCTTCTATATCCTTTTCTTCTGTGATTCTTTCTTCTGTGATTTTTTCATTTATATCGGCAACTTTATCTATGCTGTCACTGTTAATATATCTACTATCAGTTTTTTCTGCATTAATTATAGGATATGACAACTCAATCCATATATCTCTATACGGATAACTTTCGGTGTGTCTGATTCCTATTTCTGTTTTACATTTACCGCAAATCATGCTATCGGAAAGTTCAAACACAACAGTATCTGTTTTTTTCCATCCATCTGCTGATATTGACTGATATCTGAAATATAATGTATCGGAGTTGCTGATACATGATGTGAAACCTAATAGAATGAAAGCAAGGATAAAGGTGAATATTATTCTTGCTGTATGTATATTATTGTGTAAAGACGGTTTGTTCATATTCTTAATAAACAGATAATAGCCTATCTATAATACATAAGACTTTCCTGCTTTTGTGAAATGTATATATAATGTATATAACGTGTTTCGTATAATTATAACTTCCAGCAAATAATCTCTACATAAAAGATATTATTTATATGAGATTCTATGCTGGAAGATATAAATTAATTTTCAATATCAGAAAGTCATTGTTTATTGTTCCTGATTATTGTTATTATTATTTGGATTCTTCTCTATATTTCTGTCCTGACCTTTCTCCTGTGCTTTCTTGTCGTTATTGTGGTTGGAGTTATTATTAGGACGTTTGTTGTTTCCGTTATTATTTCCGTTGTTATTGTTATTTGAGTTATTGTTGTTATTTCCGTTGTTTACAGCATTATTCCCGTTATTCCCATTGTTGTTATTATTGTTATTGTTGTTATTGTTGTTATTATTGTTACCTGAGTTATTCGGGCGCTGTTTCTTTTGTTGTCTTTGCTGTTTTTGATTTTGCTGTTGGTTAGTTGGCTGTCCCTGCTGCGAGTTTTGCTGTCCTTGTTGGTTCTGCTTTTGTCCTTGCTGCTGGTTTAATGCCTTGTCAGCATTTTTGTCCTTATCATTTATTCTTTCCTTATCAGCATTGTTTTTTTCTTTAGAACCTTTCTCCTGTTGAGGCTTTTGTTTTTTTGATTGCTGGTTCTGTTGTTGGTTCTGTTGTTGGCTTTGCTGTTGGTTCTGTTGTTTTATATTTTTAGTCTGTTGACCGTTTCCGTTATTATTGTTGTTATTGCTATTATTTCCGTTGTTTAAATTATTGTTAGAGTTGTTATTATTGTTGTTATTATTACCGTTGTTGTTATTGCCATTACCGTTATTAGAGTTCTTGCCTTTTTTCTTCTTGTTCTTGGCATTTTTGCTCTTGTCAAATCTTGTAACACTTTCCTGCTCAAGCAAGTCCTTTGGTCTTTCTTCTTCTTTATGGTGAGACTCGTCACCGGCCAGTTTTTCAGGCTTTTCACCTCTCTTGTTCATGTTCAGAACTTCGAAAGCTCTTCTCGCGCTGATTGTACATTCATTGGCAAGGAAAGTTTTATCTGTACTATACGTAATCTTGCCGCCAAGAATATCGGCCTTGAAGTAGTAGTAAGTTGAATCTTTTGTTTCCAATACGACTTCTCTGCTTGGCAATCTCTTCTGGCATTCAACATAAGCGTCTACTTCATAATTAAGACAACATTTGAGCTTGGCACACTGTCCTGCAAGCTTTTGAGGGTTAAGTGATATATCCTGATATCTGGCAGCACTTGTAGAAACAGAAACAAAGTTTGTCATCCATGTGGCACAACAAAGTTCACGTCCGCATGGTCCGATACCTCCGATACGTCCCGCTTCCTGACGTGCTCCAATCTGTTTCATTTCAATACGTACCCTGAAGGCTTCAGCCAGCACCTTTATAAGTTGGCGGAAGTCTACACGCTCATCGGCAATATAATAGAAAATAGCCTTGTTCCCGTCTCCCTGATATTCCACATCACCTATTTTCATCTTAAGCCCCAGATCTTCGGCGATTTTTCGTGAGCGAATCATGGTCTGGTGTTCTCTCGATTTAGCCTCTTCATATTTTTCCATATCAACAGGCTTGGCTTTTCTGTATACCCTTTTAATTTCTGCGTCAGGACGTATATTTGTTTTCTTCATTTGAAGTGGAACAAGTCTGCCTGTAAGAGTAACAGTACCTATATCATGTCCGGGACTTGCTTCAACGGCAACAATATCTCCTTTCTGAAGAGGGAGATGATTACTGTTCTTGTAATATCCTTTTCTGGTATTTTTGAACTGAACTTCTACCATATCTTGCTCTTCGGCATTGCCAGGTATATCAGCCATCCAGTCGTATGTATTCAGCTTATTGTCCTGGCGTCCGCATCCCGAGCAGGCAAGACAACCGCTTCCGTTTTTAAGCTTAAATTCGTTATTCATAATTATTAAAACTGAAAATAAGTATTACAAGTATATAACAATACTTGCTGTTATATTGATTTATTCTGGTATATACATAATCTTAACTTACTGTATACTAACCGTTTTTGATTAGCACAATCATTCTTACTGCTATGTCGAAGAACACCATTTTAGGGTTAACATTTTGTTCTATATGCACTATGGCTTCTTCAAGCAGGCTATCTATTCCCATTACGTTTTTTTCGCTGATAAACGGAGCAAAACGTACTGCAAAAGCTGCTTCTTCCCGATTCATGTATGTCAAGTCGGGTATTCTGAAATTAGCCATGAAGTTTTCACGTGTCATTCTTGCGGCATATCTCAGAAAAATTTTCTGTCGTTCCCTTCCGCGTGATGCCATCTGCTCGCTCCACTCTTTCAGAGAACGTATATCTCTTCTCCACGCCTGTCGCATCAATGTGGTAAAACTCTCAAAACAAGCTTTCTCTTCGTCACTAAGGCTGATGTTCTGCATAGCCTGGAGAATACTTCCTTCCGAACGTCTGGCTATATCTTCGGCATCCGATTCGGAAAGACCATATTTTGTTATCAGGTATTTCGATAAAATATTCTGTTCAATAGGATGAAGATTAATTCTTTGTGTTCTTCCGGCCAAAGTAGGAAGAACATATTCAGGCTCTTCAGTTACTAATATGAACAATGTTTTTTGTGGAGGTTCCTCAACCAGTTTCAGCAGTTTGTTCGCACATTCTGCGTTCATCTTTTCCGGAAGCCATATAATGGCTACCTTATATCCTCCCAAAGCCGACTTTAAGGAAAGCTTCCTTTGTATCTCGTTACTTTCTGCTGTATAAATCAGAGGTTGCTTGTTGGGGTCGCCCATATCTCCACTCCAGTCGGCAAGAGAGAAATACTTCGATTTCTTCAGCCTCTGTCTCCATTCCTGGATCCAGTCGTCAGAAACAACGGCTGAACCTTCTTTTTTTCTTATTACGGGAAAAACATAGTGTATATCAGGATGCTCAAGTTTCTCGGCCATCCGGCATGAAGGACAAGTTCCGCAAGAATCATGTTCCGAAGGATTAGTACAGCATACATATTTGGCCAGTGCTAAAGCAAATGAAAGTTTGCCGCTGCCCGAAGGTCCGCATATCATTAAAGCATGAGGCAGACGGCCGGCTTTCATGGTAGCTGTAATCTGTGAGGCAGCATCCTGTTGTCCAACAACAGAGGCAAATCCCATTGAATTGTCTGTATATACACTATTCATTATGTTCTAATAATTAATTATCATATTAATTAATTCTACTAAGTTATCATTCTACTTATAAATAATCATTATAGTTTTAAATAATCATTCTATTACTATATAAAGATTTAACTTAAAACTATTACTCTAAGAAGGAATGAAAATCTTAGTAAGAATTTTAGTAAGAATCTTAGTAGATTTCTTTTGCAACAGCAGCTATCGAGTCAACAGCTCCTACTGAGTAGAAATGAATGCTTGGTACTCCGTGTGCTATTAGTTCCCGGCACTGGTTTATGCACCATTCTTTGCCGAGTTCCGCTGCTTCTGCATCAGTCTGGCATTTTCTTACCTCAGAAGCCAATTCTTCAGGCAAATCTATTTTAAAAGTTCTTGGCAGAACACTTAACTGTGTCAGTTTCTTCAGAGGCTTTATTCCTGGAATGATAGGAACATTTATTCCGGCTTTACGTGCTCTGTCTACAAAATCAAAATATTTTCTGTTGTCGAAAAACATTTGTGTGACAGCATATTCTGCTCCTGCCTCTACTTTTTTCTTCAGCCAGTATAAATCCCTTTCAGCATTTGGAGATTCTTCGTGCTTTTCAGGATAGCATGCAACTCCATATCTGAACTGGGCAGGCAGTTTATCCATCTCTTTCCCATCGTAAAAGAATCCTTTATTATACTTGTTGATTTGTTCCTGAAGTTCGATTGCATGAGAATGTCCACCATTTTCAGGAGTAAAACTCTTCTGATGCGGAGCTTTGTCTCCTCTTAGGACCAACAGATCTGTGATACCCAAAAACTGAAGGTCGATTAATGTATATTCAGTTTCTTCGGGGGTATATCCGCTACATAGAATATGCGGTACAACAGTTATACCATATTTTGCTTTTATGGCTGCGGCCACAGCTACAGTACCTGGACGTCTTCTTGTCAGTTTACGGCAATACATACCATTAGCTTCGGGGGTATATACATATTCACTTCTGTGAGTAGTGATGTTTATATACTTGGGATCGTATGGCCTGAGAGTCTCAATGTCGGACAACAGACGGTCTAATCCTGTTCCTTTTAATGGAGGTAGGATTTCAAACGAAAAAGCTGTGCTTTGTTCGGCATTAATTGAATCGATTACACTCATCTTTGTTTATCTATATTTTGTTTGTATTGTTACAATGGAGACAAATATAGACAAAAAAACGGACATTTCGTTACATTATTATTTAAAATTAGTACTTATAATTGTCTAATTATAGCGTTTATGTATTACGAAATCAGATTCTTGAGTATTTTTATGCCGGTTTATATAAAGCAAACAGATAAAGATGTAATAAAATAGTAGGGTAAAGCCTTATAGACAACAGGTCAAGTGGTTTAAATTACAGGGGCAAGGATATGTGCTACCCATCCTACAAAATTTCTCCAGCGTCCTCTGTTTCTGTAATATTCTTTTGTCATTCTCTCACTATTTTCCTTATCGCTTTTATAGATACTGTCGAGTTCTGCTGTAATAGGAAGGTCTAATATGAATGCGTTTATTTCATAATCGTATTTCAGACTCCTGCTGTTGAGATTTGTGCTTCCTACGGTACAGAACCTGTCGTCTACAGTCATAACTTTGGTATGATGGAATCCACCCTTATAGATGTAAATATGGGCACCTTTCTTTCTGAACTGGTTGGCGAAAAAGAAGCCTCCGTCGGGGGTAAAAGGTATATCGCATTTCTCTGAAATCATTATTTCAACTCTTACGCCACGTTTTAAGGCTCGGTAAATGGCTTTTCTCAAACTTTTTACCGGAGTGAAATAAGGAGTTACGATTCTTATATGATTCTCAGCTGCATCTATAGCTTCAATGTAAGCTCTCCTTACAGCATCGGGCGATTTATGAGGCACTCTCTGGACTATTGCTACCTGTTTGCCAAGCTGATTAGGAGTTTCTGTATTGTTTTCTCCGTATGGGAAATATTCTTCCCCTTTGATATCTTGCTTTGTCTCTTTGTTCCATACGCTCAGGAATGCTTTTTGCAATCCGGTAACGGCCGGACCTTCTATGCATATATGCATATCTCTCCACGGTCCTATTCCTGGTAGCCCGTTTATATAATAATCGGCAATGTTCATTCCTCCTGTATATCCGGTCTTGCCGTCTATTATTACTATTTTCTGATGATCACGGCTGAAAACATGGTTTATGTATGGAAATTTAAGAGGGTCAAACCTTATAATTTCTATACCTCTTTCGTTAAGCATTTTGAGATGCTCTTTCCTTAATGGGCGGTTGTTGGAAAAATTTCCGAAATCATCGAACATAGCTCTGACTTTCACTCCTTCTTGAGCTTTTTCAGCTAATAGAGTAAAGACTTCTTTGGCGATAGAGTCGCTTCTGAAATTGAAATATTCGAGATGTATATGATTCTTTGCTTTTTTTATAGCCTCGAATAGACTTTCGAATTTTATTCTTCCGCTTGGAAGCAGTTTCATTTCATTATTGTTGTATATTGGGATATTTCTGGAATGAAGATAGCCGGCAAATATAGAATCTGAAGGGGAATATTTTTCTATATCTGTAGACGTTTCGGAATATGCAAATCCGAATGGGAATATTATTAATATTACTATGATAAATATATCTTTTAATTTCATGCTTTAAATCTGTTGATTCTGCAAATTTACAAATAAAGCTCTATATACCAAAATAGATGGCGTTATAGACTATTTTTTCGTACTTTAAGGCATGTTCTTTACTGATGTGGTTATATGATTTTAATAAATATGAGCCTCCGGGTGGAGACGATTACAGAAGACTTGGATTTATTTCATTTGTTTCAAAAATTCCACTTGTCTCACTATAGATATTTTTCTGGAACAAATCGTTTTTCTCTATTTTTATGTCGGTATATTTTTATGTTGATATTTTATTGATTAATTTTCTGCTTGTAATGGTATTCTTTATGCTCTATTTTATAATATATTGATTATAAGGTTTATAATTAATGATAATTTTATTTTTTATCATGATTGTTGCCTATGTACTTCTTTGTTTAAAGTCTAATTGGTATTGTATTTGTTTAATTCTTTCATTGTGTATTGCAGAATTGGCAATTTTTTGAAAAGACGGTCATGTGACTGTAAAATACCATCATTTTTTAGAATATCAGAAAAACCAGTGTTGTTGATGGTCAATAGACGGTATTTGCTCAAAATTCACTTTATTATGAGTTGCTTTTCTAAATATTTAATATACAATGCGTTAAGTGTTATTTTTTATGGATTGTTTCAAAAAATATCTATAGTGAGACAAGTGGAATTTTTGAAACAAATGAAACAAATTTAAAGCATAGTTGTGTCACCCCATGTTTTCAAGTCATATCTTCAAGTTGTGTCTTTAAGTTGTGTCTTCATTTATGTAGTTTCATAACTAATTTCAGATACTGGAAGGAAATGCTGGTTGAATTTCTGTGGATATCGAGAAAATAAAAATTTGTCTCGACAATTTATGTAGAATGATGGGACAAGTTAAAGAGTTTATGGCCTTAATTTAAAATTTGGTCGAAACGGTTGTCGGAATAATTAACGGTGCTGATAAATTATAGGGAATATAGGGAAATATCATACCTAAACTTGATTGGAAATGTGATTGTGCTTGAAGTATGGAGTGTATGGAGATCTCAAGTGATATATTTACATGTAATTTTATTATAATAATGTGTAATATAAATTCTGATATTATTATCTTATAAAATGATGTAATAAATAAATGCTTGTAAATCAGAGAGTAATAATTAATGATGAATTTTTTATGAAAAAAATATCATAAAATGTTTGTACGTATTCTAAAAGTTCGTACCTTTGCATCCGCAATCGAGAACGATACGGTTGTAATTCTGAAAGCGACTTCAGAATTTAAAAACAAATACGAGTTCTTTGAAAGATTTTAAATAAACAAACAGAATGTAGTACAAGAGTAGTCATATATAATAATGTATATGATGAACAGAAAAAACCGTCAATACTTTAAAGTAGAGATAGATTTGGTTTCCTGAACAGATAACAAAAACTTTACTTGTTGTATTACTTTATTGGTGATATGATAAGTTGGTAAAAGATATTTTACAATGAAGAGTTTGATCCTGGCTCAGGATGAACGCTAGCTACAGGCTTAACACATGCAAGTCGAGGGGCAGCATGAGCTTAGCTTGCTAAGTTTGATGGCGACCGGCGCA
>JAXEBI010000121.1:0-45126 GCA_034094155.1 Phocaeicola sp.
CGAAAAAACAAATATTCAAAGAGCTTCAAAGTGCCGCTCTACTTGCGGACTGCTAATTCATACGATGGGAAAGGTTGCCATCGCATTTTTATACCTTATTTTCAACTACTGATTCAAATCATTATTAAATAAATCATCTCCCGACAAAAAGAAATAATAACACTATAAAACATGCCATTAAGACACTACAATAATACAATTTATCAAATTCCGTTATTATCAGAAGATTTAATAGCAATATCACGTTCATTTGTATCTACAGAACGTTTCTTTGTTGCTATATTCATTTCTACCAAGAATGAAGCAATAAGCCCCAAACCTCCTCCCAAAAGAACACACGAACCGTAAATTATAGAAACAGTATCTCTAATAACCATTCTACTATGTATATTATTAGAATAATATAAGTCAGGGAATGATACAGACGATATAAAATATCCAAGAATCAGTCCTAAACCGATTCCGATAAAAAGAGCACCGAATCTCAAGGATATAAACTTATTCATAGAAGAGAACAAAGAAACCGAAGAGAGGTTTAAGCCATCCTTCATTTTTCCATTGGCAAAAGACTCAGCCGGCAATTTTTCAATCAGCATGATACGTTCTTTCCTGCAAATAATAAGTTCAAACAACTTATAAACCACACAAAATACAATAGCCACATTGGCAATAATCATTAATTCTTCCATAATCTTCTTATTTTTATTTATATATTATTAATTTGTCAGACTTGTAGTTTCACATCTAATATTCACATCTATTTTGTCTTCTTGTCCTATTAGACGCAAAGAAACACATAAAGGTTACAACATTGCATGTTTTTTTTCATCATACTTTTATCTCAATTTACCACATTGTCTGCCATAAAAAAATTTTCATTAATATTGTGTAACCTTTTCTGGTATGCTGCGTCTAAGAATTTGAAAGATAAAAGAAACAAATCACAACAATGAATTTCAATGAATAAAAATTAGGTCAAGACTTCGGTAAATTTTTACCGATAAACTTGTAAGAAGATGGAAATAAAATATTCTATATCATCATGCAAGACAGTCATACACAATGCCTACATGCTTGAACGATTTAATTGTGTGTCTGGAATTTAACCAAACACGCGATTAATTGACAAACTTTTCAAAGAACTCATTTTATTTACAGCCAGACTCGCTTAGGCTGGTCTAATTTTTAACGAACTATTATATTTACAGACTTTATAAAAACATGTATTCAAAAAAATAAGTATGAGCCTCAACACAAAAATATTCAGGGAATATTTCATTCAGCATTATCGTCCGCTTTGTCTGTTTGCACTACATTATCTTAAAGATATTGATAATGCAGAGGATATTGTACAGGACTGTTTTACGGAATTATGGGAAAGGAAAGACAACCAGACAAATATAGCCGATATTAAGCCTTACCTATATACTATGGTAAGAAACCGCTGCATAGATGTATTGAGAAAGGAATCTTTAATAGACTGTAATATTGAGCCGTCAGATCTTGAAGGCCTCATCTCTGATGAAGAATGTGAAGAACGTTCATACGATGAAGCCCGTATGTGGACTGCCATAGATTCATTACCAGAAAAATGCAGAGAGGTCTTTCTTCTTACCAAAAGAGACGGTATGAAATATGAAGAAATTGCTGATAGGATGAATATATCTGTAAACACTGTTAAGAATCAGATGAATAAAGCTCTTAAAATAATAAAAGAAGGGGTACACAGAATATATATGTTCTTTTTCGGATAATTTTTTTCATTTTGGAATAGTAGTTTTTTCAATATTCTGCGTCTTATCAAAAAAAAACAAAGAACAATCATGGAAAATAAAGAAGAAAAGGAATTAAAGTTTGTCCTGAAATATTACAAACAAGGAAAGCTGGACACGGTAAAGGCTCTAAAGAAAATAACCGGTGAGGGAAAACAATACAGTAAGAAAAATCTATGGATTTCACTGTCTGGAATAGCAGCTGCCATATTAATCTGTATTTTCAGCTACACAACGTTAAGCAGAAACGACAGAAATATTGTGTCAATAACAGCTGATACAGGTATGATAAGATATTGCATGCCGGACAGTACATTTATCGTACTTTCTGAGGGTTCTACTATTGAATACAGTTCTGATGAATACGGGAAAAAGTCACGAAAAATAAATATGTCCGGTAAAATATATTTTTCTGTACATAGGAATGAGCATTTACCGTTTACTGTTACAGGTAAATACTCGGAGGTAAATGTTCTTGGAACAGAATTCGAAATAGATGAAAGATTACGAGATAGTATAACAAATGTTTACGTAAAATCAGGTAAAGTAGCATTTAAGGCCAAGAATTCTACTAAAGGTATTATTCTCACAAAGGATATGAGCGGAACATTGAGACACGGAAACGAAATGCCTGAAACAACAAACTCTGCCTTCCCTAACCAGTCGGCATGGGCTACAGGAAAGTTTGTCTACAAGAATACACCTATAGATACCGTAATGAAAGAACTTTCAATTTATTACGGAGTCAAACTTTACGCGTCCGAACATTTCAAGACAATTACTGCCGAGTTCAGAACGGACAGCTTAGATGAAATAATATCACTTATAGAGAAAACACTAGACATAAAAATAACTAAGAAAGACTGAACATGAACAGAATTATATCAATAATCCTTCTGGTTTCTACAATTTGCGTTTCATCAATAAATGCACAAGGCAGAGTCACTGTAGAAGACATGATGGAGCAGATGAAAAGCATCTACCCTATCAGTTTTGTTTACGACTCGTCAATTAAGCTGAATATACTGTATTCGGGGGAAAAGCCAAGTATGGTAAACCTTGAAAACAGCCTTGAGACAATATTCAGCAATACCGGCATCAAATGGGAGATAAACGGTGACTACGTGATACTGAAAAGACTGTCGTCATATACATTGAGCGGATATATTTATCAGGAAAATGGCGAGACAGTGATAAACGCCACAGTCTGGGACATCACCTCCAATACCGGTACACTGACCAACGAGCATGGTTTCTACAGTCTTACACTCAACGAAGGAAAACATAAAATCCGTTTCTCACATATCAGTTGTGGCGAACAGACGGAAGATATTACGCTAAAAGGAAACAAATCGCAGAACATATACCTGAAAGCTGATTACCGCATAAATGAGGTGGTGGTAACAGCCGACCTTAACTCCCCTATCTATACTACACAGACCGGAAAAGTTTCGCTTACGGCAAAGGACTTCGTAAGCGGAAGCAACTTCATGAGCTCGCCTGATGTAGTGAAGAAGCTTCAAAGTCTGTCGGGAGTAGCCAGCGGTACGGAGCTAATCTCCGGACTTTATGTTCACGGCGGCGGAAACGACGAGAACCTTTTCCTACTCGACGGTACACCACTCTATCAGGTGAACCATGCCGGAGGACTGTTCTCTGCTTTCAATACAGACATTATAAAGAATATAGACTTCTACAAAAGCGGATTCCCGGCCCGTTACGGCGGACGACTTTCATCGGTAGTGGATGTACGTACAAACGACGGAAACATGAAAGAGTATCGCGGAAGCTTCACACTTGGACTTCTTGAAGGAAGAATACAGTTTGAAGGACCGATAGTAAAAGACCGTACTTCATTCAATGTTGCTATGCGCCGTACATGGCTGGATCTGTTTACCGCTCCAGCATTCGCCATAATGAATACAAGCCGCAGAGACAAGCAGAATGTAAGATATGCTTTCCATGACATCAATGCTAAAGTTACTCATATATTCTCTGAGAAGAGTCGTGCGGATATCAGTCTGTATTCAGGTAATGATCTTCTAAATGTAAATAACAAAGCATATTCATATTCTTCAGAACTTTCCAATATAGACAAGTTCAATCTGCAATGGGGAAACTTCACTGCATCTGTCAACTGGAAGTATATATTCTCTCACAAACTGTTTGCCAATTTTACGGGAGTATATACCCATAACCGTTCCAAATTCGATTATATAAGTGAAGAGAAACTGATAGTTAAAGAAGGTTCAATAATAAAGACGCAGAACAACCATTCCACAATAAACGATTTCGGCTACAGAATGGAGTTCGACTATCGTCCCAACACATGGAACCACATCCGTTTCGGTTCAAACTACATGCGCCACATTTTCATGCCGCAGAATTACTATTCCAAGTATGACAATGCGGCAAACAATGAACTGACAGACAGAATAAAAAGTCAGTACAAGAGTAATGAATTTACCCTCTATGCCGAAGATGACATCTCGCTTGGCAGCCGTCTGAAGCTGAACGGTGGAATACACTACACCATGTTCGGTATTGCAGGTACGAAATATCACTCTGTAGAGCCACGCGCAGCAATGAACATCAAACTATGCGACAATGCAAGTTTCAAGGTTTCATATACCGAGATGAGTCAGTTCATGCATCAGCTATCGGCTACATACCTGAACCTGCCGACAGACTATTGGGTACCTTCTACTGAAAAAATCACCCCTATGAGGTCGCGACAATACTCAGCAGGAATATACAGCAGACTTCCGTATAACATCAGATTAAGCATAGAAGGTTTCTATAAGACAATGAACAATCTGATAGAATACAATGGTGATAAGCAACTCAACCCGTCTGCCGACGACTGGGAAGAGAATGTACGGACAGGAAAAGGAAAGGCATATGGTGCGGAAGCTGACATCAGCTACAGTAACGGAAAAACATCAGTCGATGCATCCTACACCCTTTCATGGAGCAAGAGATTCTTCCCCGACTTCCATCAGTCATGGTACCCGGACAAATTCGACAACCGTCATAAATTCTCTATCAACCTGGGCCATAAATTCAGCGAAAGGATTGACGCATACGCATCATGGAACTTCCATAGCGGAAACCGCATGACAATCCCTACGCAAAAGATAGAAGCACCTGTTATACCACCAGTAACAGAAAACCAGGACCCGAACGAGGGAATGATGGTTTATGAAGCCCCGAACAATATTTCCCTACCGGCCTATCACAGACTGGACTTGGGTATAAACTTCCGCAAAACCACTAAAAGAGGCTTTGAGAGAATATGGAATGTCAGTCTGTACAATGCCTATTGCAGGATGAATCCGCTGTATGCCACTGTAACACAAAAAGAAGACGGAAGTTTCGTAGGAAAAGCATACGGAGTATTCCCTATAATTCCGTCATTCAGTTACACACTTAAATTTTAAACATACAAGTATTTAGTACCTATAAACTCAAGAACTTAAAAACTCAAAAACGTATGAAATTATATATTGCATCACTACTGATTATATTATCATCGTGCACATACGAATTCAACATAGATGATGTGGAGGCTAAAAGAAAGCCGGTAATATTCTGTATGCCAAACACCCTTGGAGATACTACACTGATACAAGTGTCACAAAGCATGAATGTAAACAATAAAGGTACAAACACTACTGCCAAACCGGACATAACATTTAAATTGAACGGAGTGGAAAAGGAGATAAAATATACTGATAAAGCAACAGACTTGCTCCCGGCTAATTCATACTATGTACTCGGTAAACAGAAGGAAGGCGACAAGATAGACATGGAAGTATCATACCCTGATATGCCTAAGGCAAAATCGAGTACCGTAATACCACAGCCTTTTCCATTGGACAAATGGGATATGATTCTGAAGGACGGTTCATACGGCAGGGAAATACAGTTCCGCATATCATTTACAGATAATGCCGATACAAAAAACTATTACGGTGTAAGAATAATAAATAAAATCAGTTATCACAATTATTATCCTGATTACAATTCTGGAGCAGACTATGATAAATTATGGGGCATAGAGTTCAATCTTGACGAAGAGCCACTGCTGTCAAAGAAAGTAGGTTTTGACGAGATATTCGATATTTCGAAACTTCATTATCAGGAAATCTATTTGTGGGACGATACCATGCTTAACGGCAAAAGCTACACATTACATCTCGGTACAAATTATAGCGAAGATAGCGTAAATGAATACAACAGTACAGTCAATTTTTTCAAAATCTACCTCTATCATTTCTCGGAAGAAATGTATAAATATCTGAAATCCATAAACGACATAGATAACAACGATTTAGGAGAATACGGTCTTGCCCCTAT
Source organism: Phocaeicola sp. (assembly GCA_034094155.1). Lineage (GTDB taxonomy): Bacteria > Bacteroidota > Bacteroidia > Bacteroidales > Bacteroidaceae > Phocaeicola. The sequence goes on from JAXEBI010000121.1 coordinate 6,132, forward strand.
CCGCAGCCACTACACAAACATAGAAAACGGTATAGGTCTTTTGGGCGGATGCAGTATTTACGAAACCGACTGGATAGAGAATCTGAAAGACGAAGAGAACGAAGAATAATCACTTATTTAAACATAGACTTATGAAAAAGAAACTTTTACTTACAATCGCAATATCTGCAATAGTATTCGCTACATCACAGGCGCAGGAATTCAGATATGGGCTTTCCGGAGGATATAATCTGAACTCTATGATAGCAAATGAATCAAAATCAGGTTTCCATGTCGGACTGAAAGGTGAATATGCATTCAGCAATGCACAAAAAGGATTATACACTGATTTCGGACTGATGATTTCATCATACGGATGGAAATCAACACCTGTATACGAGAACGGAACCGGAAAAGTATTTGAATGGGACACAACACCTTACTATCTGAATATACCAATTCACTTTGGTTATAAATTCAAGGTCAGCGACAATATAAGCATTTTCGTAAACGCCGGTCCGTACTTCAACATAGGAATGTTCGGTAAGATGAACTGCACAACCACACATCTCGGCAATAAGATAGAAACAAAAGTATCATCAAACAATATGTTCAAAGACGGACTATCACCACGCTTCGATTGGGGAATAGGTTTCCGTACCGGGGTAGAAATAGCACGTCACACACAGATATCCATAGGATATGATTGGGGTATGAAAAATACTTATATGAATGACCCTGAAACCAAGAACAGAACACTTTCTATTTCACTGACATATTATTTTTAATAAAGCACAGTCATCCTATTTTGAAATGGGATGACTGTAATATTATTCAATATCGGTATATTATATTTGATTATGAAGAAAATAAAAAAGTCAATCATAGTATTGATTATAGGAAGTATAATTATATATTTGTCAGGATGCGCAAGTATTACTTATAATCCATACAATAAAGATGAAAGGATTAAAGTAATTCTTAAGTAATTTATTGTATTACAATAGAATCGGTGTTAGCCAATTCAAAATTATATTAAAGAGATAATTGAAATACCGTCAAGAATGAATCGTTAAGGAGTAAGAAGATGGGAATAAAATATTCCATAGCATCATACAAGTCAGTCATACACAATGCTTACATGCTTGAACGATTTATTTACATATCTGGGATTGAACCAAATACGCAATTAATTGACAAACTTTTCAAAGAACTCATTTTATTTACTGCCAGACTCGCTTAGGCTGGAGTTATTTTTAACGAGCTATTGATTAGATATAAAAAACAGGAAATAAAAAACTAATGAGACAAGACGAATCAGACATAATCGACAATATAATTTCAGGAAAGACTGAAGAATTTTCATATTTCCTGGATAAATACGGTCAGTCAGTATACACCCTGATTGTCCGCATTGTCTGTTCGGAGTGTGATGCAGAAGAACTGACTCAGGATACATTCATGAAAGCATTCGAGAATCTGTCTAAATTCGGTGGGAAGAGCAGTTTCTCTACATGGATATACAGAATAGCATACAACACAGCCATCTCATTCATGAGAAAGAGAAACAGTGACAACAACGAAATTAATGTATTAGACGACAATACCTGGAACTTTATTTCAGATACTGAAATAGACGAAGCAATGAATGATGATAGAGACGAACAGGTAGAAAAATTACAAAATGCATTATCAAAACTTCCACCTGATGAAAAAGCGCTCGTAACTCTTTTTTATGAAGAAGAACGTACAATACAGGAAATCGGGCAAATACTTAATATTTCGGAAAGTAATATTAAAGTTAAACTGCATAGAATCAGAAAAAAATTATATATTTTCATGCAGAAGGATGAATAGGAATAGAAGAATAAACAGGTGATACAAAATAGGTGGAATAATATAGATAGAACAGGTGTAATAATATAGGAGGATAAAATATGAACAGTTTTAAAACGCCATACAATACACATAAATCCGGTAGTGCTAATAATCCAAATTCATTTGGTGATAATAATTCATTTAACACCAATAATTCACATAGCACTAATAATTCACTTAGGGCCAATAAAGTAAATATAAATATAACAGAAACCGGAAACAATACCGACAAAGGTATAAGGAAAGCAGCCAAAACTCTCAGCAGTCCACGTCTTGCATCAAATTTCAGCTATAACATGATGAGAAAAATTAACGAAGAAGTATTGTTGAGAGAAAAAAGAAGGGAAAAGAGAAACGAAAGAATAACTATTGCAGCAATAATTACATTAAGCATTGGAATGATAGTAATATGTGAAAGAATTATCAGAACATATTTAGGAGAACAGTTTGATGAAAGATTCAGAAATACATATAGCGGTATATGGAAAGACTTTTTTGCCAACAGTTTCAATATGAATCAGATTTTCAGTGATACCTTTAACAGTATCTATAAAGGTATTAGCAAACTATTGCCTTACGGTCTGAGTGAAAATCCTGATTTTATATCTAATATCGGTTTCTTTATGCCTGTCATTGTAGCACTGGTAATTATTTTTATGCTTAACAGGTGGGTGAGAAAAAAATATGGATATTTATTGGAATAATATAACTTCAATATACAAAGATAAAAATAGATATACTTTTTATAGACTATACTTATAGCGTGTAAAAAATACTTCAAATGCTTACTGTCCAACCCAAACTAAGGAATCATGAAACAACCTAAAATTAGCTCCCGTTCTTATTTCCATAAATATATGAAAAACAGGAACGGGAGCTAATACAACAATATATTATTCTATGAATCAGTTATATGGATTAACATCAATATCTGTATTCACATCTTCCACTGTATTATCGACAGAAATATCAATACTAACATTTCCATTGTCAGCAGACTTAATGTTCAAAATACTCCAATAAGCTTTTTTAAGTTTAATACTACCCGAAGCCAACTCCTTCACCCCACTACCATTTAAATTACCTTTAATTACATAATTTAATTCAGGATCATCATCGATATTGAAATATGCTACAGGAGACAATGATGATGCCAGACTGGTAAAACACAATTTTCTGGTTTCATTAGAGTTTTCGTAAACTTCAACAGAATAATCAGTAAAAGAATTCATAAAACTTTTTTCAAAGTTTACACTAACCTTAGCATTCTGCATAGAACAAATAATACTCAGCTCTTCCTTCTTTCCGCTAATGATATTAAATTCATCACTAATACCATAGAATCTTGCTTTGCCCCAACTGTCGTTTGCTACTTCAGCATCGGTTGTGGTACAACTTTCAGCCCATAGTACATAACCTTCTCCCAAAGGAAGATAAGCTTCCGAATCTGTAAATTTGGAAGAATAAGTTACTTTATCAAGTATTACATCCTCTCCCTGTTTTAACGTAATAAGATAATCTGCCAATTCTTCATCTGTTGCTGCTCCCCTACTTTCGGCAGAAACTGTTATCTCTTTTTCTGAATCTATTTTTAAAGACAATAGACCATATTCATATTCTGCTTCCTCCTTATTACAGGAAATAAGCAAAAACAGACAACTGATAAAAGTTATTCTTGATAAAATTCTCATTATTAATCGTATATTAGTTTCACATCATCTATTTTCAATACACTACCAAGTATCTTGTCTTGTCCAAACGGAGAAGCACTATAGCCACCTTCAAAATGACTCATTTTAGAAATATCCAGTACCGTTCCCGACTGAAAGAATACTCCTATATATGCAGCTTTTGCATTTTTATCTGTATATATAAAAGGTAAAATCTCTGTCTTGAATTCAGACTGCTGGTTTGAATTAAAGACTTCGGTACTTGCAATTTCTTTTTTTGTTGAATCATATAATTTAGCGTAAGCAATGCATTGGTCACCTTCTATCGGCGAATACTGGTAAGTAAAAGAAATACCATCCGGACGACTGTTATGAGATATACCTAAATCGTAAGTATCATTATCCTTGTTAAATGAACCTGTAAACAGATATCCGGCATAGGCAGTACCATTATCTTTTGTCTTGCTATATACATTACTTCTACTCCAAATACCTGAAACTTTCTCATTGTAAAATGCTAATGTAGATATCTCAGCAACATTACCCATGTCGGAAACACTCACAGGGATTGTAGAAGAATACCATCTCCATGATACACTGTATCCATTACCCTTAAGAGTTCCGAATATACCTCCGGAGTTGGCATTTTCACCTCCCTTAGTGGTTATCTCGTTTCTTGTATTCCATCCAGTACAGTAATCACAATAAAGATCTCTGTCCCATGTACCGTTACCGCTATGTATCTTATTGCTGGTCCAACCTTCCATATTACCATTCTCCAACTCCTTGGCATCTTCTGTCGTTACCAATTGAGTGTTGTCACTTATTACAGCTCCAAAACGAGAACGGATGGTATACGAAGTATTTGGCTCAAGGCCTTTGATAACCATATTCCCTTCATCATCACTTTCTGCTACAAACCAAGTTTTGCCGTCGGAAGAAGCTTCATACTTAATATTATCAATGATATAGTCGGATGTAAGTCCCATTAAATTAGATATATTCTCCTCTGTCATGGGAGTTATAAATATTTTCTTACTCCATACATTACCTTCAGATTGTTGAGGTAAATTAAAGGAAGGTAACTGGGCATTACATTTCAATACATATCTGTTCTTTATTACTATATCATTAATATTATACGAAAAGACTTTCTCTTCGCCCAAAAAGTTGATACCGGAGATTTCAATAATATAGCTTTTGCCGGCAGGAACAAACACATCTTCTTTATCATTGAAAGTTATCTTGTCTGTATTCTCAGATTCAGATAAAGTTAAAGTGCATCCACCGTCATATTGGGAAACAAGTTCTTCCGACAAGTCTGTTCTGACTATAGCACACCCTAATTCTATTTTAAAATCATTTATGGTAGTTACATTTCCCGAAGTTATAGTAAATTCCTTAACAGCATAAAGATATGGTGTCAATCCTATAACATTTTCACCATATACAGCTTCCAGCTTATATTTGCCAGCTTGTAGAACCAGCTCATCTGGCAAGCCAATCTGAGTGTGCGACTTATTTGTTTCAATATTGGTAACCGTAAATGTTATTTCAGAAACTTCGGGCGCATCAAAAGTTCCTCGAGAAGACACTGTGGCCTTTCCATCGGATGTTGTCATGTCAACATTCACTCCTGATATAACCAACTTACCTTCACCACCGGATACCAAAGACACCAATTCATCCGACTGACATGAAAACATCATCAGCTGAAGAATAAAGATAATAAATGTAATCGTAAATTTATGTTTCATATTGTTGTATATTCTATTCATAAATCAATTCAAAATTATCCAGCCACAGTTTACTACCTACTCCACCGGTAAAATAATCGCCATACTTACTTGCTGTTGCAACAACTACTATATACTTAGGGGTCCTATCTGTATATCTATAATCCAATACTATATCTTTCTGCTGATATGATGAAGTTGTAGAACCTTGAATAAATTCTCCGTAAGCAATAATTTTTGAGTCATTTTTATCAAACAATTGTCTTTCGGACGGACGTGTTCTGATTTCAAGCGGCTCATCCCAATCTGTCAGAGCTACATATATATAACATGAATCAGGACGTCCCTTGAGATATTGAAGTGCATCTTCGCCTATTTTATCTATAGTTGTTGATGTATACTTATAGTTCAGCCTCAACTTTGAAGGAAAAGCATTAAATGGTCGTCCAAAACTCAAGACACCATTTGTTCCTACAGTCTTAACATAACTTCCTGTAAAAAGATTACCTGCTGCAAATTTCAGTACCAAATATTTTGATTCAAGTGAAGCAGCCTTTCCACTTCCATTACAAGTGTCATCGGTAGGGATGGAATTACTTTCGCTAATAGTAATTGCTCCCTTATTTCCTGTATCCCAAAAAGACTGTCCTCCTTCTTCCCAAGGATTCCAAAGCTTGTCTGCATAATGCCAGCTATCCAGGCTACCATTTGTCAGTGGTGTAGCAGGTGCAGTTTTAAAAGAAGTGGAAGATATTTCATTTCCATCCACACTTACTTTAGAATCGTATTGTGTGTCAGGACTAAGTCCAGACACAGTAACAGAAAAAGATGTTCCACTGACATTTACATCAGATTGTGAAACTGTTGTCCAGTCATTATCAGAAGCTTTTTTAATATAAACCACAGGAGTCTTTCCACTTTGTATACTTCCAGATATATCAACAGAAGTTGTTCTGACAAAAGTATTCAGCTCGGAAGTTTCTGTGCCGTCGGAATGATACACATATACATTCCACTTTCGGCTCACTTCTTCCCATCCATAAGTAGCAAAAAAAGTACGTGGTTCAGAGAAATCATAATACTCTTCTTTGGTAGGGTCCGGATAAACTGTACCATTTTTTCCTGCCAAATCAAAATCTGTAACTTTTATCCTGCTTAGGTCCTGTTCTTCTGCCACATAAATTATCACATTATAATTTATATCATCTATGATGGCATTACCAATCTGATTTTCAAGAATAACATTTCGTTCAATATATTGCTGTACGTTAATAGTCCATTCGTAATTCTGATAAGTTTTAAGAGTCAGTCTTACCGGCTTGGAAAAATTAACCCTAGTATCTGCCGATACCATCAGATCATCAAGAGATTCAAATCCTGAAGTTGGAAATTTAGAATAGTTATTGCATACAGTTGAATCAATTAATATTTCTGCATTATTACTTACAGTAAGTTTAGTAATTCGTAATTTTGAAATATCTACAGCATCATCAACTACTACACTTACTGTACGTTTAGTTTTATCTATTACAGCTTTAGAATCTGAACTTCCTTGAGCAGCAGTTTGTCCTTCAACTTCAAATTCGGTTATACTACCGTCTAATATAGGATAAGGAATATCATTTTCTATGGCGCATGAAAAGAAGAATAATGCAGAAAATATAAAATACAATACTTTATTAAGCATAAGTAGAAAGAATTTTGTCTCGTTTTACATATAAGCGTATTACAAATAGAAAGTCATACCGATATTAATGGAGAACAGATTTATCTTGAAATTTCCAGATGAAGTTCTTCGCATACCTGTCTCTATCTGATTAGTCTTCTGGTTCTGCCATTTGAAATTGTATCCCATAACACCTACAGACACCTCAACAGCCGACCAGTCTGTTACGAATGCAGTCAGACCTGGAGCAATACCTATCTGCAAATTATGAGAAGTTTCGAATGTACCATCATATTCTGTTCCAGATCCGGTAGAGTTCTTTCCTACTCCATATCCGTATGTAAGTCTGACTTCATTAAACAAACCGAAAATTTTACTCCTTCCTATCGGCATATATGTTCTTAAAAATCCTGAAACCTCATATTTATGTTCCAGATAATACAAATCTTTTAAACTGATATTAAAATCTTCACCAAGATTCAGTTCAAAATTGGCCATATCAAGATATGTACGGTTGTATCCAAAACGGAAACCAGCAGAAACATTATCCTTAAAGAAATATCCGACATATGGACTTACATTGAATGTATAGCCTAATCCTTCGACATTCTTTATTACCAGAAAATTAAGATTATCTTCCTCATGTTCAGAATACGACACAGTTCCACCTGTCATCCACTGACCCTTAGGGATAAAAACAGATTGCATTATTCCACGGTCAATTCTCTGAGGACGGACACGTTTTTTATGACTGGACGAAGGTATATCTTCCGACAGTTCGTACTTATTTGAAGTTTTTGTAAAACTATTTGTTATACTGTCTGATTTATCAGACAAAAAGCATTTTGGTTCTGAAGCATTTAATTCATTATAAAAACAAAAAAGACTTACAATCAGAATTATTTTTCTTACCATATAATAATATACAACTATAACCGATACCACCCATTTCAATTACAGGTGATATCGGTTTTTTCATTTTAGAAAATCTTATTATTTAAATGCAGGAACGTCATAAACCAATTCCATATCATCGATATACATTGTACTTCCTGTACTTCCTGTAAAATAATCACCATATTTACTTGAAGAACAAACAATAATCAAATAATACTGGTCTAAAGGTGTTTTATCCTTATATGTTAATTCAACGTTAAACTCTTTCCATGCACCATTAGTTGAAACGGCTTCGGAATCTGGTAAAGAACCGTATGCTATAATATTAGGATCATTCTCAAAATCGAAGAATGTAGATACCTTAGTATTATCCAACTGATGTGGTTGTTTTGCTATAGCAATATAAATTGAACATAAATCGTCTGTTCCTTTTTCGGCAACACCTTCCGGTGTATTATTTCCGCGATAGTCAATCTTACCATTTGTATAATGGAACCATCCTCTTAATGCTGAAGGACGTGAAGTAAATGGCTGGCCAAAATCAATCTTTGCTCCATTTGTTCCAACCAGACTATTAAATTTACCGGTATAAAGACTGCCTGCGGCAAATTTTCCAATACCAAAAGCAGAAGCATACTGAGATTTCAATTCAGCCGACTGGCCTCCTGATGTATGTACTGTAGTACTATTACCCTGAGTAGGATTTTTATTTACCAATGCGCCTGCACCAGTAGTTGTACCCGGATTACTTGAATCCCAGAACGAACCTTTAGAATTATAGTCAGCCTCAGAAACCGGATACCAAGTTTTGCCACTCTTATACCAGTCATCCATATTTCCATTAGGCAATACTTCTGCAGATTCAGTTGTAAAAGTCTTTGGATCACTTGTATAAGTATTATCTTCACTCTGATAAGACATTCTGCATTCATATGATGTAGAAGGTGTTAAGTTATCAAGCTGAGCTGAATATGAAGATTCAGAGAAATCAGCAGCAACCTTTGTCCATTCAGAATCGGATGTTTTCTTATATTCAAAGAACATCTTAGAATTATCAAGAGCTTCATCCTGAGTTATAGCACTACCCGAAACGAAAGCAAAATTACTCCATGCATTTATATTATCTACAAAAATATTTGTATTGCCTTCTGTAGAGACATTAAATGTAAAGGTATATATTGTTTCTGTACCATCTACAGATACATTTACACCACCGATATTACCATTATCTGTTTCTGCTAATTTAAAGTTCAAGATGTAGAATTTTCTGGCTTTAACACCATTAATAGGTGTATCACTTGAATATGTTTCGCCTGAATTATTTACAACGGTAATTTTAGCATTTAAATCGGCTACAGGGAAATATGCTTCCTCATTATCCTGTCCCATTTCGAAATTCTGAGAGTCAACACCCTGTTTTACTGATGACACCAATACATTTGCAGACTTAAATACCTCAGCAAACTTTTCATCAAAATTTACCATTACCTTAACATTGGCCAAAGTACATTCAATGTTAGCTGTAACTTCTTTTGATTTTTGAACCTGAACAGATTTAGAACCATAATAATAAGGAATATTTCTCCCTGATTCGCTACCGTCAAAACCATAAGAAGATGCTTCAATAGTATAAGTATCCGGAGCCAAAGCTATTTGCTGTCCAGCCAGTTCACTATAATCATCTACACTTTTTACAGTTTCTCCTTTACTGTTTTTGATTTTTACAGCTAATTGTTTGGGATTATATTCTTCAATAATCCTACTACTTACATCAACATAAGAATTTGATTCTACATCAATGCGAAGATATCCTATATTGTCTTCTATATCATTCTTCTGACATGAAGAAATGACGGAAAGAATCCCAATAAAAAATAATATTATATATTTATTCATAATTATCCGTTTATTCTTATTCATTTATTGTAACCTTAAATACACCTGTTTTTTCATTACCTTCCTTATCTGTTACTGTAATGTGGAATTCATGAGATTTTCCCGGATCAGTTGCACCTGTCATATCCAAGAATGTAAAGAAAGCACCTATAGGGAAAGTATATTCTTTACATCCGTCTGTTGGAGCCTGTGAGTCTACTGTAGCAACAAGATTTCCGAAATCACTATTATCTATAAGATCGACTCCACCATTTTCCGACAAGAAGCTTTGACCGTCCATTGTCAAATCTACCAATATAGCCTGGAAAGCATCATTGCCGGCTACTATAGTAACAATAATCTTATCAAGACCTGCTTCTGAAGCGATATATGCATCAGCACTTGCAGGAGCATTACCGGCACTGATTGAATATGTTACATCTTCAGGCAACTGTAATGTAACTTCTCCTTCTTCTGGTGTAGGATCTGGATTAGGATTTTCCTCATCACCTGTTGCCGGAATTTCTACTGTATCTTCATGATCTTCAAAAGTAATATTAGCTTTAATGGTAATACCAGTAACATTACCTGTCGACGATTCTGTAACACCCATATTTATTTCAATTGCATCACCGCCAGTAAATGAGTCACCTACATCTTCATAATTTTCAGAAGCATCGCTCTTGGTAAACACACGTCTGTCTTTAACTGTATTTCCATTCATTGTAGTAGCTGTAATATTTACAGTAATAGATTTAACATTTTCGTCAAACAACCAATAAACAGGTGCCGGATTTTCGTCTTCATTAGTAAATGACAAAGCAGCACTTGAACCGTCATCAACAGTAATCACCCATGATTTAAAAGCCGCTTTAAACTCATCACCATAATTAATCTGTATTCTACTGTTAGCCATTTTACATACTACATTTGCTACAGTCTCAATATCTTTAGTTACAATAATGTCAGTATTTCCGGCATAATACGGAGCATCCATTTTCTTCTGTAATTCCCCTGGAGTATGAGAAGATACATTATAATTACCAACTGGAACCTGAATTGTTTCCGGTACTTCATCTACAGTATTATACTCCTTCTTTACATCTTCTATACCTTCACTTGTACCTTGAATAACTACAGGAAAATCATTTGTAGGAACATTAGATTCTGCTCTACTGTTTGACACTGGCTGTTTTACTGTTACATCAAGTTCTAAAGCCCCCATTTCGAAAGATTCTTCCCAACCAGATGTCAATTCTTTTTTCATCTCACATGATGAAAAGGTGCAAGCCATTAATACACCTAAAGAGAATATATTAAATAGTTTCATCTTATTATTTTCTAAATTTATTTGATTATTAAATCCAATCTGAAGGAACAATTATATCAATTACCTCATCTTCTGTAGATTCGTTAATAGTGATTGATATACCCAAATTACCGTCTTCAACCGAAGGCTTAACATTTAAAGTCCATGCTTTACCTGGAGCCATATTGTATGTCTTTGTTACTGAAGATGATTTTCCATCTGACTTCCTTGTAAAGTTAATTACAGCCTCAACATCTTCACCAGAATTATCTACCTTTAGATACCAAGGATTCTTATTATCTTTAGTCCATAAAACAGTTTGAGACTCAGCTTTTAAAGCTTTTGTAGTATACATTACAGAATAATCTGAAAAATATTCCGACATATCGCTTGCAAAACTTGCTATGACTTTTGCACAGGTAGGCGCGCAAGTGACACTTACAGAAGTATCATTACCATCAATATTAAATGATGAAATTCCTTCTACATAAAACTTATCCTGAGAAGCATTAGACTCTTCTCCGTAGAATGCCTTTAGATAGTATGAGCCGTTTTCCAACTCAATTTTCTCTGGAGCTTCTTTGTACAAGAACTCTTTCTTTATATCTGAAGACTCCTTTCCAATTATCTGAACTGTATACTCTTGAGTATTTTCATATTCAGATTCATTTACAGCTCTCGACTGGAATTTGGTATCTGAGGTTACGCTTAAACTTAATGTACCAACTCCATTTCCTAAAACCGAATCTTTTTCTTCGGACACACATGATGTTGCAAAATATCCCATAGACAACACCATCAATAAATTCAAAAATGTTTTTTTCATTATTAAAAATAAATTATAATCTTTTCCGGACTGCAAAATAACTCCATTTTGCAATTATACACAAGGTCTGTTTTTTCTATTTTTGTCCTATTTTTAATTTACTTTTCTTTACTTATGTACATAACTGTGCTATTTTTTAAGATTTTATGGTTTATTTATTACCTTTGCAATAGTCTATATTTCAAATTTGCGTATATTTGTATCATTAAATATAGCAAGAATATAAATATAACATGGATAAAGACATACCCAAAATAGACTTACCGGAAGACTGGCTGATAGGAACCGACATCAGCAAAGAACTGTTGGGACTTTATAAAAATTTCCCAATAAGACTTAAATGTGAAATTATAGTTCTTTGTATGGACGGAGAGGTAGATGCTATGGTCAATCTTAATAGTGTTAAGGTAAAAAAAAATGATGTTATTACCCTTGTTCCTGGAACAATATTTCAAATAAATGATATTTTCGGCAATCTCAAAATTTATTTTTTAGGATTTTCCTCTAAATATCTAGAACAGAAAGAAAGATCGAAAGACATGGTAGAGACTATTATACTTACAATGGGAAATCCACTTATTTCATTAAAGAAAGAAGGAGCACAAATGCTGGAGGAGTATATGCGCATGCTTATTAAAATGTATGAGTATTTTGATGATAATATGAGGATAGACATAGCTCCTAATCTTTTTGCAGATGTTCATAAAGGTATTTCTATTTTATTTAAGAGAATAAAGAGTGAAGAGAAAACAAATATACCTAAAAGTGAAAAGCTTTGCTGCGATTTCACACAGATGGTTATGCAAAACTACAGTAAAAACAGGAACGTTTCTTGGTATGCCGAAAAGCTCAATATAAGTCATGCTCATCTATGCTCCATAGTAAAACAGACCACAGGTAAAACTTGTGTAGATATTATTTCGTCTATGGTTATTATGGATGCCAAATCGCAATTGAAATCAACACAACTTAGCATTCAGGAAATTTCCGACTCTTTGAATTTTGCAAATATGTCTTTCTTTGGCAAGTACTTTAAAAGATATGTAGGAATGAGTCCGCTGGAATACAGAAATAAGGGATGATTTACACCGTAAATACCATTTGTAAATTTCTTGAATTTGCAAATTTCTTATCTATAATTTTATCATCAGAATTTTATACAACTTATAACTTTATATAATATTGTAATATGACTATTATGAAAGAACTTAATTTGAAAAAAAGATTATTTATAACCTTGGCTTATTGCTTATGCATTATTATAACTGCCTCAATAAGTCTTACTTCGTGTATAAAAGATGAAGCTCCTAATGCCGAAGCTGATATTGTTTCATGTTCGCTTCCTAAGGATATTCTTGCTTATTCTACTATCAACGTAGGTATGGAATTCAACAAGAACATTAATGCTTATCCTATATATATAAGTGTAAAGCCCGGAACTGACATAACTGCTTTAGCTCCGGAATTTGAACTGACTCCTGGTGCAACAATAGAACCGGCAAGTGGAAGTGTTCATGATTTTACAAATCCGGTAAGATATGTGGTAACTTCGGAAGATGGCTTGTGGCATCGCACATATTCTGTAGACATCAGTATTCTTACTCCTGCCAATATACCAACTTCATTTACATTCGAAAAAGCCGATACTGTTGGCAAGTATCATATTCTGTATGAAGAATCTGACGGGAACAAAGTTACATGGGGAAGCGGTAATAGCGGATTTTCTCTTGCAATGAGTACAGCTAAGCCTTATGAATACCCTACTGTACTATCGAAAGATGGCATGGATGGAAACTGCGTAAAAATGGTAACAAGAAATACAGGTAATTTAGGAAGTCTTGTTGGTATGCCTATTGCGTCAGGCAATTTATTTTTAGGTAATTTCGATGTACTGAATGCTATGTCGAAACCTCTGGAAGCTACAAAATTTGGAGTTCCTTTTGATAAGAAGCCTCTTGTTCTCACAGGATATTATAAATATAAATCAGGAAGTAAATTCCTGGAAGACGGTAATTATACAGATAAAAAGGATGAATTCAGTATATATGCCATTATGTATGAATTGCCTGAAAACGGAAAACTACTTGACGGTAGCTTACAGACAAGAAATTTTGAGGATGAGTCTATGATAGCTTTAGCTCTTTTGGAAAGCTCTGAGGAAAAAGACGAATGGACTAAATTTGAAATTCCTTTTGATTATAACAGATATGGTAAATATATTGATAATGATAAACTGGCTGCAGGAAAATATTATTTCAGTATAGTCTTTGCTTCAAGTAAAGAAGGTGCTTTGTTTAAAGGCGCAGAAGGTAGTACTCTCATGGTTGATAATATAGAACTGATTTATGAATAATTAATTGAAAATGAATGATTAATCGAAAATGAATGATAATGGCCAACAACTGTTGATGGTTAGAATTAGATAATTTACAACTGAATACAAACTTAAATAACATGAAAATTCTTATGAAAAAATATATTCTTTCCTTGTTTTTCGCCTTTACAAGCATTGTGTATTCCCAAGCTCAGGAAAACAGTAACCGAACACTTATTAATGCAGCACTGCATGGATGGGAATATGAAGTTAAGGCAGGAGTAAGTATAGGTGGTGCCTCTCCTCTTCCCCTGCCTGCCGAAATAAGAAGCATAGACTCATATAATCCGACTCTTGCTGTGGCACTAGAAGGTAATGCCATAAAATGGTTTGGAGAAAAGAAGGAATGGGGACTGAATATTGGTCTGCGACTGGAAAACAAGAATATGGTTACCAAGGCTACAGTAAAAAATTACAGCATGGAAATTATTGGAGACGACGGTAACAGACTGGCTGGTAACTGGACCGGTGGAGTAAAAACAAAAGTAAGGAATTCATATGTTACAATCCCCGTATTGGCTACTTATAAGTTGGACAGCAGATGGAACATTAAAGCCGGTCCATATATTTCATACCTTATTGACGGGGAATTCTCAGGTGATGTTTATGAGGGATATCTAAGAGAAGGTAATCCTACAGGACAGAAGATTATTTTCACTGACGGAGCAGTTGCAAAATATGATTTCAGTGATGATATAAGAAATTTCGGATACGGAATACAGATTGGTGCAGACTGGAAAGCTTTCAAGCATCTTAAGGTTTTTGCCGATCTTACTTGGGGACTTAACGATATTATGAAAAAGGACTTCAAGACTATTTCGTTCGCAATGTATCCTATTTATCTGAATTTCGGATTCGGCTATTCTTTCTAAAAAGAATTGATATATACATATTATATTCTACAATAAAAAAGAGAAACAATAATAAAAAAATAACGGCGTTACAGTTTTTGTGTATCGCCGTTATTTTCTTATTATCATATATTATTACTCAGCTACCTGTTCAAGTTTGATACCGATTTCCATATCTTCTGTAGTATCAATAATATTAGGGAATGCAACTAAAATAGGTTTTAAGAATACTTCCGCATAACTAGCCATAGATTCATCCGGAGCTGAAGCCTTAATCATTTCTATTATCATATTAATAGTATCTTCATTGCTCAACAGAGGTTTAACAGACTGAAGAATAGGAAGCAATACTTCTTCCTCTAAATAAACAGACGTTACTCCGTTTTCGTCTTTACTTACTCCCAAAGGAATACCATCTGTAAGCATTGACTGTAATGATGGTAACATTCCGAAGATAGCAGTAATAGTATTTGAGCTTCCTTCCGCACCACCATTCATTGCTATAATCTGTGCAGGATTAATATATAATACCAGTTCATTATCAGATGTTACAGTATATGAAGCAATATTCAATGGAGAAGTTGTCCAATCTGCATCTGTAAGGCTGTTCTTATATTTTGCCTGAATATTACCGTCAGGCAGGAAAGATACCTCACCAAGAATTCCACAAAGCATCTGTGTTATTTTCTGGTCATCAATCAGAGGCATTTCAATAATCAGATTTAAGGCTTTTTGAATATCCCAAGACCCACCTAAAAAAGGAAATTCATCAGCTTCCCACTTTATAAGGATAGGATTCTTTTCTGGAGAAACCAGATTCCATGTTGTACCTGCAAATGCATTCTGAGGCATTTCAACAGTCAAATCAAGTGTCATTCCACCTTTACTTACATTCCCTTTATAAGAAATCTTGCGACCGTCTTTCTCATCTACACCTTCAAAAGAGACTTCATCATTATTAATTACCAAATCCACATTGATAACTGTAGTTTTCTCTCCAGGAATAACACCGGCTGTAGTTGGAACAGGCGCATTTTCACGAGACATATTCAATGGAGCACCTGAAAGTGTTATTACAGCTTTTGTACCATCTGTTGCGTCTGGAGCAAACTCAACCTGTTTTCCCAACATAGCCTGACCACTATAAGTTAGAGTCAGACCGCTAAGATCTGTAAAAGTTGTTTTTTCAACAGGACAAACTACAACATCCGGATCATCATTATTACTACATGAAGTTATAACTCCTCCAGCCAATACAGCTGCAAACATGTAAATAAATAAAGATTTTTTCATAAATAATTCTCTTCTATTTTAAGTTATTAAAAATTTCGGCAAAAATACAAATGATTTCAAACACATAAAAGGTCTAAACTTTCAAGTTTTGTCCTCTTTTTAAGATTTCCGCATATTTAACTTATTAATAAGTATTTTTTTGTTCTATTATATACTGTTCAATTTATTGAAAAAATAAAAAAGACAGACATTTACTTTCTGATTCAAGCAAATGCCTGTCTTTTATTTTATATAATTCTATATTATAGCAATCAAAACAGGTTATATCCTAATCGGGCAAAGCCACTACTCCAAGTTTTTTCTTTCCGTCCATCTTTATGCTGAGAGGCTTATCAAATCTTACCCAACGTAAATATTTGGTCTCTTCAACAGCAGGCATACTATTGAGCAGTTCCTGATTATATATTCCATCATTTATATATGCATTGATAGTAAAATAACCAACTCCAAATGATGTAAGATTCTGGAAGAAATGTGTACCCTGACTTGGATCTACACGATAATTAGTGAGTCCGGCCTCAACTATTATTCGAGCTGCCGAAATATTTGGCCATTTCACAGGTATGCCAAGCCATGTATCACTACTACCCCAACGGCCGGGACCTACCAGTACATAATGTTTGCCTTCATCAAGGAAACGACGGTTGATTTTTTCTATTTCGTAAGCAATCAACTGATTATTTGACGCTGAATACCCTTCGGTCTTTACATATATAACATCGCAAATATCATCCATAATACCATGTCCAAGAGAGTTTTCACTCTTTAGAAGCAATTTACTGTCGGGGATTAGAGTCAGGTCTTCTTCAAGATCGGCCTTGACATCTACCATTGGACGGATTTGCAACAGATAGAATGTTCCACTCTTAGTACTTGCATTAAAATTAACGGCAAACTCTATTTCTACAGGACGGCGCATTTCACCTTGTCCGTATTTTTGTGACAATTGCAGTATTCTTGCCAATGGAAACACATCGTGCTGTAATATATTGGCGAATGTTATGAGTTTTCGTCCTCCAGGATAGATTCCATCACGTATAACCATATCGTATGGATCGTATGTAGATGCTATAAAATTAAGAGAACCGTCTGCTTCAGCATCTTTTACATGAAGCTTGAGAAGATTAAATCCGTCATCAAGAGAAAATTCCTTGGCTGTATTTTTTAAGTCAAGGGCATAAAAACGGGTCTGTGTTTCACGAAGTGCTATTTCCATTTCACTGGTCTGCAAAACCTGATTTGGATGATAAGGACAGACTCTTAAAGTAAGTCCTCCGTCGACTATATATTTACCCAGACCTAAAGCAAGACATACAGTTCCTTCTTCTGCTATTTCATCATTTATAGGATAATAATTGATAGAACGTGCTACTCCTGAAATTGCAGGATAATAACGGTCGCCATACTGGGTACCTACAACTTCCTGAAGAATAACAGCCATTTTTTCCTGATCTATAACATTACTTGTGGCTTGCATATATGCCTTGCTGTCTTTATAATAGACTGAGGCATATACACTTTTTATGGCATCACTCAGCATTCGCAACATTTCGTACTTATCTTCCAAATATGGTATCATATAGGTTGAATAAATACCGGCAAATGGCTGGTAATGTGAATCTTCGAGCAAACTCGACGATCGAATGGCTATAGGAGCCTTTACAGCATCGAAAAAGGCAAAAAAGTCCTCAACAAGGCGGTCGGGCAACTTGGCTCTAAGAAAGGCACGCAGTATAACTTCATCTTCGGCATCACTCAAGGCCAACTGATATAGCTGGTTGGTATCCATGAACTCATCAAATATATCAGTACACAATACTACCGTCTTAGGAATGGCTACGGAAGCGTTTTCAAATTCATCGAATTCCGGATGACGTTTTATAAGATTGTCAATAAACGCCAAGCCACGTCCTTTTCCACCCAATGAACCGTCGCCTATTCTTGCAAAATTAGAATAACGGTCGAAACGCTCACGTTTGAAGACAGCTACCACTCCCTGATTTTTCATCTTACGGTATTTTACTATAGCCTCGAAGATAATCTGACGGTGGGCATCAAGATCCTGAAGCGACTCCCATGTAACTTGTTTCAGAAACTCTGCAACCGGAAATATTGCTCTTGAATAAAGCCAGCGTGATATGTGATTATGACTTATATGATAAAGGAATGATTCTGCAGGAATAGAAAATACAATATTCTGAAGTTCCTTAAGATTATGAACACGGGCCACTTCTTCGTGTGTACTTGGATCAATGAAAACAAAATCACCAAATCCGAAATTCTCTGATATAGCCTCACGAAGGTCAATATTCATCTTCTTAGAATTTTTATCGACAAAGATTGCATCACACTCGGAAGCATACTGACGGTTACTTTCTTCGGATGATTGTAATATGAGTGGCATAAATGGGTCTCTACGCCTTACTTCATTAAGAAGTTTTACGCCAGCCAAAGGGTCAATTACTCCCCCATGAGGATAGCGTGCATCGGATATTATACCTAATATATTTTTGCTGAATGTATCATACAACTGCATTGCCTCTTCATAACTGCGGGCAAGAACAATCTTCGGACGTCCGCGCATACGTAAAGTACGCTGATGCTCGTTCAGGGCTTCGGTTGCAAACTCCTGACTTTGTTTGAGCACAAACTTGTAAAGGTTGGGCAAGACAGACGAATAGAAGCGTATGGAATCTTCTACAAGCATAATCATCTGGACTCCAACTTCTTTTATATCATGTTCGAGATTCATCTTGTCTTCTATAAGCTTTATTATAGATACAAGAAGATCGGTATTACCAAGCCAGCAGAACACATATTCGAATATACTTAAGTCCTCGTGTTCCATTCTTTCCTTTATACCGTGGGAAAAAGGAGTAAGTACGACCAATGGAAGTGTAGGATATTTCTGCTTTATTTCACGGGCTATATCAAAAGTATCACTGTTGTCGGAACCGGGCATACATATTGCCAAATCGAACTTGGTTATATTGAGTTGCTTCCATGTTTCTTCGGCAGTAGACACTTGCGTAAAACGAGGAGGATAGCGAAGACTCAGATTCATATACTCGTTGAATATCTTTTCGTCTATTCGTCCGTCGTCTTCAAGCATGAAGGCATCATACGGATTGGCTATAAGCAATACGTTGAAAATTCGCTTTGTCATAAGATTGGCGAACTGCGTATCCTTAAAATAGAGCTGATTTAACTTTAACTTACTGAGCATAGGTTTATGTATTTGACTTTAATTTTCTAACAAAAATCGGCATTTAGATTGATTTATGCAATTAAAACATAAGAAAAATACAAAAATAAGGTATGTCCTTACGTTTTGTGCAAAATAACTTTTTATCAATATTTAAATGTTTTTTCTTTGAATTTTCTTGCATATTTCATTTAATCATCTAACTTTGCAAATAGAAAAACATTTCAAATTGTCAGACCTTAAAAATTTTTCAATTATGAATATCAATCAAATAATGGCTTCTCTTGAAGCTAAACATCCAGGTGAATCTGAATACTTGCAGGCAGTAAAAGAAGTATTGCTATCTATTGAAGACGTATATAACCAGCATCCAGAATTTGAGAAAGTATCGCTTATCGAAAGACTTGTAGAACCGGACCGTATCATTACTTTCCGTGTACCTTGGGTAGACGATAAGGGTAAAGTACAGGTTAACCTCGGTTACCGTGTGCAGTTTAACAATGCAATCGGCCCTTACAAGGGTGGTATAAGATTCCATGCATCTGTAAACTTGTCTATCCTCAAATTCTTAGGATTTGAACAAACATTCAAAAATGCACTTACTACATTGCCTATGGGTGGAGGTAAAGGTGGTTCAGACTTCTCTCCACGCGGTAAGAGTGAAGGTGAAATCATGAGATTCTGCCAGGCGTTTATGCTTGAGTTGTGGCGTCATGTAGGTCCTGATACAGATGTACCGGCAGGTGATATAGGTGTAGGTGGCCGTGAAGTTGGTTATATGTTTGGTATGTACAAGAAACTTACTCATGAATTTACTGGAACATTCACAGGTAAAGGACTTGAATTCGGTGGTTCACTTATTCGTCCTGAGGCAACCGGTTTCGGAGGATTGTATTTTGTTAAGCACATGCTCGACAAGAAAGGTATTGATATAAAAGGTAAGACTGTAGCCATTTCCGGTTTCGGAAATGTAGCTTGGGGTGCTGCAACAAAAGCAACTCAGTTGGGTGCCAAGGTTGTTACTATTTCTGGTCCTGACGGATATATCTACGATCCTGACGGTATAAGCGGCGACAAGATTGACTATATGCTTGAACTTCGTGCTTCTGGTAATGACATTGTGGCTCCTTACGCTGAAAAATATCCAAATTCACAGTTTATCGCAAACCGCCGTCCATGGGAAGTTAAAGTAGATATTGCACTTCCTTGTGCAACTCAGAATGAATTAAATGGCGAAGATGCTGGAAATTTGATAAAAAATTCCGTACTTTGCGTCGGAGAAATTTCAAATATGGGTTGTACACCTGAAGCTATTGATGCTTTCATTGAAAATAAGATAATGTATGCTCCTGGAAAAGCTGTTAATGCAGGTGGTGTAGCTACTTCTGGACTTGAAATGAGCCAGAATGCAATGCACCTAAGCTGGAGTGCAGAAGAAGTTGATGAAAAATTGCACCATATCATGCACAATATACACGAACAGTGCGTGAAATATGGTACTGAACCTGACGGTTATATCAATTATGTGAAAGGTGCCAACATTGCCGGATTCATGAAAGTTGCTCATGCAATGATGGCTCAAGGCATAGTATAATGGTGTATAACAAAAATCGTTTTTCTGATTATAATAAAATTAAATATCTCGTTTAGTTGTATTTGTATTTTGTATTGTAGCTTGCGCTGCCCGCCTGTGAAGGTATGGCAGCGTTTTTTTTATTCTGCAATAAAAGTTTATATAAGCACTAACATGAGCATATAATATTCATATCTACTTATCAAAATATCTTTTATATATAGCATCAATAGAATTTTAGAAAAAAATCCAAAGATTCAGGTACAATCTCAACGTTTATAAAGTTATAATATTATAAGAACGATAATTTATAAACTTACAATTATGAGAAATTTATATTTTAAGCACGTACCAGAAACGATAATGTCATTAGTTTTTTCATTATTAATAAATTCCTGTAATAAAAATGATTTCAAGGAATACTATAATTATCAAGAAAATAATATAAGTATAACAGGCAAATCAATCACAGAATTTTCATGTAAAGAGGCATCAAGAAATACCTATACAAACTCTATACCAGATAGAAGTGAAATTTCAATATTCAGTAATGGAGGAATCGAACTAAACAATGAAACACTTACATTAAATGGAAATAAATGGGATGGAATTGAAAATTACAAATGGAATAACTATTATGACAATGCTGAATTATGTGTATTTTATCCTAAGATCAATAATCCGGAAAATATTCAAGAATATCTATACTCTGAAAAAGGCGAATTAAATGATATCTTATATTGCCATGAGAATATAAAAAGAACAAATATTATAGAACTGAAATTCAAACATTTATTTTCAAAAATATGTTTTTACGTTGATAGTAGAATAAATAATAGACTAAAAAATATAAATTTAAATATACCATACAAAATAACAAAGCTGAATACTTCGACAGGAGAATTTGAATATGAACAAACAGATTCAAACAATCTGTCTGCCGAAACAAATGATAATGGAATATATGAATTTATTGTTCCTTCAGATATTTCCATGACAGTAAAATTCAGACTTAATTATATTGACAGCGACGATATTTATAATGAAAATATCCAAGAAACAACATTTAAAAAAGGCGTTCAATACAATATCAAAATAAAGAAATCACAAGAAAATGGTATTTACACAACAGAGGATTTCATTGCTTTTACCAATCTAATAAATGGTTATGAATATAAAAACAGAAAACTATTTGAATTTTACAATATAGAAGACGGAAAGAAAGTTTATAATCTATACTCTGATTTAGATTTTACAAAAGAAGAATGCAAACAGATAAAACAGATAGGGATAGTAAATGAAAAAAACGCCAATGGATTTAATGACATTTTCAAAGGAAATGGAAAAACTTTAAATGGCTTATATTTTAATACAGACGAAAAAGTAAATTACTACTCATTATTCAATACAATTGGAAACGAAGGTATAGTTGAAGATTTGAGTATAAACAATATAAGCTTTGATATTACAACAATTCATGAGAATATGAATTTTGCTTCTATGGTTGGAAACAATTATGGCTTTATAAATAAATGCAAAATTGACAATATAAAGATTCTGGGCTCTTGCCAAAATCCTATAATAGGCGGCATGGTATTTGAAAACAATGGTACTATTATTAACAGCAACATAAAAAACATCAGTATAGAAGGAGACAGCTTCACTATTGGTGTACTGAATTATATAAATAATAAAGAAATACTTAATTGTGCAATAATGACAGGCCCAATAAAGAATTCTAATTCGGGAAAAAATTCGGTTATATGTGTATATAATAATGCTGATGTTTATAATGTATTCGTTAAAGATGTTATTAACTTGAAATATTGTAGTACCTCTTTCCATAAAGATAATGGTACTTTTATATATTGTATTATTCCAGGTCAATATTATGATGCAAAAGACATAAACACTCCACAACGAAGAATAATAGTATATCACTATAAAAAATATGAACATTATACACAATGTATAGACTTTTTAAATTCATGGATAAAAAATTATTCAAAAAAAATATTTCCCAATTATGTCTTTACAGAATGGAAAAAAATGACTAAAAAAGAATTTGATAATTATAAATAGTGTTTTTTAAGACAGAAACGATAGGCACTTGATATATTTATTGTATTTTTGTAGCTGTTTTTTCAATTATAATAAACCATGGAAAAAAATAAATCACTTGTTATTGCTATTATTGTACTTGTAATTATTGCTTTGGGAGCTGCATTCTTTGGTATTAACCAAATGCAACAGAACAAAGAGATGTCCGAACTTTTCGCTATTGAAAAAGAGGAAATGGAAAACGAATATAGTACATTCGCGACTCAGTATGATGAACTACAGATTCAAATCAACAATGATTCTTTAAGAGAAAAACTGGAAAGTGAGAAATTAAAAACTCAAAGATTATTGGAAGAACTTCGACAAGTAAAAACCAGTAATGCAGCTGAAATTATGCGTCTTAAAAAGGAACTTAAGACAGTAAGAGCAGTTTTAAGAACATACGTTATCCAGATAGACTCACTCAATAAACTTAACGAAGCGCTTAAAGAGGAAAACAAAGAAGTAAAAAACAAATATTCCGCAGCAACAAGACAGATAAGCAGCTTGTCAAAAGAAAAGGAATCTCTAAATAAGAAAGTAACTTTAGCATCACAACTTGATGCAACAAATATTACTACTAACCCATTAAATAAAAGAGGTAAAACTGCTAAAAAGGCTAAAGACGCTAAAAAACTGGCAATTTCGTTTACTATCGTAAAAAATATAACAGCCGAAACCGGTAACAAGACATTGTATGTAAGAATAGCTAAACCAGACAATGAAATACTTACTAAAAGCGACAGTAATACTTTTGCTTACGAAAACAGAAATATCAGTTACTCTATTAAGAAGTATATTGAATATACAGGAGAAGAACAAACAGTTACTGTTTACTGGGATGTAGAGGAATTCTTGCCGTCAGGTACTTATAATGTATATATCTTTGCCGATGGAAATATGATTGGACAAGGAAGTTTCGGGCTGAAATAAACAAGTTTTCTTTAATGAGAGAAACTGTAAAACAATCTGTTTGTATAAAACATACACCAAACTGTATACAACTTATACTTTAATTTTTAAGTCAAGCGTTTTTACGTACTAAGTGTGCTGATTATGAGAAGTAGAACTATATTAAAAGTAGCCGGCAGTATTATAGCTGCCGGATTATTGGGAGCGTGCGGAGTTGACCGCTCTGGAGAATACTATGCATTGATTTCTACACAAACATGGATGTATGAGACTATGCAGCAGAATTACCTGTTCTATCAGGATTTGCCAGAAGAGAGTGGAGTCAATTTCTTTACAGAACCCAGTAGTCTGATCAACACATTAGCGTCTTCACAAGACAAAAAGGACGGTACCACTTTCTCACATATTGACTCTGTTTATTCTTCGAAAGCCATATCTTCTGTACCTACATTTGGTTTCGAAGGAGCTTTGGTAAGAATTGAAGACGGTTCATACGGTATAAGAGTTCTATATACCCAGGAAAATTCTCCGGCATCGGAAGCTGGACTTAAAAGAGGTGACTGGATTATTGCAGCCAATAACAAGAAGATAAACAGTACAGATTATGATCTTTATATTGGTTCTCCTTCACAAGCATATAATTTCACCATGGGAAATTATAACGGTACTGGATTTGATACTCTGAAAACTGTTCAAATGCCAGCTCCAAGATTAGTGGAAATCAAGAATTTATATAAATGGCAAATTATTTCTCAAGGAAGTAGAAAAGCTGCTTATATAATGTATAATGAGTTTGGTGATGATTCACAGGAGCTTAAAGATCTCTTCAGTCAACTGGCAGGACAACAGTTCAATGATATCATACTTGATTTAAGATATAATCCTGGAGGCTATGTAAACATTTCACAGTTACTGTCTACTAATATAGCTCCTCAGGAAGCTATAGGACAACCTTTCCTGAAAATGACATACAACGACAAAATCAATAAGACTGAGGTCCTTAATTTCGAATCAGCCCTTCTTGTTGGTGGCAAACCGTTGAGCTACGATAACCTGTATATAATTACATCAGGAAATACAGCTTCAGCCTCAGAAATAGTCATCAATTGTCTAAAACCTTATCTTAACGAAAGGTTGTTGCAGGTAGGAACAGCCACCTACGGCAAGAATCTTGCCCAGCAGTTATTTACCGACAGTGAAAAAGCACCAATGATTGAATTTTGGCTTACAACAAGCCGACTCAGTAATTCAAAAGATTTCAGTGATTACTTTGAGAATGGACTACAACCAGATTTCAACGTATCAGAAAATCTAGGTGGTACACTTGGTGAACTTGGAAGTGCGCAGGATTCACTTATGATTCCTATACTTAAGAGAATGGAAAGCGGAAGTTTCCCATCAACCGGAGAATCTGATAACACTACTACAAGAATGACAAAAGGAATACAAGTTATCAGTAATTCAATATCGTTTAAGCCTAAGACTGCAAAATTCTAAAAAAACTTTGCAATCTTTTCAACAAAAGACTTTGTTTTATTGTTATTATGTTTAAATTTGCAATGTTGCATAAACAACCAAACAATAAACAATCCAATGGTTATGAAAAGATTTATAAGTCTAATCCTATTGGCCGGACTGACAGTGAACGGATTCGGCCAACGGGTACTGTCGATTGACAGCTGCAGAAACCTTGCCTTAAAGAACAACAAGGAGCTGCGCATGGCAGAAGAAAAGATCAATGCAGCTCA
The DNA here is from genome assembly GCA_034094155.1 of Phocaeicola sp. Classification (GTDB taxonomy): domain Bacteria; phylum Bacteroidota; class Bacteroidia; order Bacteroidales; family Bacteroidaceae; genus Phocaeicola. Next base: position 32,024 of record JAXEBI010000121.1, read on the forward strand.
TTATCAGAAAAAAGCTGCTTTTACAAATTATCTTCCCAAATTTGATATTATGGGAACTTACATGCGTACCCAAAAAGAAATCTCTCTGCTCAGCGACGAGCAAAAAAACACTATCAGTAATATTGGTACTGCTACCAGTGCTCAGTTGCAACAACAATTGCAACAGTTGGCAGCAAGCAATCCTTTGCTTGCCAGCATTCTCAAGCCATTGGAAGGTATGATTCCGGGACTGGCTACCGGACTTAACGGTGTTGGACAAGGAATTGTGGATGCGTTCAGGACCGATACAAGAAATATGTTTGCCGGAGCAGCAACACTTACACAGCCGCTTTTTATGGGTGGTAAAATCATTGCATACAACAAAATTACCAAATATGCAGAACAACTGGCAGAATCACAACACGAAACAAGTATTCAGGAATTAATTCTAAACACAGACCAGGCTTATTGGCAGATTATATCTTTGGTAAACAAAAAGAATCTCGCTGAAAGTTATCTTGAGTTGCTGAAAAGTCTTGACTCTGATGTAGAAAAAATGATAGCTGAAGGTGTAGCTACAAAAGCCGACGGACTTAGTGTTAAAGTAAAAGTAAATGAAGCAGAAGTTACACTTACAAAAGTAGAAAACGGACTCAGTTTATCTAAAATGGTTTTGTGCCAATTGTGTGGTCTTCCTTTAGATACAGATATTAAACTGGCTGATGAAGAAATGGAAAACCTTTCACTGCCAAATACATATACTGAAAGTAATGTAAGCACAGCATTAGCCAATCGTCATGAGTTAAAGAGCCTTGAACTTGCGACTGAAATATATCGTCAGAAAGTTAATGTTGTACGTTCTGAATTTTTGCCAAGCCTCGCTTTTACTGCCAATTATTTGGTTACTAATCCTTCTCTGGTAAACGGCTTCGAAAACAAATTCAGAGGATTATGGGCAGCAGGAGTTATTCTAAAAATTCCTGTATTCCATTGGGGAGAAGGTGTCTATAAAGTAAAAGCTGCAAAAGCTGAAGCAAATATAGCAAAATATCAATTGGAAGATGTTAAAGAAAAAGTTGAATTACAGGTTACTCAAGCATCATATAAGGTAAACGAAGCTACCAAGCAGTTGCATGCCGCAGAGCAGAATATGGAAAAAGCTGAAGAAAATCTTAAATATGCAAAGTTAGGATTCAAAGAAGGTGTAATTCCTACAAGCAACGTACTCGAAGCACAAACAGCTTGGCTATCTGCACAGTCGGGAAAAATTGATGCCCAGATAGATATGAAAATGAGTGAAATATATCTAAATAAATCAATGGGTATACTAACATCAAAATAACAGCTTTGACATAAGACAGAAAGCAAAATATTATAGATAATTATTATTAAGTACACGTATAAAATAAATAAAGATATGGCTGATAAATCACAACACAGCAATGTTTTGCTGGCATTCATCACACTATTAGCAGTAATTGTAATTGTTAGTGTAATAGGTTTCTTTACTTTAGGAAAGGGACCGGAAATAATTCAAGGTCAGGCTGAAGCCACAGAATATAGAGTATCAAGCAAAGTACCTGGACGAATATTAAAATATTTTGTAACAGAAGGAGATAAAGTAAAAGCAGGTGACACACTTGCAATACTTGAGGCTCCGGACGTGATGGCAAAGTTATCACAAGCTCAGGCTGCAGAAGAAGCAGCTATGGCAATGAATCAGAAAGCCAACAAAGGAACACGTTCAGAACAATTGCAAGCAGCTTTTGAAATGTGGCAAAAAGCAAAGGCAGGCTTGGAAATAGCAGAAAAATCGTATAATAGAGTAAACAGCCTGTATGAGCAAGGAGTAATGTCTGCCCAGAAAAGAGATGAAGCAAAAGCACAATACGATGCAATGAAAGCAACAGAACGTGCAGCCAACGCACAATATACTATGGCAAAAAATGGAGCACAGGCTGAAGATAAAGCAATGGCAGCAGCACAGGTAAACAGAGCCAAAGGAGCTGTAGCAGAAGTTTCGTCTTATATCAATGAAACTTTCCTTGTAGCTTCGGCCGACGGAGAAGTTTCTGAAATATTCCCTAAAGTGGGTGAATTGGTAGGTACCGGAGCGCCAATAATGAATGTTGCTCAATTGGATGAAATGTGGGTTACATTTAATGTAAGAGAAGATATGCTTAAGGATTTTACTGTAGGTGGTGAAATTAAAGCATATATACCTGCACTTGAAAAAGAAGCTGCATTCAAGGTGTATTATATGAAAGACCTTGGAACTTATGCAGCATGGAAGGCTACTAAAACAACCGGACAGTTTGACCTGAAAACATTTGAAGTAAGAGTCAGACCAGTCCAGGTAGTTGAGAATCTTCGTCCGGGAATGTCGGCCATTATAGAAAAATAAGGCTTTTACAACATACTCATATTTATAATTTATTTGTTGTTTACAAGAAATTTATGAATTATCATGTCGATAACCGCCAATAATAATTTACTGAAAATAATGAGGCGAGAGGTAATGCGTATTGCCACAAAACCAATGTATTTGTTTTGTATGATAATAGCGCCTCTTATATGTTACTTCTTCTTTTCCTCACTGATGAGTAACGGACTGCCTACAAACTTGCCTGCAGGAGTGGTGGACCTCGACAATACTTCGACCACCAGAAATATTATCCGCAATTTGGATGCTTTCCAGCAAACAGAAATCGTTGCCCATTACAACAGTGTTTCAGAAGCCAGAAATGCTATACAGAAAGGAGAAATATATGCTTTCTACTATATACCAGAAGGGACGACAGAGGCCACTCTTGCAAGCCGGCAGCCTAAGGTCTCATTTTATGCTAATTATTCTTATTTAATTGCAGGCTCACTTATTTATAGAGATATGAGAACCATGTCGGAACTCGCATCCGGTGCAGTTGGAAGAGCAACACTCTATGCTAAGGGAGCCAATGAAGACCAGGCTATGGGATTTCTTCAGCCTATAGTAATAGAATCACATGCAATAAACAATCCATGGTTAAATTATTCGGTGTATTTATGTAATACATTGTTTCCTGGTGTTCTTATGCTATTGATATTCTTGACTACTGCATATACTTTAGGCACAGAGCTGAAGGACAACTCAGGAAAAGAATTAATGAGACTTGCCAACAATTCCATAACAACAGCTATTTTAGGTAAAATTATTCCTCAGACAATAGTTTTTTTCATAATAGCAACTTTCCATAATATCTATCTATACGGATATCTGCACTTTCCATGTCATAGTGGAATTATACCTATGATATTGGCCGGATTATTATTAGTATTAGCATCACAGTCTATAGGTATATTTTTTTACGGATTGTTTGGTTCTTTAAGATTGGCTCTAAGTGCAGCATCACTTTGGGGGGTATTATCTTTCTCTATTTCAGGATTTACCTTTCCAGTAATGGCAATGCATCCCACCCTTCAGGCACTTAGTAACCTGTTTCCGTTAAGACATTATTTTCTGCTATATGTCAATCAGGCACTAAATGGTTACCCTATAATTTATGCTTGGCATTCAGTTGTAGCATTACTGTTGTTTTTATTGCTACCATTCTTTGTTTTAAAGAAGATAAGAAAAATTATGGAAAATTATACATACCTGCCTTAACATATAACTGAATTGAAGTTAGGACATAATAAACAATAAGCTGCTATATTGAACAATATTTGTATAGTTATGATAATATAAATTGTTCTATACAAATATTCATGTTTGATAAACGGTTGCTTAAAATTGTTGTATAAACTATTTATTAGATGAATTACAATATAAGATGAAACATCAATCTTTTTACAATATTATACGTTTGGGATTCAGCAGTTTATTCCATATATGTGCTAAAGAGCTGAAATCTGTATTCAAAGATCAGGGAGTATTGATTTTCTTTATACTTGTGCCACTTGCCTATCCTCTTGTATATGCCTTTATATATACCCAGGAGGTAGTAAGAGATGTTCCTATTGCCGTAGTCGACAATAACCGTTCGAGTATGAGTAGAGAATTTCTGAGAATGGTCGATGCTACACCAGACGTAAAAATTCAGTCGTATTGTGCCGACATGGAAGAAGCTCAAAATCTTATAGAAGAAACAAGAGTATATGGCATAATATATATACCGGAAGAATTCACAGAGGAATTGTCGGAAGGCAAACAGACAAAAGTGACAATATATAGTGACATGAGCGGGTTATTATATTATAAGTCGCTTCTTATGGCCACTACAAATGTATCATTGGAAATGAACAAGAAAATAAAGATAGAAAGAATGGGAAACACTACCAACCGACAAGATGAAATAGGTGTAGCCCCTATAGAATATGAAGAAGTTTCTTTATTCAATCCACAAGATGGTTTTGCAAGTTTTCTTATTCCAGCGGTACTTATTCTTATTATCCAACAGACTCTATTATTGGGTATAGGATTATCGGCTGGAACAGCAAGAGAAACAAATCGGTTCCAGGACCTTGTTCCACTTAGCAGAAAATACAATGGGACACTTCGTATTGTACTCGGTAAATCATTTGCATATCTTATGATTTATGCCGCAGTATCGGCATATATACTTTTGGCTGTACCAAAACTTTTCAGTCTTGTACAGGTAGCACAACCTACCACCCTATTACTGTTTGTTTTGCCATATATACTTGCCTGTATATTCTTTGCCATGACATGTTCTATATTCATACATCACCGTGAGTCATGTATGATGATATATGTATTTACTTCTGTCCCTCTATTGTTTATATCTGGAATATCATGGCCAGGAGCAGCTGTACCGGAATTCTGGAAAGTAATATCTTGGATATTCCCTTCTACTTTCGGTATAAACGGATTTGTAAGAATAAACAGTATGGGAGCAAGTCTATATGATGTAATGCCAGAATTCAGAGCATTGTGGATTCATACAGGCATTTATTTCATTACAACCTGTATAGTATACCGCCGTCAGATACAATTAAGCCACAAGCATGTATCCGAAAAGCTGAAATCTGTAAGAAAACATATACGCCTCACATCAAAAAAAGTAAAATAATGGCTATATAGGATTAAGATTTATTATTATTAACAATTCATCTTATACTTATCAGACAGAATACTATTAGCTTTGCATTTGGTAAAACAAATGTAAAGCTATTTTTTTGTCAACATATATACGTATGAAACTATTAAGCAAACTTAACTTGTATATTTTCCTATTAATGGCAGCTTTTTATATTCAGAATGCCAATGGAACAATAAATTACTCTGCAAACAGCTTTAGTATTAGCGAAAATATTAAAACAACATTCAAGATAACTGTAAGAAACTCCTTAGGCGAACCTCAAAAAAACGTATTTTTAAAGATACTTGGAAGAAGCGAAGAATATAGGCCAGACACTTGTGGAGTGATAAGTTTTGAATATGAAATTCCTGATACATATAAAAGAAACGCTAATATTTATTTAAACAATGAACCCAAAGAACCGGTAGAAACATTTACACTTGATGAATCGAATACAAATGCGACATTTAAAATAGATACGAGAGAAGAGTTGCTGAGTTTCAAACAGAATAATGCTACATTTTCTATCGAAGGAATAGTCACTAATGAGCAGAATGAGCCTATAGAAGGTGCAATAGTAAGTATTCAAGGAACAGGAAGAAGAACTCTTACAGATGAGATAGGATTATTTAAAATAGATGCTGATTATAATCATAACATTATAATCCGTGCAGACGGCATGGAGAATCTTAACATGAATATAAGCAGATTTCTGATTAATCCCAATGAAGCTTTCACAATAAAAATGCAAGCCAAAAACGGTAATAAAATTTATTCAAGCGTAGAAAAAATGCCTGAATTTCCTGGCGGAATGAAAAACTTCAAGAGATATATCGACCGAAATCTGAAATATCCCGAAAAGGCTAAAAAAGCCAAAATAGAAGGTGTAGTGGTAATGCAGTTCGTTGTAGAAAAAAACGGTGAAATAACAAATACAAAAGTAATGCGACGACTTAACCCAGAACTCGATACAATTGCTTATAAACTTATTGAAGAAATGCCAAGGTGGACTCCTGCATCAGATTATGGCATAACAGTAAGATGCAAGTACTCAGTTCCTATTGCGTTCAAGATTCCTATACCTAAACCTCAACTGCCAGCAAAAGATTCATTAAAAATCAAGCCTGACAGTCTGAAACTTATTAACGACTCTATCAGAACTGACAGTTTAAGAAAAGAAGGAATATTGAATGACAGTATAAATACAGATAGTTTATCGAATAGAATAAATAAAGACAGTATTCAATATGATAAAGTAATTACAGACAGCATTGTCGATAATAAATCACGAGCAGGAATTGACTCTACTGCCTCTAAAGGAATTGTCCTAAAAGATTCTTTGAATACTAAAGATGAAAGTATCCAGTCTGATTCTGTAAAAGTAGATTCAAAAGATAATATAACTGAAACTAAGCAGAAGGTTAAAAAGAGAAATATTTTCGTCAGATTCTTCAGATGGTTATTCGGTATAAAAGACAAAGATGAAACCAAAGAAAAAACACCGAATAAAGACAATGATGAAAATACAATAATAGAAAATAATACGAAAGGTGATGATAATGAGAAAAATATTATAGAAGATACAGAAGATAAAAATAAGGATATCACAGGAAGTAATGAAAAGTGATTACAAATGGCTATAAATTAATATTATAATATTCAAAATACTACCTTAATTATGAAAAAATTATTTACACTGCTACTATTATTTGTGTCAGTATTATGTATGCAGGCACAACAGAAAGTGACTATTAAAGACGTGGCACAGGGTACATTCCGGGCACAGAATATCTACGGATTAAGACCTATGCTCGATGGAGAACATTACACCCAAATCAGTTCTGACAAAAAAAGAATTGTGAAATATTCATTCAAAACAGGAGAAGAAGTAGGCACTGTATTTGATGTAACAAAAGCACGCGACTGTAATATCAAATCGTTTGATGACTATATCATGTCACCTGATGAGAAACTGATACTTATACAAACAGAAACAAAACCTATATACAGACGTTCTTTTACTGCCGTATATTATATTTATAATGTAAAGAACAACAAAATGGAACCATTGTCAAACAACGGTCCACAGCAGGTTCCTTTATTCTCACCAGACGGTCATCAGATAGCATTCGTTAGAAACAACAATATCTACCTTGTGAAACTTCTGTTTGGAAACAGTGAGTCTCAAGTAACAACAGACGGTGAATTCAATAAAGTACTTAACGGAATTCCAGACTGGGTATACGAAGAAGAATTTTCTTTTAACCGTGCATTTGACTTCAGCGCAGACAGTAAAATGATTGCTTATGTACGCTTCGACGAGACTCAGGTAAAACAGTTCTCATTTCCATGGTATAAGGGAATGGCACCCGAAATGAAACAATACGAATACTATCCAGGTGCATATGAATATAAATATCCTAAAGCTGGTGAAGTAAACTCTAGTGTTACAGTACATAGTTTTGATATTAAAAGCAGAGTAACAAGAAAAATAGACCTTCCACTTGATAAGGACGGATATATTCCACGAATCAAATTTACTTCAGATCCGGAAAAACTTGCTATAATGACACTCAACCGTCATCAAAACAGATTTGACATGTACATGGCAAATCCGAGAAGTGGCATTTGCAAGCTTACAATAAGGGATGAAGCAGAACAGTATATCAAAGAACAGGCTTATTCAGATATAGCTTTCTATCCTGAAAATATAGTTATGATGAGTGAAAAAGACGGATTCAATCATTTATATCTATACACTATAGGAGGTAACCAAGTAAGACAAATTACCAAAGGAGAGTACGAAGTAACTGATTTCCTTGGATGGAACGAAAAAACAAATGAGTTCTTCTATAGAGGTTATGACAACAGTCCACTGCGTACTGCTATTTTTAAAGTAAACAGAAAAGGAGAAGTTACAAAACTTTCTACAAGAACAGGTACAAACGATGCCATCTTCAGTAAAAACCTGGCATACTATATAAATACATTCTCCAACATGCATACTCCAACCCTTATAACCCTAAATAACAGCAAGGGAAAGGAAATGGTAACATTGCTTGATAATAAAGAACTTGTTTCCAAAACCAAAAACATTAACATGCCGCAAAAGGAATTCTTTACTTTCAAGACAAGACAAGGAGTAGAATTGAACGGCTGGATAATGAAGCCAGTAAACTTCAATCCAGACAAAAAATATCCAGTTATTTTACATCAGTATAGCGGTCCTGGCTCACAACAAGTACTTGATAAATGGGGCATAGGAAGTTTTGGTGACGGTGGTATGTTCGAAGCATATATGTGCGACAAAGGTTATATTATGGTTTGCGTAGACGGAAGAGGTACAGGCGGACGAGGAGCTGCATTCGAAAAATGTACATACATGTATCTTGGAGTAAAAGAATCGGAAGACCAGGTTGAAACAGCCCACTATCTGAGCACCCTACCATACATTGACGGAAGCAGAATCGGTATTTGGGGATGGAGTTTCGGAGGTTACAATACACTTATGTCTATGAGCGACGGAACAGGCGCATTTAAGGCCGGTGTAGCCATTGCAGCTCCTTCATGCTGGAAATATTATGATACAGTATATACAGAAAGATATATGCGTACTCCAAAAGAAAATGCCGAAGGATATGAAGCAGGGTCTGCAATAAGCCGTGCAGCCAACCTTAAAGGAAATCTACTGCTTATTCATGGTACAGCCGATGACAATGTGCACTATCAGAATTGTGCAGAATATTCAGAAGCACTTGTACAGGCTGGTATACAGTTTGACATGCAAGTATACACAAACCGAAATCACAGTATATTCGGAGGTAATACACGCAATCATCTGATGACAAGGGTAAGCGAATTTTTCATTAACAATCTGTAATTTAACCGATAGTCTCATTAAATTAATTGTAATATAATTATTTAATAATCAAATGAGGATGTATTAAGATCTAAGAAAAGTATCAAGAGCTATAAAGCTTAAATAAGTTATAAAGTTCGGACAACTATTCGACAAATCTGATACATCCTCATTTTTTAATAAACAAAACGATACTATGGAACACGTAAGAAAGCCAGAATGGCTAAAAATAAGCATAGGAGCAAATGCGAGATATGCAGAAACAAAAAAAATTGTAGATACACACAAACTTCACACAATCTGCAGCAGTGGACGTTGTCCCAATATGGGAGAATGTTGGGGTAAAGGAACAGCCACGTTTATGATTGGCGGAGCCATATGTACACGCTCATGCAAATTCTGCAATACATGTACAGGAAAGCCTCTTCCACTTGACAGTAATGAACCTGTGAGTGTGGCCGAATCAATACGTCTCATGAAACTCAATCATGCAGTAATAACATCAGTTGACCGTGATGACCTTCCCGATCTTGGAGCATCTCATTGGTCGGATACATTAAGAAAAATAAAAGAGATAAATCCGGACACAACAATAGAAGCTCTGATTCCTGACTTTCAGGGTAGAAAAGAACTGATTAACATGGTTATTGAAACAAAGCCTGATATATTATCGCATAATATGGAAACAGTAAGACGAATTAGTCCTATGGTAAGAAGTGTCGCCAAGTATGAAACCAGCCTTCAAGTCATACGCCAGATAGCGGAAAGCGGCATCACAGCGAAATCCGGCATAATGGTTGGTTTGGGAGAAACCATAGAAGAAGTTGAAGAGGCTATGGACGACCTACTGGAATGTGGATGTAAAATTCTGACGATAGGACAATACCTCCAGCCAAGCCACAAGCATTATCCCGTAGCAGAATACATAACACCGCAACAATTTGAAAAATACAAAATTACCGGTGAAAAGAAAGGATTTGCGACAGTCGAAAGTGGTCCTCTTGTACGTTCCTCATATCATGCTGAGAAACATTTACACTTTAAGACTGAACAATAATATATCAAATTTTGTTAGTATTGATATATAATACTTATATATCTTTGTAAAAACTTATGAGCAATATACTGAAGTATAAGGACAAGATTGTTTCCATTGGTCTATTACCAATAATCATTACATTAATTGGTCTGCATTTTTTCCCTAACACAGAAATGCTTGGATTCGGTTTCGGCATGAGTGTCCTTATGCTTCTTTATAACTTATTTAAACTAAAGGATATAAATTTCTTTCTCCTGTTAGGTACATTTGGTATTGGAATATGCTTTTTTCTAAGATTATTCTTCGGATACAAATATGTGCCACTTAACACTATCACCCCTACCCTAGAATTTATTATGTTGTCTTATGCCTTCCTATATGTATCAGCTCCTGAAATGTATAGTGAAATACTAGACATGTTGAAAATAAGAAGTAGAACATCGTATTCTCTTGAAGCAAAAATTATAGTTATTATTTCGTCACTACATTTAATTTCACTTGGTTACATCAGATATCTTTATCCTGTATGGACACCAGAATGGAAATTTTTTCTCATAAACATTATTCCTGTTTCTATATACATTATATGTTTTATCATAAATGTTCTTGGCATACGTGCTGCTGCAAAAATAGAGCTATTCAATAATAATACCATAAGAATAGCCCCTGTATGTAAAGGAAAAATATATCTTAACAAGAGCATAGGAAACATATTGAATAAAGACATAAAAGTATGGGATTTGCCCATGATAAGAAACCTTGAAGGATCAATTGGAAAATGTGAGAAATATGCAGAAAAAATTACACGCAAACATACAGATGCTTCGGAAAGTCCAAGACTTATTATGCACTACAGAGAAGATAACGGTAACGGAACAATAAACAATGTTCTTCTTTTTATTCTTCCATTAAATTCGGAAACTGAAATTAAAAAAACAAATTCCGGACATTTTTTCACTTTCGAAGAATTGGAAAAAAATCCGGAATCGTATGACATGAACCTCATGAAAGAGCTGGAACATATAAAGATGGCAGCAGAGGTATGGAATGTATTTCTATAAAGAAAATATATTAAACAGAAGAATTGCTTATTTATAAATTAAAAAGATGCAAGGTATTTTAGACAAATCAGGCAACTTGCCCTTCCACTCCTTCAGTGTCTTTGTCTTAATATATTCACATTCGCATGTAATATTAGCAGCAATACACAGTTTTGTCTGAGGCTTACAAGCTTTCATTATATCCTCCATCATCTTATTGTTACGATATGGAGTTTCAATAAACAGCTGAGTCTGATTTTCGGAATAGATTCTGTGTTCAAGTTCTTTCAATCTCTTTATTCTTTCACCGGGTTCTATTGGTAAATAGCCATGAAAAGCAAAACTCTGACCATTAAAACCGGAACCCATTACAGATAAAATAATTGATGAAGGACCAACAAGAGGTACTATCTTAAGATTTTTTCTCTGAGCAATGGCTACAACATCTGCACCAGGATCGGCAACAGCCGGACAACCGGCTTCAGAAATCACCCCCATGGAATTCCCTTCGAGAAGAGGTTTCAAATATCCGGAAATGTCTTCAGATGAAGTATGTTTATTTAATGGATAAAAAGTTAATTCATCTATTACTATAGATGACTCAACTTTCTTTAAGAAACGGCGTGCAGAACGCACATCCTCAACTATAAAATGCTTTATAGATAAAATGATATCTTTATTATGCGACGGCAAAACCTTATTGATATCAGTATCACCAAGGGTTACCGGCAGTAAATATAATGCAGGTTCAATATTAGCAGATTCCATAAATTCATTCAATATAATAAATGACTATATTTCAAGGCTTATCTCTTGAGGCTGTTAAATATACCTATATAATCTGTAGTTTCCAACAACTTTTCTATCGTCATATCCTTATTATTCTTCATGTATTCATCAATACACTGCACACCTATCCATACTCCAATAGCTGGGGGAACATTTTTATCACTAAAAACATTTGTAGGATAAGGCAATATATAAGCACGGACGAGCATAGGATCGGTAGAAGATATATGCCCACTGTTCTTCATCCATTCCATAAAAGTCTTCTTATTCTCTTTACACCATTTCAACTGTTCTTTCTCATATCCAAGAGAAACAGAACCTAATTCATCTGTTCCAAGGACTTTTTCAGCTATCCATGATATTTTTCCCCTATACATAATTATATCAAGTAATGTACGATGATTTCTTTCCCAAGGAAAAGGATACTGACTGTAAAGATAATAACATACACAATCCGGGACAATTCTTTCAGGATTCATAGACTTGCGCTGGTAGCTATAATAATATTTTTTATAAAGGGGATAATCTTCACCCATATACTTATCAAGACTGATACCCAATAAGCTGTCACCAACTACTATAGACTGATTAAGAGCCGAAATCTGAGAATAAAAACATGGTATAACCAAAGAAGGAATTTCCTGTTTGAGTTTTCTGAAAGATTTTGTAAGTTCTGCCTCAAGCCCGCTTAAGTCCTTATATTTCTCTTCCACATCAAACATAAGATTTACAAGAGAACTATCGGAATAATATTCACATAAACGGTCGTTTATCTTATCATCATCAACAGAACCCAAAGCCACAACATCCTCAATAAGGAGTTTTGTTGCCTGCGGAAAATCAATATTCATTTTTTGCAAAGCCGTAACACTGTTTAGTGTTGTAGCTTCAAACTGCAATCTGTCGTATCTTAAGACCTTTATTTCTGTCTGAGATAAAAAAAGATCTTTCTGCTTGTCATCACGACAAGCAGAAAGCAATAAAAAACTTAATATTATGATTAAAATGTTTCGCATTTAGAAATAAGAATGTAAAAATTATCCGTAGATAATATTACCATTTTCATCTTTATATTCATCGAGTCCCCTTTCATAAGTTGCCATAGCACGAAGACTCATACCTACACTTGAGAATCCACCATCGTGGAAGAGATTTTGCATTGTAACCTTCTTTGTAAGATCAGAGAACATTACGATACAGTAATCAGCACATTCATCAGCCGATGCATTGCCCAGAGGAGACATACGGTTAGCAAAGTCGAACAACTTGTCCATACCTTTCACACCCGATCCGGCAGTAGTCATAGTCGGTGACTGAGA
>JAXEBI010000122.1:0-19039 GCA_034094155.1 Phocaeicola sp.
CTTTATTCGGAATACTTCATTTCCAGTGTTCTTCAGGATAATCTTCTTGCTTGCCGTCATGTTTTCTCCTACCACGCCATAATGATATTCCGCAGAATCTGCCATAATCGTGGTGACTGGCAGTGAAACTGCTTCAATTCCGGCTATTCCCTTGAGGTAAAGGTCCTTTACAGACAGATTGTGGATTGGGTTTCCTATCACCTTCACACGGTTTTCAGAGTTAACCAGAAATGTCTGGAACATCATTTCCCCGGGAAACCGGTTCAGTTTATAGAAACTGTCTTCCGTGTCTATACATACAGGATGCGAAAAATTGTCGCGCCTCAAGATGTATCTCAATTCACGTACATTCTTTGTCTGGAAGAAGAATATAAATGGGACATTTCCGTCACTAAGTGAATCCACCTCATGCATGAACTCCTTCCATCTTGGTAGCTGAAGCTTGCAACTGATACATCCTACAGAGTCAACAAAGACCACTACCTTGTAGTCGGTTTGGGGAATCCTGTAAGGAACGGTATCTTTAACCATGCTAGTAAAGATAGGATTTCCAGGAAACCGTATTTCTTTACCATCCCACTCTTTTACTAATAGCGAAATGCGTTCTCTTTCAGTTTCTTGGCAAGAGACGAAAATGCAAGTTAAAAATAATAAGCTGCAAATTTTACTTAACTTAATATATTCATACACTAATCTATTTAAATCATACTAAACCATATATACCATTAAAATGATGATTCCTTTTTAAGCTTAATCAATTTCTATCACATATGTAAATTATCAAATTTTATCTGCACATTTACTCAATTAGTTAATACTAAAAAATTCGTTGCTTTTAAATCAAGCACAATCTATCTACATCTAGATACTGCAATATCTTTAATATACCACCCAAGTAGCTTCAGTTATTTTCAGTGTGCATTTAGAACTGTGCAATACCCTTCTTTTGAAATTCCTCTTAAAGATTTAACAAATCAAAGTTTGACAACTTTTTCAAACTAGCGATTTTTATTAAATTGCCCCTTATTCTTAAATGATACACACCTTTACAGTTTAACCCGCTATTCTTATAATTCGATTTTCAGAATCATCTTATACTAATCCAAGAGCAAAAGTAATATAATTTCTATAATGCACATTATATTAATTTGATTTTTTCTTTCAAAAATTCTGTATTTAACATTAGAGTTCCTAATATTTCTATAATATAATTGTCTTAGAATGCAGATTATCAATAAATTAAGTTCTTATATATTGAATTCGATTAAAGATTATAAACTATAATGAATATTATATGATAGTGTAATACGTTCAAGAATCTATAATAAGATTAAAACTAAAGTTAATCAATATACATATGCATAAGGTCTAAAGTAGGCATTTTTATCTACAGTGGATATAATTCGCTACTACGTGAAACATAAATCAAATGAATAAAAAGGTCTATATGAATCAGACTAAATAATTCTGCATATCATGAAGTGAACTATTAAATAATTCAATAAATGAATTTTAAAAGTTTATATATCAAGTATGATATGATACCCGATTAATGAAGTAAAGAATATATTTATTATGGTACTTACTGCTATATCTGTGATTAATGACCATATACCCCTTCGAGCAATGCTTCCTGTACAATAACAATTGGGCAATTATACTCCCCCCCCCCATCGAATATTTATGTCATTCATTTACTTGTTGTAGGATGTGAAAATTTCTCTTGAACGTATAAATTAGATTCATGAAGGAAAAGATGAAGAAACATAGGCAAATCAATTGACAACTTTTAATACAGAAAAGTCAATTACAATTATAAACATAGATTTTAAATATGATATACATGCTTTAAAGAAAACCATTGCTGGGCGGAATATTAACGAATATAATCTCAAATGGTGGAGGCACCATTGTGGAGTAGCAATGCAGGATGGAGTTATATTTTCCGAATTTATTGCTAGAAATATTGCTGTTGATGATGGAGATATTGACTTAGCCCGTCTTGAGCAGACAGCTAAAATAGCAAATATACATGGCTATATAGTTGACTTCCGCTAAAATACAACACTATTATTGAACGTAATGTAGTTAGACTGAACCAAGGGTAGAAACTACATATCCTCATAGCCCGTGCTGTCTATAAGAATCCTGATTTCATCTTTTTTGATGAAGCCACAAATACTCTAGACGCAAAAAATGAAAGAGCGATAGTGGAAAACCTTAACGAATTTTATAAAGGCCGTACAATTATTATTGTCGCTCTTCGTTTATCTACAGTAAAAAATGCAGAATAGATTATTGTAATTGACGAAGGTAAAATAATTGAAACTGGTAATCACATATCATTCATTGAAAAAAGGAGCATTTTATAATCTTGTAAAGAATCAACTAGAATTAGGCATTTGATATGGATACACACAATTATACTCTTGATAAAATTGAACTTCGTTCGGAAAAAGTACATAAGCTTTTAGGTGAAATCCTCCCAATCATTAGTACGTTGGGGGCTAGTAATTATGCTAGTTATTTTATTGCGTTATTAGCGGTAGTTTGTTATTGCCTTTTCCATGTTCAGATGAGGAATCTATGATAGAACTTATATTTATGAAAGGTTCATAGACTATACCACCAATCCGTCATTTGAGAAGTGCATAAATATAGTCATAAGTTTGTTTCAGTCTGTTTATGTCATATCCTCTTTTTGTGAATACGCCATCAAATGCTCTACCTAAATAACAGTCCTCATATAAGTAGCTAATGCTGACAGAATCTGATTGGTTTCTGATTTCTCCAGTGGAAATTGCATTCTCAATAACGGATTTCCAGATTTGCAGTTCTTCCTCATACCATTTAGTACATTGTTCCTTAAAATCAGGAATACAAGACAAAGCTGAATTTTCAATACGCATCAAAGCCTCATTAATGTTGGCAATGCCTATGTCGAACATCTGTTCTTGTTCACGCTTCAGTGTTTCAATGAAATAATTATAAAAAGAGCAAAGAGATAATTTATAAGCATCAGGCACAGCTTTTATAGAGGATGCTCTATATACGAATGTATGAACAACCTCTCTAAACAGGCCTTCCTTGTTTTTGAAATAGTATATCATAGATCCACGGCTTATTCCTATTTCTTCCTCCATGACACTGAAAGACACACGGTCATAAGGCATGGTGGCAAACAGCCGAAATGCTTCTATTAGTATTTTCTGACGACTTATATCTCCTTTGCTCATAATGAAAATAATGTTTGTATGCTATGCAAATTTAGCTAAATATAGCGATACTAAGAAATTATTCTGCGTATTTTATTTTTTAATTCAAAAAGGTTTCTTCTTTGACATTAATTACTACCTTTGCATTATAATATATGTTATAAATTTAACTATTATGAAATATACAATTAATATGACCGTCAACAAAACGAGCAAGGACGGTTCGATACTGGGCAAAGTGTCAGATTTTCAAGAGGAGCTAAGGCTGCATGAAGAGGCCGGTCTCAACAACTACAAAAAGCATCCCCATATCAGCGCATGTGACAGGGTGTCAATGGTATACAACCGACATACAGGAAAGGCGGAGGAGGTCATTATCTTTGGCTCAAACAGCTATCTAGGTGCAACCATACTCTCTGAAGCAATAGAAAAGGCTATAGAGGTAACTAAAGAATTTGGAATAGGTTCCGGCGGAGTGCCATTGCTAACCGGTACGACAATCTATCAGTCCCAGTTAGAAAGAACTATCGCTGATAAAACTGGGTTCGGAGATGCGATGCTGTTTTCGTCAGGCTACACTGCCAATCTCGGTGCAGTTTCAGGGCTATTACGCAGCAACCATCTAATCATTCATGATAAGCTCAATCATGCAAGCCTTCTCGATGCAACAGTTCTTTCGGGAGCGAAGATGCTCCGATTCAGGCACGGAGACATGGAGCATCTTGAAAAACTACTTTCGACCAATGCCGACCAATACCCCAATGGGATTATGGTGGCCACTGACGGCGTATTCAGTATGGATGGTGATATTGCCAATATACCCCTAATACTTGAGCTCTGCCAAAAATACAATGCCTTACTCTTGATTGATGACGCGCATGCAACTGGTGTAATTGGAGATAATGGAGCCGGTACATTGTCTTACTATGATATAACTGAGCGAAACAATATAATCGTAACCGGCACGCTCAGTAAAGCTGTTGGAACGGTAGGAGGATATATAACCGCTTCACAAGAGATAATAGATTATCTGCGCATATACGCACGGAGTAATATGTTCTCTACATCGTTACCTCCTTCTGTCTGCGCTGCAGCTATTGAGGTGTTTAAAAAAATGGATAATTCTGATATAGTTGATAAATTAAAGCAAAATACAGTGTATCTTCAGAATGCCCTTAGATCCGCCGGTTTTAATATACTCAATACACAGACCCCAATCATACCCCTTGTTGTAGGTGACACTACTATCCTGACTTCCATGGTGAAAGACGCTTTTGATAGCGGCTATTTTATCAATGCCATAATTCCACCTGTTGTTCCTGCGAATCTTACACGTTTTCGCATAAGTGTTATGGCAAGCCACACAAAAAATGATATGGATGGTTTGGTTGATTTGTTGATTTATTTGTTTGATAAATATGGGCTACAACGATATGTTAAATAGTTTTACTTTTAAATGGTGCTCTACAGTTGATGAAATAACTTCAGAAGACTGGGTGAAAATATACGGATCGGACATAATCAAAAGTCGGGAATTCATGAAAGCAAACGAGGTTGCAGAATTTGAGGATGTTGAATTTTACTATTTACAGGTATTCAGGGGTGCGAATATAATAGCCATTGTGCCATGTTTCAGTTACGGTATGGATATCATGAACATTGCATCATCAGGCAAAGCAAAAACATGGATATCATGGATAAGAAAAATTATCCCGTCATTCCTAAAACTACGAGCATTCGTTACGGGGTCTTATGCTGCTACATGTGAGCATTTCATTGAATACGTTCCTGAATTGTCTGAAATGGAAAAGAAGGAAGTGGCGAAAATAATTGGAGAAGAAATCAAGAGATTGAGTATAGAGGTAAAGTCCTGTTTCGTTTTTGTCAAGGATGTCAGGGAACGAAGCCTGCTGTATGTGAAAGATATACTGACTGCGGATTATAGATTCTTCATATCATTTCCTACAACTGCTATACCGATTCTGCCAAATGTAACGTACCCTAATGGATTACGAAAAAAGAACCGCAAGCGTTATCGCAGATTTAAGGATTGTTTTGAAAAGTCTTTCCATTGGGATGTCATAAAAGACTATGGTGGTGAACCAACAAAACAATTCACACATCTTTATAAAGCTGTCCTTGAAAAAGCCAAGAACAAGTTTGAGTTTCTAAATGAGAAATTCTTCGAGGCAACCAATGATCTGCTTGGCGAAAAATCCTTTTTCCTTGTTGCAAAGGATAACTTCACAGATGAAATACGGGTAATGGTTATTGTACTGGAAAATGATGAAAATCTGATTCCTCTATATATGGGATTCAATTATAAGAACGATGATTCCAGAGTTCTTTATCTTAATACTATATTCCGCGTAGTAGAAGAGGCTGAAGCGAGGGGTAAATCGTATGTTGATTTCGGGCAGATGAGCTATTATCCTAAAACAATGTCTGGTGCTATGGTGGAGAATATTTATTATGGATTTTGGTCCGGAAAACCTGTGGTTCGATGGCTTATAAATCACTGCCTGGGTAAAATATTTACTCCTCCTGCCATTCCTGAACATGTATATCTTGAGGAACATGCAGTAGAAGCTCATAATGTGCTGACAGAAAGAGGTTTTGTATTATTAAACTAACAAGTTACATATTGGGGAATACTATATCAGGCAAACTTTGTTTTATGTTCGGATAATAGGCGCACAATTGCAGATACAATCCATGATATATAAGCCCTGCTCTTTGATATGTCATTTTTTTTGTATTGAGAGTGAAACCAGGCGTATTTTTCAATACCAATGACCAGTACTTTAAGTTTCTATGTCTATGCGATGTGACGATATCGTTAAAGGAAGGGGTTATTCGTGTTGCTTGTACCTCAATATAGTGTGATATGGCAAGTACATCTGCAAAAATACCAAAACCCCGAAGGTATTTGTATGAAGATTCAAGTTGTCCGATCTTAAGTTTCCAATAACTTTCCAAAGTATGATTCTTTGGATCCAAAGCGTATAATACATTCAATGAAGAGTCGTAGTATTGGATAACAGCTTGATTGAAGATATCCTCCTTATCTTCAAAATATCTATATATTGTTCCACGTGTAATACGAGTTGCATCTTCCATGAGTGCTATAGTTACTGACTCATAGTTATTCACAAGGAACAGCGGCAAGACCCTTGTTAATATCTTCGTTTTGGTGCTAGTATTCTTTTCTTCTATCATATAATGAAAGGGGTTTACTATTAAAGCAAACCCCTGCTATATAAAGGCACGAATCTGCTTTCGCCTGTGAAGGAGTCACTGCTAAAGGCTGATAAACGGACGTATGCAGTTCGTGCCGTATTCAAAAAAATACGACACGATTGCTCCGCAAATCCTCGTTTATCAGTGAAATTTAGCAGTATTCCTTCACGAGTCAATACGAATGCAATATGTTTCAGCGGTCATCGTCACGACCGTTGATTATATTCTGACACAAAATTACTATTTTTTTCTTGAGAAACAAATAAAACGGGTGTTATATTTTAAATATTGAAGATTATATTTCATGTTTTATTTTAGCCATTATACTATTATTATAATTAGGGGTATTGCCAACATTTACTACAAATGTTACTCTAAGCCAAGTGCAAGATTTCTTTTTTATGAAGCTTATATCTCTGATTGTTTTTCTTTGATTTATAATTCCAGCCCTAGTTTTGAGTTCTAAAATAAACTATACCACATTCTATAATTTGAATTGGGGGAATAACGGAAGGATACATATTGAGGAAGTGGCCAACAGGGTAAATAGTTACCTCGGAAAGAACTCTGTAAATGAAGAATCTTCGGTGAAAACCTTCGGTGATCTACAGAAATCTTCGGTGAAACAAAAACGACTTGGACGGACTGCACAAAGCATTCTTGACCTTGTAATTTCAGACGGTTCCATTTCTCAAGATAAGATGGCTGAAAAGATAGAAGTCAGTAAACGAGTTATTGAAATGCAGATTGCAAATCTAAAAGCCAAAGGATTGCTTGTCAGAGAAGGTGCAGATCATGGTGGCTATTGGCGAATTGTAATTAACTCCGAAACTTAGAAAGTTTTGTGGAAACTAAAGATACAGGGCTGGCTTCATTAATGAGGTCAGCCTTTTCTGTGGAATATCTGTTGTTGAATATCTGTTGGATGAACAGAAAATGATTATGTTATACTCAGTTGAGCTAACAAGAGAATTGTTATTGTATCTAAGAATCACTAAAAAATGTTTGTAATACTGGAGTTGATTTTGCTTGCAGAATTTAGGATTATAAGTATAATTTGTGAAGTATATCACGTACTTTCACTTTTATACTAAAAAACAATTATTTTTTATATAAATGACATACATAAAGCAAATGTAATGTAAATTTTTCAAAAGGCAACATTTATTATCTAATTTTTTACCTAAATTATAATATTGGAATAATATATTTTAATCAAAGTACGTGATATACTATGACATTTTATTCTGTTTATAAGATAATACTATAAACTATTTGACTTAATTTTTATCTAATCATTTTATTTATACCTATGATTAAAAACTTTAGAACCTTAAGTGTTTTACTATTACTCAGTTCTTTGAGTAGTGGTTTAGCGAATACTGCATTAGGAATGAATGTAGTAGGGACAGATGTTATTCAGCAAGAAAATGATTGTAAGGGTGTCGTAAAAGATTCCAATGGTGAAACTATTATTGGTGCTTCGGTTGTTGTAAAAGGAACAACTAATGGTACTATAACAGGTCTTGATGGAGACTTTAGTCTTTCTAATGTGGATAAAGGTGCTATTATCCAAGTTTCATTTGTTGGATATGAAACTATGGAAGTAAAATGGAATGGACAACCTTTGGAGATTTCATTGAAAGAAGACACACAAACACTTGATGAAGTTGTAGTAGTAGGTTTTGGTACACAAAAGAAAGTTAACCTTACAGGTGCAGTATCCACTGTAGATACTAAGGCTCTTGAATCAAGACCGGTAACTCAGGTTTCACAGGCGCTTCAAGGAACAGTACCGGGTTTGAACTTGAATGCTTCAGACTTAGGTGGTCAGCTCGGTCAGTCTATGAGTGTAAATATTCGTGGTACAGGTACTATTGGTACGGGTTCTAATGCATCTCCTTTGATTCTTATCGATGGAATTGAAGGTAATATGAACAACTTGAATCCAGATGATATAGCAAGTATTTCAGTATTGAAAGATGCCGCGTCTTCTTCTATCTATGGTTCTCGTGCCGCATTTGGTGTAATCTTGATTACAACAAAGAAAGGTAAGTCAGGTAAGATGTCTGTATCTTATAGCAATAACTTCAGATATTCAGGTCCCACAAACTTGCCTAATATGCTTGACTCTTGGAAATTTGCAAATTATTTCAATGAAGCTGCTGCAAATCAGGGTGATCAGCCTGTATTTAATGATGATACAATGCAACGTATTCAGGATTATATGGCAGGCAAGATAACCACTACTACTATAGCTAATGGTAAGAATTGGCATTTCCATCAGCAGGCAAATGATAATGTAAACTGGTTGAAAGAACATTATAAATGGGCATGGAGTAATGAACATAACATTAGCCTTAATGGTGGAACAGAAAAACTTCAATATTATGTTTCTGGTAATTACCTGAAGCAAAATGGTAATCTTCGTTATGGTAATGACGAAATGTCAAGATATAACCTTACAGCAAAGGTTAATACACAGATTAACAAGTTTGTGGAATTTAATTTCAATACTAAATTCATACGTTTCGATTTGGATAATCCTCTGTTCTCAGGTCAGCTTCTTTATCATGATATTACACGTTTGTGGCCAATGATGCCTTTAAAAGATCCTAATGGTCACTATATGAGAAATAGCCGTATTATACAGTTAACAGATGGAGGTAGAAACAAGACACATAACGATAACTTATATCTTCAGGGACAGATGATTCTGCATCCGTTAAAGAACTGGAATATTTACGTTGAAGCAGGTATGCGAGTTGTTAATGAGAATAATCAGAGTAACTTGAATCCAATTTATGAGTATGACGTAGATAATAATCCTGTAGCATTAGCTTATGCAGACGGATATGCTCCGGGTGCATCTTATGCACAATCATATTTTACCAATACCAATTTTTATACCACTTCTGTTTATACTGATTATACTTTAAATATAGACAATCATAATTTAAAGTTTATGGCAGGTATGAATACAGAAGAATACAAGTACAGAAATTTATCAGCTCAAAGAGATAATGTTATTACACCTGATGTTCCTGAAATCGGTGCATCTGTTGGTGAAGATAAGATTAATTATGCACAAGTAAATGATTGGGCAACAGCCGGATTCTTTGGACGTATTAATTATGCTTATAATGATAAATATCTTGTAGAAGTCAATGTAAGATATGATGGTTCATCACGTTTCTTGAGAGACCAGCGTTGGAATCTGTTCCCTTCATTCTCTTTGGGATGGAATGCTGCACGTGAATCATTTTTTGAACCGATAAATAATATTGTCAACACATTGAAGCCACGCTTCTCTTGGGGTATGTTAGGTAACCAGAATACAAGTTCTTATTATCCATTCTATTTGAGTCAGTCTGTTTCACCAAACGGAGGTTCTTGGCTTATGAATGGTTCAAGACCTACAGTAGCGGGAGCTCCTGGAGTTGTAAGTAGTACTCTTACATGGGAAAACATTTATAATACCAATGTTGGTTTTGATTTTGGATTGTTTAATAATAGGTTAACTGGTTATTTCGAATATTATATTCGTGAAACTAAAGATATGGTTGGACCTCCTGCAGAAATTGGTGCAGCCTTAGGTATTGGTTTACCAAATACAAACAATGCTATTCTTGATAATAGAGGATGGGACTTGCAGGTTAACTGGCAAGATAGAATAGGAGAAGTAAATTATAATGTTGGTTTCAACTTATCTGATAATAGAGTAAAGGTAACAAAGTATCCTAATGAATCTCTGTCATTGAATACATATTTTAATGGTATGATATTGGGAGATATCTGGGGATATGAAACTCATGGAATTGCCAAATCTCAAGCGGAAATGGATGCCTGGTTGGCAGAAAATGACCAGAGTAAACTTGGTTCCCAGTGGGGTGAAGGCGATATCATGTACAAAGACTTAAATGGTGACGGAGTAGTAGATAACGGAAATAATACTTATGATAACCATGGTGATATTAAGGTTATAGGTAACAGTAACCCTCGTTTCAGATTTGGTCTTAATCTTGGTGCTAATTGGAAAGGATGGGACTTCAGTATGTTCTTGCAAGGTGTGATGAAGAGAGATTTGTGGCTTTCTGGTACAATGTTCTGGGGCGCTGATGGTAGCATCTGGCAGTCTACTGCTTTTGAAGAACATCTTGATTATTATAGACCGGAAGATACAAACTCTATTTTCGGTCCTAATACTGATGCTTATTATCCGAGAGCATATATGGGCGGAAAGGGTTCAAAAAATAAGTATACTCAGACAGGATATCTTCAAAGTGGTGCTTACATGCGTTTGAAGAACATTCAGTTAGGATATACTTTCCCACAGGAATGGATGAGTAAATTGCATGTTCAAAAATTAAGAGTTTATGTAAGTGGTGAAAACTTATTTACTATAAGTGGTATTGCCGACCAGTTTGACCCTGAAGCAACAGGTGGTATGTCAAGTGGTAAAACATACCCTCTTTCTAAAACAATATCTTTTGGACTTAATCTAACACTTTAAAAGAAATATTAATATGAAGAAAAATATATTTTTAATGGTTACAGCGGCATTGGCCTTATCTGTTAGCTCATGTAATGATTTTTTGGATAGGGAACCGCTTGATTCGGTACCTACGACAAAATATTTGTTCAATGAAAATGACTTGGCATCTTATGCTGCAAATATGTATGGTTTGTTTCCTACACATAGCGGATTTGGTATAGGAGTTTTTGCAAACGATAATAACAGTGATAATCAGGCTGGTTCTTCACCTAATAGTTTGTTTGTAAAGGGGCAGACCAGAGTTGGACAAAGTGGAGGAGATTGGAATTTTGGTAATATAAGAACAGTAAATTACTTTATAAATACAGTAAGACCTCGCTTGGAAAATGGTGAGTTGAAAGGAAATGAAGCTAATAATAAGCATTATTTAGGTGAGATGTATTTTTTCCGTGCTTTAATTTATGCAGGAAAACTTATGTCATTAGGTGATTTCCCTATTATTAAAACAATGGTAGGTGATAATTATGAGGCAGTAAGAGAAGCAAGTAAAAGAAGACCAAGAAATGAGGTTGCAAGATTTATAATTTCAGACTTGGATTCTGCTTATTACTATATGAAGGATATACCTCCAATGTCTAACAGACTTACTAAAGATTGTGCCGCACTGTTTAAGAGTAGAGTTGCACTTTATGAGGGAACATGGGAAAAATACCATAAAGGGACAGCCCGTGTACCTGGTGGTCCGGGGTGGCCTGGAGCAAAAATGGATTATTTAAAGGACTTTACTATTGATATTGACCAGGAAAGCAGATACTTCCTTCAAACTGCAAAGGATGCGGCAGAAATTATTGCTGAAAAGTATCAGTTGTCATCTGATTATCAGGCAATGTTTAATAGCTTGTCTCTTTCTTCTGTAAATGAGGTCCTTTTATGGAGACAATATGATGGATCAATTACTCCTTCTGTAATTCATTATACTGTGGGATATTTACAGAGAAATGGTGGAGGAAACTCTGGATATACCAAGAGTATGATGGATACATATCTTATGAGTGATGGAAAGCCTATTTATGCTTCTGATGAATATAGAGGAGATAAAACATACGAAGATATTTCTTATAATAGAGATCCGCGTCTGTTAATGAATACAACAATGCCTGGTGATATGTTGTCTACATCTGCAAACATGATTGAAGCAATGGTGAATAGAGCCGGTTATTACTATAGAGCTCCTATAAGTGAAATTGCTGAGAACAGATGTCCTACTGGTTATACAATTAAAAAAGGATTGATGACAGATCCGGCTCAAGGCCCATCATTACCTTCATTTACTGCATGTGTAGTATATAGAGCAGCAGAGGCTTATTTAAATTACATGGAGGCAGACTGTGAACTTAATAATGGTAATCTTGATGATAACAGTATGAAATACTGGAAAGCTCTTAGAACAAGAGTTGGCATGGATGCAAATTCTATTCAGACAACATTAGATAATACAGATCTTTCAAAAGAGATTGACCTTGCACGCTATTCAGGTGATCAATTGGTAAGTAATGTATTATATAATATAAGACGTGAAAGAAGAATTGAACTTGCTGCCGAGGGTTTCAGATTCAATGACCTTAAGAGATGGAGAGCTTTGGATAAGATGCAAAACTACCACACTGTAGGCTTTAATCTTTGGGATGAAAACTATAAGAGATATATGACACCTGATACAGGAATAAACGGAGAGGAATTTGATAAACCTCTTAGTGTAATTAATTTGATTGAATGTGGTCAGAGTGGTGCTAATGTATCAAGCAAGGCTGACGGCAAATATTTATTACCTTATAGGGTAGTTAATACAAATATTGCTTTCGAAGGATACAACTGGAATCAGAACAAGTATTTGAATCCGATTGCCTTTGATCATTTTAGATTAACAACAGCAGAAGAGGGGTCGTCAGACTACAGCACATCTTCTATATATCAGAACCCTGGTTGGAAGATTGAAACAAGTAGTTTGCCTGAAGGTGATTGATAAATGGGTTACACACTTACTACTAATCTTGATTTTGTGTTAGTAGTAGAAGAAATTTAATCGGCTATAGGAATATACCTATAGCCGATTTTTTATTGTAAACATCAAATACATAATAATAAAATCAATGAGATTATTTTAACAGAATATCTGTTTATATTCTTACATTTCCTATAAAAATTATCGGCATGTTTATATATAAAATATCATGCCAAAGATACAATTCTTGCCGATATCGGCAATATTCCAATCAAGTAAAGTCAGGCTATTATCCACCTCTCTATAGTCCTTGTTTGGGAACTGAAATTTACCCCGACTTTAACCACCTTTCTTCCATCGGCTGCAAATGCGGAGGCATACCCTTTCGCATTTATATGAGCCATTGCTTCTTCGGCTGTTCCGTCAAGTTTGAATTCCATAACGTAGATATAGTCAGAGGTTTTCAGCACGAGGTCCACTCTTCCGCGAGATGTATGATACTCCACCTCTGAGTGGAAACCCATAAGTTTGAACACTATGTAGAGAATGTTCTGATAATGCACTTCACGGTCGCGTGGAGCAAGTTCATATGGTATATCATCGAAGAAAGTCTGCAGGCGGCTTAGGAAAGAATCTACATCACCCCTGCGGACTTCCTCTACGAAACGCTGGATTTCGTATGGAGATTTTGTTACGCTGACAGATGCGTAATTCGGTAGGAGGAAACGGAAAAAGCCCTGCTCAACCTCACGGTTAGGAAAACCGAGGGTGTAGTTCTCGAACTCTTCATTATATCCTTTTATTGTAAGATAACCGCTCTGATAGATTACAGGTACAGGGTCGGTAGATGCCGCATCAATGGAATCAAGGACAGGACCGCTGGTCACTATGTCTTCTATCTCCTCCACATTGTAGTTGTGCTGCTTCATCAGTTCCACAATATATGTAGGAGTACCCGTAGCAAACCAGTAATTATCTATCTGCATATTGGCAAAGGTATTCAGAAGGCTGAAAGGATTATACATCCCAGGTGACTTAAAGCTGAAATGATAACCGTCGTAATTCATTTTCAAGCGTGCGCAAGTTTTCTCATAACCTTTTCCAAGTTTTTCGGCCAGAGTGTGAATATCATCGTCGAAGTATCTGTGAAGCTCTTCTTCGGTTATTCCGCATATTTCGGAGAAACGGTTTATCATGGAAATATCCATAAGATTGTTCAAATCGCTGAATACACTCACCTTGCCGAACTTTGTCACACCTGTGAGCATGGCAAACTGTATGTATCCGTCGCACGACTTTAAGGCTCCATAAAAGGCTTTCAATGTATTACGATATTCAGCCTGGAGTTCAGGATTACCTATAGCCTGAAGCATGGGCTTGTCGTATTCGTCTATGAGAATGACGGTATTATGTCCGGTCTTTTGGGCTGCTCTGCGAATTACTCCCTGAAAACGTAAAGACAGACTGGTTTCACTTTCCCTACTGCCATAAATATCTTCCCATCTGCACAATGCGTCATTAAGAATATCTTCAAGCTTTTCTGCACTGTCATATTTTTGCGTATTCAGGTCAAGGTGCAGCACAGGATACTCTATCCACTCCTTCTCCAGTTTTTCCATTTCCAGTCCGGCAAAAAGTTCGCGTTTACCGGAAAAATACGCTTCGAGAGTAGATATAAGAAGACTCTTGCCGAAACGGCGGGGACGGCTGAGGAAATAATATTTTCCGGTACTTACCAACTGATATATCAATGCTGTTTTATCAACATAAATATAATCTTTCTTTCGTAAATCCTCAAAATTCTGTATGCCTATAGGATAAAGTTTGCTCATGGATATTGGATTTAAAAATCATGATACAAATGTAATACATGATACAAAAGTAATATTTAAAATCTTGAAATCCTAAAGCATTATATCAAACTTTCGCTTATTCTATCGGCTATTTCGTTGTAAAACAATAACTCAGTAATAGGAACCTATGGAGTTATAGTATCATTTCCTGCCAGTAAGGAATCTATTATGTTATATTGCTTGACCATAGATTCTCCAGATTTATGATGTCCACAAGAGAAGAGCAAACAGGTCAAGCAACATAAGAATGAGATATGAATAATTCTTTTCATTTTTCAAGTACATATTTATAAAGGGCATAATTCCCATCTTCGTCAAATCCACTTAAATAAGCGGTTTTCCCATTTTCCACAATTGACATATTGAATAAATAGCGGTCACAATGGTAAACTTTTTGAAGTTTTCCGTCCATACTTATTTTCAAAATCAAAGGAAAAAACTTAGGGTCTTTATTCTTTTCTATTGAGAAATTTCTTACCTCATAACAAAATCCATTATATAAAACATAGAAGCTGTCATTTACAACAGAAAGTATATAAGTTGCAGTAGGGAGCCATTCATTAAAGACCAGACCTGCATCCTCTTTTTGGATTACAGTTATTTTATCTTCATTATAATAGTCAGGAATCTTAATACTATGAAGTAAATTCAGATTGTAATCATACAATTCAATGTCAGGTGTATTAGATGAAGCATAGAGAATTCTCTGATTTGAACCGGACACGATTATATTACCGTTTGTAACATTATATGGGTATACATCAAAGTCTGACGGCTTATATGGATTGACAATAGTTTTCTTTAACGACGCCTTATTCAGACGTGGAACGTCAATGTTGATACCAAGCTTATCGTTCTTATAAGTATATGCGTTCAGCATAACAGCACTGTCACTCTTGTACGGAGCAAATTCATGATAGTCTCCGGAATATTTAATGAAAACAGGTTTGTAGTCAGGATGAAGAATGGAATCTAAGTTAACAAATGTGAAACGGTCACGCATACTATCCCGGATCACCAGTTTGTTTTCATTCAAGGACATTTGGCAGAGAAGGAACTCTTCCGGACCTTCACCGTATGAAAAGAAGGACTTCATCAAATCCATAGTATGCAAATTACGAATCTCTATAAGATTCTTCTGCGATTTGGGATTATTTCTTACTATCAGTAACGAGTCGTACACAAAGAAACGATTGGCATAAATCATTTCCTCGTTAAGATTTACTTGAGTTCCATGAATTTCTACTGCATGTTTTCTAAAATCTTCAGGGTAAACAATTGCGGTGGCATCATCTGATGTGGCTCTTTTACACCCCAATAATAAAAGAACACCTATCACATAGGATATGGTGTTTTTTAACGATTGTAAACGTTTCATATTCATCTATCTAAGTTCACATAAGTTCCACTGCATTCAATAGTAATTTCACCAGTAATTATGGATTTATATCTTTCTTTACAATCCTTTTCATCATCGCCATTGCATTGAAAAATAATTTTATCATTTTTCTTCACTTCGCAAGACGCTAATGATTCTATTTCACCTAATGTAAGTCGTACATGGTCAACAGAGTTACCAATATGAGTCGCTGTGATAGTCGCTGTAAGCAATATTATACCCGCAGCCAACACTTTTTTTGTTTTGTTCTTCATGGCTTTATCGTTTTTGGTTACATTCCAAATATAAATTTAAATATAAATATATGCAAGAAAATAATAATAAATTTTTAGGATATCGGGAAGCGGATTTTTTATGGTATATCATCGAAGAAAGTTTGCAGGTGGGCACAGGAAAGAATCCACATCACCCTTGTGGACTTCCTCTACGAAACGCTGGATTTCTTATGGAGATTTTGTTACGCTGACAGATGCGTAATTCGGTAGGAGGAAACGGCTGAGTAAATAATACTTTCCGGAACTTACCAACTGATATATCAATACTTTTTTATCAACATAAATATAATCTTTCTTTCGTAAATCCTCAAAATCCTGTATGCCTATAGGATAAAGTTTGCTCATGGCTATTGGATTTTAAAAATCATGAATCTGGATTATAAATCAAATAATCAACCAGAGACATTAGGCTTAGAGTAACATTTGTAGTAAATGTTGGTGATATCCCCAGAAAGAGGTCCGTCATTGACAATGTTTTCATCAATGGCGGACTTCATTTTTCCTGCCGCAATGTAAATTCCTTACAAAAATCATCGCCCATACAAAAAATCTCTTTAACTTTAGGCACTGGAAACATAGTGGTAATCGTTAGACCTTGTAATTCAGCACTATAAATTTAATATTTTTATTGCTATATTCTTGATTATCAGTAAAAATATTTGTTGTTATTTCGAACCATGTTAATTAGTAATACAATGAGAAAATTCAGAAACTTAAATTTATATCTTGCCGCAATTGGTTCAAGCGTTTTTTATACTCAAAATCTTAATGCAATAGAATTTAAACACTCATCTTCGGAATGCGCTGGGCATGAGTACCCTAATCTGCTTGTAATTATGGCCGATCAGTTCAGAGGCGATGCATTTGGCTTTAGAGGAAAGGAAGCGGTTAAAACACCTAATTTTGATTCTTTCGCAAAGGAATCTGTTGTATTTACGCAAGCAGTAAGCGGATATCCCGTATCATCACCGGCGAGAGGTATGTTTCTTTCGGGAGCATATCCACATAATAACGGAGTTATAACAAACTGTCAGTCGGTTTCCGCAGCACAGGATGTTGAACTTCGGGAAGATATAACATGCTGGTCGGATATTCTTAAAGCAGAGGGCTATAATACTGCATATATAGGCAAATGGCACCTCGACAAGCCTGTAAAACCTTACATAGACTGTTATAACAACAGGGGTGAAATGGCATGGAATGAATGGTGCCCTCCTGAAAGAAGACACGGATTCGATTACTGGGTGGCATACGGTACATACGACTGGCACTTAAAACCTATGTACTGGAATACAGATGGTGGAAGACAGGACTTTTATTATGTAAATAAGTGGGGACCGGAGTACGAAGCCGATTTGGCCATTAATTATCTCGACAGCATTAAAGGGTCCGACCGACCATTTGCCATGATGGTTTCAATGAATCCGCCTCATACCGGATACGAACTTGTTCCGGATAAATACAAGGAGATATATAAAGGATTAAATGTAGACTCCATTGTTTCGGAAATGCCTCACCTGAGAGATGCAGGCAAGAAATATGTAAACCTTTTCAAGAAAAGTTTACCCGACTATTATGCTTGCATATCAGGTGTTGACGAACAGTTTGGCCGTATTATAGACGCATTGAAAAAGAATGGTATGTTCGAAAATACCATAGTGCTGTTTGTTTCCGATCATGGTGATTCAATGGGAATGCATGAAAACATAGGAAAGAATATTTTCTACGAAGAGGCAATGAGAGTTCCCTTTATGATTTCATGGGGAGACAAGCTTTCTCCAAGAATTGACAACGAACTGCTATTGTCGCTCGAAGATTTCTATCCGTCAGTCTTGTCTTTAATGGGATTTGAAGATAAGATTCCATCTACAGTTCAGACACGTAATCTGAGCAGCCAGATAAAGGGCAGCAGAGAAGATATGCCCGAATGTCAGTTGTATATGCTTTATAGTGATGTAAATGAAACCGGGAAGAATCCCGATTGCGGTGCAAGAGGTATCCGTAATGAGAGATATACTTATTCTGTGAGATTCAAGGATGGAGTTATCACTGAGGAGTTCCTCTTCGACAGGAAGAATGATCCTTTCCAGATGAATAATATATCGTCGAGTGAAAAAGATTTGTCAATGAAGTTCAGAAAGGCTTTGGCAAAGCTGTTATTGGATGCCGGTGATCCGTCTTATTCTGTGTTTGTACAAAATTAGATAGGATAATTTTTTTAATGCTGTGCATGGTATAATATCCCAAGATGATAAATTTAGGTGTTGATTCTGATATAATGTGTAATTCTTATACATAGTGATATAAGTTTCTACATATTATGTGTATAATTTCCACATATTTATATTCGGATTTATGATGGTTATTTTCTTTATTTGTTTATAAGTTGTTGAATATAAGATATTTGAAGTTTTTTGTGAAATTCTGGCATGCATCTTGCGATTAATTAGTCAGAAAACGAAAATAAAAAATTCAAATTGATTGTATAACATTAAAACTTATAGGATTATGAAGAAATTATTTGTTGCATTTGCATTGGTAATGGGATTAGGAACAACAG
>JAXEBI010000123.1:0-2381 GCA_034094155.1 Phocaeicola sp.
GCATACTTATCCAAAAATCAAAACCGACAATCTATAGACTTGCTCGTACAGGTCTCATCCCAACCTATAAACGTGGTAAAAAATTATATTTCTATGAGGACGAACTCCTTAAATGGATAGAGGCTGGCAAAAAACAAAGCCAACCTCTATCCTATCAGGAACAATCCACACAAATACTTCGTGGAATGAAACGCAAACCTAGAAATGGAGTTAATATATGATAATATGCTATTTTATATATTCTACCTCTAAATCTCTATAAAATTAAACATTTCTATTAAAAATATTACTATCTATCAATTAGTTTGTTGGTAATCCAAGTTTATCAAAAAATGCTCGATTACGCTGTTTAGCTGTAATTATTAGTTTATCAAAAGAAATAACCTCAATGTAAGCATTAAAATTTGAATTGTATCCAAAATAGCCTAAACGATCATGCGTAAGTTTTAAATCTTTCATTTTAGCACAATTAATCATATGTGGAGTCAAATCTCCAATAATATAACAAAAACCAGGAACATTTTCTGCTAAAATAATTGGTCGCCCGTTTTTTTGAGCTTGACCTTCTCTTACACGATTTAGATACCCTAAAGCCTGTGCAATTGGATCCTTTGTTTCTACATTTTCTATAAAATCGTTTCTCATTGGCTTTTTGAATTCAATAATTGTCACAGATCCCATTGTTTGATATCCTGTTTGCTCTCCAACTAATAATGGATTATCAAATAATGTAAGTGATAGAATATCTGGCTCCTTATTTGAATTACATTCTATCGATGCCATTGAGCATAAAGGTTTATCTGATGCGAGAAAGTCATGAAATGCTAGAGACTCATTTATTAACCATAAATTAGTATCTTCAGAACGCAATTCTGTACTTTCGCAAATCATAGGAATAATCAACTTATGTATAACATCCTCTCTATTAAATTTTCCACTTTTTGTAACCTGTATTGCTTTTTCAAGAAGATCAATGATTACTCTTCTGTGTGCCACATAGTTAGCAAGATCAGACCTTTTCAGTTCTATAGCTTTTTCCATATAACCAGATATTCTTTGAGAATAATCTTCTTTTTCTTCAATATTACCAGGTACCATCAAATCATGTCCCTCAGCCATTAATTCTCTCTCTAATGTAGATAAATATCCATATAATTTAAGATCCAAATCCTTATCAGAAATACGAGGATTAACAACAAGTTCTTCTTCTGATAATTTTGACTGTAGTATTTGATAACGTGGAGCTTTATTTGCAATAAATGAACAAAGTCGCTCTTTTCCCTCAATAATATTCTCCTCTAAATATTTATATAAGAAAGATTTAACTTTCGCTAATGCTTCTTGTTTAATTTCTTGCATTGTTATTTCAACACCTTTAGTAATTTCTGAAGGAAATGCAGATATATTAAAGGATGTACGTTCTGGTGTCACACTTTCAGATAAAAAATCAGACGTCACGTACCCCTTATAAGCATAGGATTCATTATCTATTTCAATAGGCCCAAATAACCCTACAATTTTATTCGTAAGAGGCTCATCTAATACTGTACGATCTGCAGCACAAAACGAAAGAGTATGTTCTGAATTTGTACCTGATCGAACAAATACATGAGTTATGAAAAATTCTACATCATAAATTTTAAATGTGTCTCGCTTAGAAGAACTTGCCATGTAGTTATCATATACGTCAATCAAACTTATTTCTACAGATGAATCTCCATCGTCTCTTATTATAATGTCTGGAGCTCCACCATCTCTTAAGAAATACCAAATACAATGTTCTAGAAGTTGTTTCGCTATTGTTTCTGCTGATTTTGGAAGAGTTTTATGATAATCAGGATTAACATCACTAAGAGTAATAGTCGTTTGAAGCTCTTCTGAAATATTACCGCTTGTTTCAGATATGTTGCTAATACCTGTTTGAGGTAAAAAATCAAAGTTAAGCTCTTTAATAGAACCATTTTCCATGTATCGACTATCCACATGTGATTTATTAAATACTTTTAGCCAAGTTAAACGGCCAACACCTCTACATCCAAGACTTGCTTTATATTCTGAATCAAAAGTTTTAAATGATTTATAATTCTCTTTATTGAATCCTATTCCATTATCAGTAATTGTGAATCCACAAATATCTTCTAATGAACGATCACTGTCAATATTAAGAGATAATTCTCGATTTAATATTACAACAATTTTTGCATCTTCAATAGTAAAATCGTTACAAGAATTTATTCGCTCATCAATAGAATGAATTGAATTAACAACAGCTTCAAATAATGAAAAAATAGCTTTATTTTTAGGCAACATGGTATTCTTCAACCTACCTTTTAGGTTAGTTCCCATTTCCTCTATTTTCTTTTTTCTTTTCATCACAATTA
>JAXEBI010000124.1:0-9168 GCA_034094155.1 Phocaeicola sp.
CTTTCTGCAGCAAGTCTAATCATTGCATTCATCATATCACCACTACCAGCCATTACGAAACGGATATTTCTGGTTCTATTTAGAACCATTGCAGCAGCCTCAACAAAGTATTCAGGTCCTTTCTGCATTGTAATACGTCCCAAGAAAGTCACAACCTTCTCATTAGGTAATTTTTTAGGAACTATATTTTGAATTTCCTCAGGCAGAGGAGAAACTGCATTATGAACAGTAAAACACTTTCTTGGATCCTGATAATATTTATGTATCACAGTCTGACGTGTCAATTCACTCACACACATAATACAATCAGCTTGATCCATACCATTCTTCTCAATCGAATAGACAGTAGGGTTAACATTACCGCGACTGCGGTCGA
Source organism: Phocaeicola sp. (assembly GCA_034094155.1). GTDB lineage: Bacteria > Bacteroidota > Bacteroidia > Bacteroidales > Bacteroidaceae > Phocaeicola. The sequence goes on from JAXEBI010000124.1 coordinate 377, forward strand.
AATCTGTTGCATGAACATGAATAACAAGTGGTTTACCTGATATCTGTTTTGCATGAATACCGGCAGGATAAGTCAACCAATCGTGCGAATGGATAATATCGAACTCCTGCTGACGAGCTACAACACCTGCTACAATAGAATAATTATTGATTTCTTCGTGAAGGTTATCAGGATAACGGCCAGAGAACTCCATACATCCCAAATCATTTGTATGCATATAATTGAAGTCAGCATAAATGTGATCACGCAAATCATAATACAATTGCGGATTCATATAACTGCCTACCCTACTGTTAACATAATCCCACTGGACATCTCGCCAAACTATTGGCACACTATTCATACCTATAATTTTCAGGAAGCTTTGATCCTCATCACCCCAAGGTTTAGGAATACAAAAAGTAATATCCATATCATCCTGAGCTGACATACCCTTTGTAAGACCATAACTTGCGGTACCTAAACCTCCCAAGATATGAGGAGGAAATTCCCAACCAAACATTAATACTTTCATACCATTCCTCCTTTTTTACTGATTTTCATATTTATCGAGCAAATTCAATGCACGCAAAATTTCTGCAACATTCATTGCGAAAGAAACTGCACCTCTACCGGTAAACGGTGGATTACCGTCGAACAATTCAGGGATAGTTCCAAGACAATGACGAGTCATTTCGTCTTCATAGCTAACCAACTGTCTCCACAAGAATGAAATTGCGCTACGTTTATAAATTCTCAAATATGCTTCCATATAGAATCCTTCAAGCCAAGGCCATGCAGTTCCCTGATGGTATGCATAGTCTCTCTGAATCTGAGGACCAACATAATTAGGATTATAACCTCCACTCTTAGGACTCAATGAACGCAAGCCTTTTGGTGTAAGCAATTCTTTGGTTACTATATCAATGACACCTTTCTTTTGCTTAGCATCAAGAGGAGAATAATCGAAAGCTGCTGAGAATATCATATTTGGTCTCACACTCCAATCCATCATATCACCATCCACATAGTCAAGCAAATAACCATATTCATTCAAGAAAGTGGAGATAAAAGATTTACCGGCTACTTCGGCCATAGATTTCATCTTGGTAGAATAATAAGTATCACCCATTTCTTCTGCAATATCAGCAGTAAAACATAAAGCATTATACCAAAGAGAGTTATATTCAACTATATAACCGGTTCTGGCAACTACCGGGCGACCATTAACAGTTGAATTCATCCAAGTAATAGCTTTGTCCCTGCCATTCGCATAAACAAGACCATTTTCCCTGATTTCAAGATTAGGATGTTTGCCGTCAAGCAAATAAATCATTATATCCTTTAGGAGCTGAGCATATTGTTCTTTAGCGCTCTCTCTTGAAACCATCTTTGCATACTGCTGAACAGTCCACACAGCCCATAAAAGGACATCCGGATGATCCATCTCATACACTTTAAGTGTAGACTTTTCACCAGCCAGAAACGAATAAATCGCTTTTTTGGCAGTTTCCATAATGGTTTCAAATTTACTTACCTCTCCAATAGAAAGAGTGAGGCCTGGCAATGAAATAAACATATCCCTTGCACGACATTTAAACCAAGGATAACCAGCCAATATATACGACTCACCATCCTGCTTATTAAGGAACTGATGAGCTGCATTTATCAAGCAATTCTTAAAATCCTTACGAGGTGTTCTTTGTTCAGCTTCAGTAGCAAACAATTCGTTAAGAGAACTTGTATCAGTAGAAGATATACCGCCAGAGAAAGTTACACTTTCACCTTTCTTGATAGTAAATTCAAAATAGCCAGGTACGTAAAGATCTTCGTTAAAATCATATCCTCTTTCCTGCTCTTTAGGATATTCAATACCCCTATACCAGTTTGGAACAAAATGGAATTCATTTTCCTTACTGAGTTGCATATACAATTCAGGATATCCGGGATACATACAGGTCTTGATACCATTATCTACAAGATCGTACTTTCTGCTTGCCTGAGAATTTTCATGAGTATACTGTCTTACACTTCTGAAAGCAAGATATGGACGAAGGCGCAGAGTAGTTTCTGAATGAGCATCTACCAAAGTGTATCTTATCAGAATACGATTCTCGTGATGAACAAATACCTTTTCCTTTTTAAGAATAACACCACCTACTCTATAGATGGTAGTAGGAACCTTATCGCATTCATACACACGAATGTATTTATGGCCGCGTGGACTAAAATTGTCGCCATGATACTTATGCAATCCCAAATTAAATTCTGCTCCGTGCTGTATTACGGTTTCATCCAAAGCTGAAAGAAGGACATGATTTACATCATCCATTTCAGGCACAGGAATAACCAATAAACCATGATACTTGCGAGTATTACAATCTACAATAGTAGAACAATGGTAAGCTCCGGAACGATTGGTACGGAGAATCTCATGCGGTAAAGATTCTTCCAAATTCGTCATTAGAGTTTTATCAAAACGTAAATAACTCATAGCTGTTATATTAAGGTTATTAAATAATTTATTTCAATAAATATGTTATTAATCTCACCTCAAAATTAGTAATTAAATTTTCAAAACAAAACCTAATTCCGTTTTTTTTTCATTAGAAATTGATTTTTTTTCACATTTACGTATAATATTACTAATAGATTATATATATACAGAAAAAACTATAGATTTTGAGAACAATATTCAGAATAAAAACATATTACAGTATAAATAAAATCATAAAAAAATAAAAGTCCACTACCGACAAAATCAGTAAAGGACTTTTATTAATATATAAATTAAGTCGGCTTCAGATTAATTCAAATACAAATTAACATCTCAGGAGAAAATTCAAATTCCAGATTACTAATGCAATTAATCAGAAATTTATTTTATCCTAATTCTGTTAATTAAAATAATAACATTAAATTAAGCCGATAAAGACAAATTGTCTATTAACACCAAACAATTAATCGATAATATCAAAACCACAATAAGGAACAAGAGCCTTAGGGATTCTTATACCTTCAGGAGTCTGATTATTTTCAAGTAATGCAGCTACAATTCTTGGAAGAGCCAAAGCAGAACCGTTTAGAGTATGACAAAGTTCTGTTTTTTTGTCTGCATTCCTGAAACGACATTTCAGACGGTTTGCCTGATAAGTATCAAAGTTAGAAACCGAACTAACCTCAAGCCATCTCTGTTGTGCTTCAGAATAAACTTCAAAGTCATAACAAATAGCAGCAGTAAAACTCATATCACCACCACAAAGGCGAAGAATTCTGTATGGCAATTCCAGTTTCTTCAACAAGCCCTCTACATGATCAAGCATTTCCTGATGAGACTGTTTAGAATGTTCTGGTTTATCTATGCGAACCAATTCAACTTTTGAGAATTCATGCAAACGGTTCAATCCACGAACATCCTTTCCATAAGAACCAGCCTCACGACGGAAGCATTGTGTATAAGCACAATTCTTGATAGGCAACTGTTTTTCATCAAGAATCACATCACGATAGATATTAGTTACAGGGACCTCAGCTGTAGGTATCAGATACAAGTCATCAAGATTACAGTGATACATCTGACCTTCCTTGTCAGGCAACTGACCTGTACCATATCCTGAAGCAGCATTTACAACAGTAGGAGGCATTATTTCCTCGTAACCAGAAGCGCGAGCCTCATCAAGGAAGAAATTGATCAATGCACGTTGAAGTCTTGCTCCCTTACCTTTATAAACAGGGAAGCCTGCACCGGTAATTTTAACGCCTAAATCAAAATCAATCAGATCATATTTTTTTGCAAGTTCCCAATGAGGAAGAGCATTCTTTGGAAGTTCTGTTTCCATACCACCATGCTTGACAATCACGTTATCCTCAGCGCAAGAGCCTTCAGGAACTTCACCATAAGGAACATTAGGAATAGTATAAAGAATTTCTTGCATATCTTCCGAAGCCTTATCCATTTCAGCTTGAAGAGACTTACTTGCTTCCTTGAATTCAGCCACCTTAACCTTAGCTGCTTCAGCTTCATCCTTTTTACCTTCCTTCATCAGTAAACCAATACTTTTCGAAATAGAATTTACCTCAGCAAGGTTTTTATCTAATTGATTCTGCGCATTACGTCTTCTGTCGTTACACTCAAGCACTTTGGCAATAGCTTCCTTTGCGTTGGCAAAATGCTTCTTTTCCAATCCACGGATAACCTTATCGGTATCTTCAGTAATTTGTTTAATTGTAAGCATATCTTTTTTACTTTTTTAAACTGTCTTATTCAAATGTGATGCAAAGATATATTTTTTTTATCAAATAAACAGAACAAGTATATTTTTTAATCAGAAAACCGGTAAAGTATATACCAGACCTAATGATATTCTTTGCTGATTATAGCCTTCAGCCCCCCACGCTCTGGCCTTATCGGACAAATGAACACTTTTATGCAAAAGATGAAGATAAACAATCAGTTCACTGTCGGCCATAGGAAAATACTCTGCGCACAACTGCACATTCCATGATTTACGATAATTCCCTTTCTGAAAATATTCCGAATCTTTATAAACATTACCCAACTCGTATGCACCCTTGGCATATATATTAAGATGCGGAGTAATACGATAATCCAGATTTGCTATTGTAGTAAAATATTCCACATTCTGGGCAGTCACACCCACATTGTCGCCTGATGCAGACACATAGCTAATCAATCCTTTAGAATCAAGTCCTTCGCGGGAATACATAAAATCTATATATCCAAGAAAAGGTTTTTTATCCCACACATTACCACAGGTAAAATAAAACACATTCTTTCCTTTTGCCAACTGCCCATAAGATAAAGAATAACGCAACTGCATAGCACGGTCGACAAAAAAACCATCCCAGTTGGCTGTTGCAAGCACAGGTACTTTTGCATCCTCCACTCCTTCCGGCAGTCCATACATAAACTGGTCCTCAATGGTAGAGTTTCTATTATTGGCCAGTTGAAGATTAAACACATGATTATAATTCATACTATAAGCCATATTCAGTCCTACCTGATAAGCCGGAATAGTATTATTAAAATCCGAATACTGCCTTACTTTGATGGCATTAACCCAACATTCATAACCACTAAACTGCACAGCCTGTTTACCTGCTGTAAGCTTAATATGATTATTAACCTGCCACCCTACCATCGCAAGTTCAACAGAACCTGCAAGATTATCAAGCGGTATATTAGGATTAGTATATTTATTAAACGACTGTCTGAAATGATACGAAAACTTTTCCCTAAAAGCACCGAGCACCTCAAGTCGTACTCTGTTCACCTTAAAAGCAGCATTATCGAATGTTCCGTCAGTAAAAGCAGCATCAGTCGATGTACAGAACTGAATATTCATATCAGCCCAGTCAACATCTCTTCTTCCGTCTGTAAGTCTTTGGAGGAGAGATTCATTATTATCCATCTGCACCAAAGCCTCATCCTGAGCCATAACATTCGAAGAAAAGCAACAAAGAAGAATTAATAAAGTCCTGATTAAACTTATATTATAAGAAAAACATTTTATCATAACAAGTTACTACATAATAGTCGTTACATAGGAATAATTAAAGTTAGTGCTTCCGGCTCAATTGTTACTTCAACCGGATAATTCTTGTCAGTCCACAAACGTCCATCTATACTGACCTCTGCATTCTGTGCTCTAAGAATCTTGACAGATTTCGTTCTATAAGGTTTAACAATCTTATGATTAAGAAGTCTTCCCTGTTGCATCATCCACAATCCGGAAATAAGTTCCCGAAGCTGAGGCCGGTAAATTACAGAAACATCAAGCCAGCCATTATACGGAACCGCACTTGGAGTAAGGCCATACCCACGGCAACTGCCTATTGCCACAGCCATAATACGTCCTCGAATATGTTCGTCATTCAATTTAAGATGAGTTCTGTGCAGTTTACGTTCGAAAGCCACAAGAACCAAAGAAGACAAATACGAAATAAGAGGAATTCCCCAAAAACGTTTTGTTTCATTTGTAATCATTACTATTCTGGCTCCAAGGCCCATATATACAGCATTCAAGAAATATCGGCTGATATGTTCATCACCATTAAAGTAATTAAACACACCCACATCAACCTTTCTCAGACGCCTGTTTATCAACACATCAACAGCGCCCTTATAATCATCAGAATCAAGTCCCCAATACTTTGCAAAGTCATTTCCTATACCATTAGGAATTATGCCGAGAGCTATATCATTCTTATTGGCAACATCCGAATGCATAATACCATTTACAGCATCATTAATGGCACCGTCACCGCCAACCACTACAATAGTACGATAACCATTATTAGCCAAAGTACGTGAAAGTCTTTCTACAGACCCAAATCCTTCCGACTGGACATAATCGAACATTACATTTTTACTTTCCATATATTCGCGGATTTTAGTCCAGCGTTTCTGCGCTTTTCTGCTTCCCGCCTTTGGGTTATATATAATCCCCCATCTATTTAGTTCTACTGCCATACAAAAAAGATTATAGATTACACATCACTTGATAGATCACACATCACTTATTTAAAAGCAAAAATGAACATTAAAAACATAAATAAAAGAAGAAAAGCCACAATAAGCAATGACATATCTATTCATTAATCATAGACATAACAGCATCGACCTTTTTCTCCATAGGTAAAGTAGCATCAATCCATCTTATTGTAAAACCTCTTCGTTCCATACCTCTGAACCAAGTCATTTGCCGTTTAGCAAACTGATGAATTGCTGTTTCAAGTTGGGCGACCATTTCATCATAACTTATTTCACCAATAACATAAAGGGTAAGGAATTTATACTCAAGACCATAGTAGATAAGATCTTCTGGCTTTATACCCGAATCAATCAGGCGGCGAACCTCATCAACCATACCATTATCAAGTCTTTGATGCAGTCGTCTTGTTATTTTTTCCCTTCTAAGTTCGCGATCAATTTCGACACCCACAATAAGACTGTCAAGTTTTGGAAAAGGTCTTGCGTCAACATTCTCCTGAATATAATATTCTTCAATCTCAATAGCCCTGATAGCCCTTTTCACAGTATCCACATCAGTCGAATTATGAAGTTTCTTATATTTAGACAGAATAGCCGTAAGCTCATCAAGAGATTTATCGGCAAGTGCTTCTCTCAAAGATTTATTTTCAGGAACCGGAATAAGTTTATATCCCTTCAATACAGATTCGATATACATTCCGGTACCGCCACACAACAAAGGTATTTTTCCTTTAGATTTAACGAGGTTATAAGCATCGAGGAAATCCCTCTGAAACTCAAAAACATTATACTTATATCCAGGATCCACAATATCTATAAGATGATACGGCACTTCCACTCCATTCACCACATAATCCTCAAGATCCTTTCCTGTACCAAGATCCATACTTCTATAAATCTGTCTGCTGTCACCGCTAATAATCTCGGCATCAATTTTTGAAGCAAGATTAGCAGCAAGAGGAGTTTTACCAGAGGCAGTCGGACCCAAAATAGTAATCAAGTCGTATTTCATATAGATAAATCCTTAAAAAAATAAGATACAATACAATTTATTTGAAAAGTAACATTTACAAAGATAGTTTTTTTTGGCCAATAGTAACACATTCCAGGATAAAAAGTATAAAAAAAGCCGCCCTGAATTATCAGAGCGGCTTACGCTATATGGTTTTGTTATACTAATTAGCAGTTTACAGAAGCCATGTGAGCGATCAAATCCAATACTTTGTTAGAGTAACCGATTTCGTTGTCATACCAAGAAACAACCTTAACGAAAGTATCAGTCAAAGCGATACCAGCTTTAGCATCGAAGATAGATGTACGAGTATCACCCAAGAAGTCAGAAGAAACAACTGCATCTTCAGTGTAACCAAGAACACCTGCCAATTCGCCTTCAGAAGCTTCCTTCATAGCAGCGCAGATTTCAGCATAAGTAGCTGGTTTAGCCAAGTTAACTGTCAAGTCAACTACAGATACGTCCAAAGTAGGAACACGCATTGACATACCAGTCAATTTACCGTTCAATTCAGGGATAACTTTACCTACAGCCTTAGCAGCGCCTGTTGAAGAAGGGATGATGTTACCAGAAGCAGCACGACCACCTCTCCAGTCTTTCATAGAAGGACCGTCAACTGTTTTCTGAGTAGCAGTTGTAGAGTGAACTGTAGTCATCAAACCGTCAGTGATACCCCATTTGTCGTTCAAAACCTTAGCGATAGGAGCCAAGCAGTTAGTAGTACAAGAAGCGTTAGAAACGAACTGAGTACCCTTAACATATGTTTTTTCGTTTACACCGCAAACGAACATTGGAGTGTCATCCTTAGAAGGAGCTGACATAACTACATATTTAGCACCAGCTTCAAGGTGAGCCTGAGCTTTTTCCTTAGTCAAGAACAAACCTGTAGATTCTACTACGTATTCAGCACCTACAGCATCCCAAGCCAATTCTTTAGGATCTTTGCAAGCTGTTACACGGATTTCCTTACCGTTAACAATCAATTTGCTGTTTTCAACGTCTGCTTCGATAGTACCGTCGAACTGACCGTGCATTGTATCATATTTCAACATGTAAGCCAAGTAATCAACTGGGCAAAAGTCGTTAATACCTACGATCTGGATATCGTTTCTCTTCTGAGCTGCACGGAATACGAAACGGCCGATACGACCGAAACCGTTAATACCTACTTTAATCATTGTTGTAAAACTTTTATGAGTATATTAATAATAGATTCGTTTATCTAATTCAGTCTTATGAGGAAGTGTAACCTTTCACTCCCGCTTTTCAACGCTGCAAATTTACTTA
>JAXEBI010000125.1:0-8465 GCA_034094155.1 Phocaeicola sp.
ATGGGAGTAACTGATTATGAAGGCGAGATAAGAAAGTCCTCCAAGATAAGCGTTGGCTATATGCCGGCTGAAAGTTTCTTCTACTCCCTTATCACAGGAAAGGAGTATCTTGAGTTCTGTATTAAAGCCAAAGGGAAGAAGATGGATGCTGAAGCCATAGATTCCTTGAATAAAGTCTTTCAACTGCCATTGGAAAGATTCGCTTCGGACTATTCCACAGGAATGAAGAAAAAGCTTGCACTTATGTCCTTGCTCCTTCAGGATAATGACCTGTACATCCTTGATGAACCTTTCAACGGGGTAGATCTTTACGGGTGTATCCAACTTAAAAGAATCATACGCGAACTGAAGGACAAAGGGAAGACTGTCATAATATCATCGCATCTCATCAATACGTTACACGAACTGTGTGATGAGATTGATTTTCTGGATGGTCATACCATTCGGAAAAGATATATTCAGGCATCAATTGATGAGATAGAGCAGGATATTCTTAACAGGAAACATTAACCTAAAGATAACGTAGTGATAACATAAACTCTTGTTCTTTGCGCATACCTTTGTTGCATAATAATAACTGGAAAAACTAAAAAGTATGAACAATAAATATAAATACTATTTGATTGTATGAATAAAAAAGGAAATAAAAAGAAAAGTTTTGCAACTTGTTTGGTATGGGGAATGTTATGGGGAATAGTTTTGGGTGTTGCGATGGATAAGTTGGCTGTAGGTATTGCATTAGGAAATATGTTTGGTACGATGTATTACTTATTTTTTGCCAACCAAGATAAAAACTCAAGTGATGAAGATAAAGAAGATTTTTAAAGTTATATAGTTTGATGGACAATAATACTTTTCATAAAATACCGGTAACCTTCTCTGATGAAAGTTACAATGAATATCAGAATGAGGTAATGAATTTGTTGCATTTTGTCAGGTTATTTCATCCTGTCAGTATAGTTAATCCTGAAAGATTCAACAGATTTGAAAGACAGGCAGAGAAAATCTGCCATGAAATGAAAGGTGTGATAGACTTGCAGCACTTCCAGTTTGCCTTGAATTCTTTGTTAGCCATACTTGAAGACGCACATACCTATATTATCCCTGAAGATGGATTAATTTATCCTTTTGAGATAAGATATTATGAAGGCTGTTTTTATCTGTATGCCATAGATTCAAAATATCCTGATTTCACGGGAAAAGAGATTGTTTCCATTAATGGCATATCCGTTAAAAATATCAGGTCGGCTATGCGTAAAGCAATGCCATCGGAGAATGAAGTAAAGGCAGGGCTATGGAGCTTTTATCTGAATCGTAAAGCATTACTGCATCAGATAGGAGTAGATACTGTAAAAGGTATTTGTCTTGGCTTTCATGATGGAAGTAGTCTGTCTTTTGAATCGGAAACAGAGAATCGCTCCGGATGGCATCAGGTGAAGTTCCCTCCTCATCCTGTTACAGTGAAACGTGATGATTTGTTTTCCTATCAGATAATTGAAGATAAATGCTATCTGCAATTTAATGCGATGTATGATTTACAGTCGTATTTGCAACTATGCCAGATCACGGATACCAAAGTTGAGGATAATTATCTGAACTTTCTGCCGTCATTTCTTGAATTTATAGATAAGATGGATGCCGATATAAAGCAGCATCAAATACGGAAACTGGTGGTTGATATGCGTTATAATGGTGGAGGAAACAGTATGCTTGGCGACCAGCTTCTACAATATCTTGGGGTTGATACGGACAGTATATCAAGATATAAGACATTTGTCAGAAAATCTGATTTTCTTTTCAAGTGTATGCCTGATTTCTATGATTGCAGCAAATGTAAATCAGAAGAACTTATTACAATGGGAGATTTTGAGAACTTGCATTCTCTTCCAAAAATAAAGAACCGTTTTGAAGGGAAGGTAATATTCATACAAGGCCAGAACACCTTCAGCAGTGCTAACTATTTGCTTACAACTATAAAGGATAATCATCTTTTCCAAATTATAGGTACTCCGACTTCGCAGAAGCCTACTTGCTTTGGCGATGTATTGCCTGTTGAACTGCCGTTTACAGGTACAAAGGGATACATAAGTCATTCTTTCTTTGAAAGACCGGATGTGAGTCGCAATGAACTGGATTGTTTATATCCTGATTTTCATATACCTATGTCTATGGATGAGAGGTTGAATAGTATTGATAAATGTTGGGAATGGATTGAAATGAATATTATGTATTATTTATAGTCTATGAAGAAGAGTTCTTATAAACACGGTCGTATATTTTATTATGGATTATTGGTAGGTGCTGCAATTGGAATGCTTATAATGTCGTATATCCTTATATGCTATAATATACCAATATCTCATTTTTGTGCTTCATTAAATAATGAAGATTGTTTACAAATTCAATTATCAAATAAGCATTATGTGTTTGACACAGGGGCGAATGTTACTGTTATTTGCTCGGACACAATACCCAAGAACTCTATTTTTTCTTTATCAAAGAATGTTACAGATATACATGGCAATAAATCCCATGGAAAGGTATATCTTTTAAATCACTTTAAGTTAGGCGAGTTGGAAACAAGGTTTCAGACTTGCATTATAAAGCCTGAACAGTATTTGTTTGGTGATGTCAGCGGTATATTGGGAACTGATATTATAAATAGAGCGAACTGGTGTATTGATTTTAAGGAGAAGAAAATAATGGTTGGTTCAATTATACCGGAACATTATGATTTTATGTTGGGATATACTGTAAAGAATAACTTGTATTATGCAGACATGAAGATAGGGAATTTGAGTGTCAAGGATATTCTGATAGATACCGGATACAGTCGTAGTGATTTTGTACTTGAAGATAAATTCAGGCAAAGTTTGGATGGTCTTGAATTCAGTAAAACTGACACATGTTTTTCGTTTACCAATGCCAATGAGGAGTATGAAATCTATAGTAAAAGCGAATGTTCTTTGAATGACATGTATATTGAAAAAGTTACTTTCTCTTTTTCAGCGAATAGAAATATTCTTGGTCTCAATTTTTTTCAACGATTCTCATCCGTATATATTGATTCGGATAAATGTAAGATATATTGCTATAAATAGTTTATTATAAAGATTCGCGATGGTTATGAGAATGAAATTTATACTATCAGGTATTCTGATTTCCGCTATCGGGCTGGTACTGTCGCACCCATACCGTCCGTATGTATATGAAAACCATATCAATGATTTTCATCTGGCAGATGTGATAGGAAGTATTGTTTGCGTACCTGCTGGGGTGTTATTCTTTTATGGCATTGATAATAGATATTCTATTAAGCATTACACAATTGAAGCTACAATAGCCTATATTGCATACGAGTTTCTCGGACTATTTAATATACATGGCACTTTCGATGTATATGATATTATTGCAATAATAATAAGCAGCCTTGTGTTTTACCGATTATGCCTGTTGTTTGGTGTTTCAAACGGAAGATAGATAGTAAATTCCGTAAATTCTCCTTCTGTACTGTTGACGAATATTCTTCCTTCATGGGCTTTTATCACCTGGTCAACAAAGTTCAGACCGAGTCCGAATCCTGAAGCTCTGTTCCTGCGGCTGCGCTTTGCCGCCGCTGCGCGTTCATACTTCTGGAAAATAATTTTCTGGTCTGCTTCTGATATTCCCAGACCATTGTCGCGTACTTTCAGGATGGTGTAGCGCTCGCTTTCTTCAGTGGTTATGTTTATTTCTACACTCTCTTCTGAGTACTTGATGGCATTGTCAATCAGATTACTTAATACTTCACTCAGATAATCGCTGTCGGCATAAGCAGTTTTGGCCTGCAAGCTGATTATAAAGTTTACAGGTTTCTGTGCTTTGGCCTTGAATTTATCAGTCAGTTTCTCTATTACTGGTGTAAGCTCGACTTCCGTTCTGTTCATCTCCAGTTTATGGTTCTCCAGCTTTGAGATGGTAAGTATCTTGTTGGTGAGAGCAAACAGATGATCTGTTTCGCTTTCCGCTATGTTCATGTATTTGTTCTTTATCTCCGGTTTGGAATCAAGCCTTCCGCTTTTCAGCATATCCTGTACCATCATAATTGTGCTGAGAGGTGTTTTCATATCGTGTATCATTGCGTATGAGAAGTCTTCACGAATTTGGGATATTTTATTTAATTTGAAGATAAATTTAATTTGATAAGCAGTACAAATTAATGTTAGAATTGTCATGATAATTGTCGTTATGAATATAATCCACATTTTATTAAATATATTCCAATATGGATTTATCAGAATTAACTGCATACCGATTGATTTGTCAACTTTTATAGGAATAACTTCTGTTTTGATGCTACCCAATTGAGGAATATTTATTCTTTTACTCGTTTGTAGAATCTTACAAGAATCAATAACGCAGACAATAAATTCAGAGTTGATATTTTTTTTACTTAGTTGTAAATTAGTAAGTGAATCTATTTCGGATAAAGAATATTTATAGCCTAATTTGCTGATTCCGTCATATATATAAGTAGTAATTGAAATAGAATCATTTGGCGTTCCTCCACCTATGACGGTTCCTTCAGGAACACTCTTGGATATTATATTAGCTTCTTTATATAATGCTTGGTCAAATAAATCTGTACATTCTTTTTTTATTTCTTCTTTTACAAAAAGATATGTATTGTAAAGCCATAAACTTTGCAGTGAGAAGATTGAGATTAATCCTAAAATTGTTATTATGTAAATGTATTTCTGTTTAGACATTTTTTATTTGCAAAGTTAATAACATTATGCAGATATATAACAAAGCTTTTGCTGAAAACATCTTAACCTAAAGATAACGTAGTGATAACATAAACTCTTCTTCTTTGCGCATACCTTTGCAGCATAAGAAATAACAAAAGAAATCTAACTTAAAAATTAAATTATTATGATAGCAGAATTAATCATTTCAGCAGTAGCATCAGTGTCTTTATCAACTCCTAAAGTAGTATATAATGTAGCTTCAGAAGATAAGAAAGTGACAAATATTGAGGCCTATTCTGTAAGTGAAGGTAAATATCTTAAACGTATGTATAAGATAAACTTCATTTATAACGCAGATGGTGAAGTTACCGATAAGAATACTTATCAGTGGGATGAAAGAAATTCCGGTTATATATTGAAGGAGACTGAAAAGTTTACCAAATAAAATCCTTCAATTTCTCTCTTGAAAGTTTAACTCTATAATCTCTGATATTCTGTATGGTTTATACTGGATATCAGGGATTTTATTTTTTTTATTTGTGTGTTTAATTGTTTATAGTAGAGTTGTATTTATGAATTTGAGAAGTAGTTCAGAGGGCGAATTGAAAACCGTTTTTTTGTTTCTTTTTGTATTGAAACGGTAACTAATCGTTTGAAATGTTCTGCAAGTGATGTATATTTTTGTTTGCAAAGAGTTGGGCTTATTGAGGGATATTTGGGGAAATGTTATGATACATTCCATACCAAAAGTAAGGAGTGTGTTCTTGATGATGTTCTTGAAGCTTTGAATAACTGCGGGAAAGTAATAGTCACAGATAATAACGATGCTTAATATGAAAGTATATCACGGTTATGTAAATACAATATAACAACTATAGGCTAATATTGTTAGAAAAAATATTGATTTCGGTGAGGGGTTTTTAAATATTAAGTCTGTTTTTATAATTGAAATAGTTCGTTATTTATCGCATTAAATTAAAAATATATCGTTTTTCGATAAATTTTTCTTGTTTTTCTTTTGTGTTTCGAAAATAGTATATACATTTGCATATCGAAAAACGATAAATAATTATTGAGAATAAGTAAAGAATATAATTAACTGATTAAAAAAATACAATTATGAAAAAGACATTAGTTTTAGGTATTGCGATGGTTTCTATGATTCTGTCAACACAATTAGCCAATGCTAAAGATACATTCATCTATGGTGAAAATGGTAATGAATTGATTGTTTCTACATTAAACAATGATGGTAAGACTATTACTCCGAAATTAAAGTATAAATATCAGTATGATGATAATGAAAAGATGATAGAGAAAAAAGCGTATAGATGGAATTCTGAACTAAAATATTGGGAGCCTTTATATATTATTACAATGAATTCCAGTGAAAACATTTCAATAATGGACTATGCAGAATGGAATAAAGAGACAGCTTCATTCACTGAAAATCAGAAACAGAACATCTATTACTCCGATAGCGAAAATCATCTGATTACTTATACAAATGATTCAGCCGAGATGGAATTTATCAGTGATATACATTAATTCTTTTGGACAAGCTATTAACAATAAACATTGAATTTATGAAAACTGTACGTATTTTAGGATTTGTAGTAATATTGATAATCCTATTTTTCGCTTCTACAGACGGTTTTAAGGGGTTTAAGGATGGGTGGAATTCAGTTCCTGATATTTCGTCTGATATCAATCCTGTTTCACTGTCAGTTGTTCCTGATAAGACATTGGTACCTGATAGTATTTATAATACTGAATTGCAGAGAAATGTTTCTTATAGGATGAGCGGTATTGAAACAAATGTTTCGCGCAGTAATAATGTTTACTATAAGTTTCTTAATTTCGTAGTGCCATTCGTTTTCTTATTTCTATATGGTTGCTATTGCTTGTTTCGACTGCTGATTGATATATGCCGTAATCAGGTCCTTACCAAAAAGAATGTACGCCGTATGCGTTTCTTTATATATTCTTTTATGTTACTTCTTGCATCTTTGGAAATAGTAAGATATTTTGAATATGTACAGGTTGTGAACGAAATAACTTTACCAGAAGGTTATTCTTTTGACGGTTTCATGTTGAAAAGTCCTTGGATGTTGATAATGTTGTTGGTATTGTTTGTCGAAATATTTGCTAAAGCAGAGAAAATTAAGGAAGAAAATGATTTAACCATTTAAAAATGGATAAAGATTATGAAAAGTAAAATATCACAAAAAAGCAATTGACAATGTTCTGTAGCCTTACGGTTGCATATTCAAGCATGCTTGTCGGAATACTGCGTTTCGGTCTTGAAATTGCTGATGTAATTTTTATGGATTCAGTATTCAATTATGATACTTGTATAAGATTGGTAATATATACATGTATAATCCTGTCAGCAGTATCTATTGTACGTTTTCTTAAAAACGTAGATAAAGGATTTGTTTTCGATAAAAAGAATATATATCCTTTGCGATTCTTTGCGTGGACTGTTACCTTGACAGGAATAATCCTGACAGTGATAAACTCAATCAATGACTCCGATAGTCAGACATATATGTTTTATATATTAATAGGAATTTTTATAAACATACTCTCAGAAGTGTTTAATTTGGGAGTGAAAACGAAAGAAGAACAGGAACTTACTATTTAATCATAAAACGATGAAAGGGAATAACAATGAAGACGATGTGGAAAATGCTCAAGCAACGCTATAAAGATATGGGCTATTTACTCTATGTGGTTTGGGTTATAATGATCTTTGTAGCTATATATTATTGTCCGATAGTGATAAGACATATCATGGCAGGTGGCGATGAGCTTATGTTGGGATTAGTATATAGCTGTAACTTATTGACTTTATTTATTTTATTTGTAAATGTCATAAGGATAGATTGTCGAAACTTATTGAGTGAGAAAACTGCCTCTCTTCTGGAAAACATGGGGAGTTTTATTGTATTTCTGATGATAGTTAGGCATTTAATAACAAGTGAAACTGGTGAATTGGGTGATGACTTAATATATTCTATGGATTGGATTACTATATTCTGTATGGGATTAATATTGCAATTTGTTGGAAAGATAGTCCGTAGAGCAATAAAAATTAAGGAAGAAAATGATTTGAAAATTTAATAGAAATAGAATTATGAGCGAGATTAAGCCTGATAAAAAACTTGTAAGATATTGCGAGGTTATTTCTGTGATAACAATAATAGCCGCCGCTATGTACGGATTTCCTAATATACTGGATCTTTGTTATGAATTGGGAAAGGATGATAGTGATACATTTATATGGCATGCCATCGTAGTGGGTATAGAAAGCTATGCCATAATGTTTATTGGTGTTCTTTCATACGTTATGGTATATAATGTACGAAAAGGAAACATATTCAGCAGGGTAAATAAACGTATCATGAATGCTATAGGAATTTCAACTTCAATATCTGGAGTACTGATAAGTGTTATATCTCATTTAAGTCCTCTTGAAATACCAACTGAAGTATGTGTACTGTTTATAATATTAGGTATGATGTTTGTGCTTATAGCCTATATTTTCGAGATAGGGATACGTATGAAAGAAGAATAAGAATTGACCATTTAATAGATTAAAAACTGACATATATGCTATAATAGTAAACTTGGACGTAATGATGGCGAAACGTAAGATTTCGCTTGGTGAACTGGCAGAACGCATAGACCTTACTCCGGCAAACCTTTCTATACTTAAAACTGAAAAGTCCA
>JAXEBI010000126.1:0-3807 GCA_034094155.1 Phocaeicola sp.
GGGCGCTTCTGTGGATTTGGGTGCTATCCCAATGGAACCGGATGCTGTGATGCTGAAGGACGTAGTGATTACATCGTCAGTGGCAGTTGCCCGTAAGACTCCGGTAGCGGTGTCAACGATAACCCCGGTGTTTATTGAAGAAAAGTTGGGTACACAGGAATTCCCGGAAGTTCTGAAGTCTACTCCGGGTGTTTATGTTACAAAAGACGGTGGAGGTTATGGTGATGCACAGACCCGTGTCCGCGGTTTCGACAGCGAGAACGTGGCTATGATGATTAACGGTGTGCCGATGAACGGTATGGAGAATCAGAAGGTATACTGGTCCAACTGGGCCGGGCTGGCTGATGTGACAAGTTCCATGCAGGTACAGCGTGGTCTGGGTGCTTCCAAAGTTTCTTCTCCGGCAGTGGGAGGTTCTATTAACGTTATTACCAAGAGTACCGATGCCAAGAAGGGCGGATTTATTTCTTATGGTATGGGTAATGATGGTTACAATAAGATTTTGTTCAGCGTATCTTCCGGTTTGAGCAAGGACGGTTGGGCATTTACTTTGCTGGGTGGAAAAACTTGGGGCGACGGATATATCCAGGGTACGGATTTTGAAGGCTATAACTATTTTGCCAGCCTTTCCAAGCGCTTCAATGACAACCATCAGTTGACTCTTTCTGCTTTTGGTGCTCCGCAGTGGCACAATCAGCGTAACTATAACAATGCACTGACCATTAAAGAATGGCAGCGTGTTCAGCAATTCATGGGCGAGAAGAGTGCCTATCGTTATAATCCTACTTTCGGTTATCGCAAGGGACAAGCCTTCAATTCAAACCGCAATTCCTATCACAAGCCTCAGATTTCCTTGAATCATTTATGGCAGATTGACCATAAATCAAGCTTGAGTACAGCTCTTTATGCTTCTATTGGCCGTGGTAACGGTTACAGCGGTACTGGTACTTCTGCTTATCGTAGCAAGTGGTATGGTGCCAGCAACGGATATACCAACGATGAATTCCGTCTTGCCGACGGTACTTTCAACTATGATGCTGTTGATGCGTTGAACCAGGCAAGTACCACCGGTTCGCAGATGGTGATGGGCAAGGCCATGAACAACCACGAATGGTACGGTTTGCTTTCTACTTATACAACTAAGTTCGGCGAGTATCTGGACTTCTATGGCGGTGTCGACTTACGTTATTACAAAGGCTTGCATCAGAACATCATTACCGATTTGTTCAGTGGCTCTTATTTCATTGATTCCAATCGTGACAATGTGTCTGCTGCCAATAACATTGCTGCTGCTGACCCGAATTTTGCCAAGAAGAAGTTGGGTGTAGGTGACGTGGTTTACCGCGATTATGACGGTTATGTAATGTCCGAGGGTGCGTTTGGTCAGTTGGAATACAATCGCGACAAGTTGAGCGCTTTCGTTGCCGGAGGTCTGTCAAATACCAGCTATTGGCGTTACGACCGTTTCTATTATGACGAAGCCCATGCCAAGAGCAGTAAAAAGCACTATCTGGGTGGAAACATTAAGGGAGGTGCCAACTATAACCTGAACGAAACGCAAAACATATTCTTCAATGCAGGTTTTATTACGCGCGCGCCTATGTTCGATACCTCTTTCATCAATTCACAGAATTCCCACGACCGCAACCAGGATGCCAAGAACGAAAAGGTTATGTCGTTCGAGGTGGGTTACGGTTTTCGCAATAGCTTGGTGGCTGTCAATCTGAATGCTTATTATACGCAGTGGATGGATAAGAGCCTTTACGACTCTTATACAGCACGTGACGGCAGCCGTGCCACTCTGAATATGACCGGTGCCAATGCCAAGCACATGGGTGTTGAGGTGGATTTCAATATCCGACCAACCACTTGGATGACCATCAACGGTATGTTCTCTTGGGGTGACTGGCGTTGGGACGGACTTGCTACCGGTTTCTACTACAACAATGAAGGACAGATGTACAATCCGAAGACAGAAGAGGTGATTGCTGCCGGTAGTGCCAATGTAGAAGACTATCGTTATAACATTCGTATGGATGATGTGAACGTAGGTGGTTCTGCACAGACTACCGCTGCTCTCGGTGTGACGGTGCGCCCGATGAAGGGATTACGTCTCGGCCTCGACTGGAACTATGCAGCGCGTCTTTTTGCAGACTATGACATCGAAGCTGACCAGGCTACTCCGGGCAAGGAATATCAGGTGGCAAAACCCTGGAAGGTACCTTCTTCTTATACGTTTGACTTGAATGCCGGCTATACGTTTGATTTTGGTAAAGTCTCCGCTACTTTGAGCGGCAATGTCAATAACCTTTTCGACCAGGAATACATCGCCGACGCATGGGATGGTTCCACTTGGGAAGATGCGATGGTGCTCTATGGTTTCGGACGTACGTTCTCCGTAGGTTTGAAGGTTAAATTCTAACTTAAACAGACATTAACGATATGAAAAATAAATATTATTTATATGGATTGTTTGCAGCGGCTCTCACATTGACCGGCTGTGACTACAACGAGGATCATTTTCCGGGCTACGACGAGCTGGCCCAGCCCAAAGATGTGTGGAACGATACCATCACATTGGCAGATGCTGACTATAAAACAATCGCCGGAATAGAGGCAAATAAAGAACTGGCCCTTTCCAAGGACCCGGAAGGAGAGACCTTCAAGGCGGCTTTGGAGGCTGTGGCAGGCAATAAATATTTCACCGAAGAGGCTCCTGCCGTATGGTATCTACCTGCGTACATTGCCAGCAAGTATCCTTATATGGACGACAATTCCAAGGTGACGGTTCATTATAAGAATTATGAGAATCTGCCAGAATATCTCAAGGCATTCAACGGGATGAAGGCATATGACATGAACAGCGATGACTATAAGGTGGTTTGGGGAGATAAAGTTTCTGTATCTTATATTTCTCCGTCTACTTTGAACAAGATTCCTGCCGCATTGAAGGAGGGGGTTGCCAAACCGGCCGATGGTGAAATACGCATGGTTAACTATGCTTATTCTGAAACCGAACCCAGCTTTGGTGGTGGGGAAGGTGAACCGGAAGTGACCTACACGCCTATTTCGGAGGTTGTTGCCGGAGAAAGTGGAGGTGAGTACAATGTGAAAGGTGAGGTGATTGCCACTTACGGCCGTGGTTTCTTGTTAAACGACAAGACCGCATCCATTTTGGTTTATCTGAATGCCCCGGCCAATTACTCTGTGGGCGATGTGGTGACCGTAACCGGCACTACATCCAAGTTTTCAGGATTGATGCAGTTCCCCCAAAGCTCTACGGTGACTTTGATAGAACGTAGTGAAGAGTTCGCTTATCCGGCAGCTCAGGCCATGACTGGTGCCGAGATGGACGCATGGACTGCAAGTGCTGCTGTGAAGTATGTCTCCATTACGGGTAAGCTGACTATCAATAAAGAGAAAGGCTATTATAACCTGGTCGTAGATGGAGCGACCCGTCAAGGTTCTCTCTCTTATCCGGTAGCTGGTTTGGTAGATGATGCTTTGGACGGACAGAACGTGACCGCAATAGGTTATCTAATAGGTTACAACGGTAGTTTTGTGAACATGATGACCACTTCTGTTGTTGCCGCAGGCAGTCAGAGCGAATATACACCGGTAGGTGTTGTGGCTTTGTCGGCAGCAGGCGATTATAAGGTAAAAGGTACAGTGGCAGCCCTCTATGGTAGAGGCTTCTTACTGAATGATGGTACCGGCTCTATTTTGGTTTATCTCAACAAAGAGTCCGAAAACAAGGTAGGAGATGTGGTGACTGTATCCGGAACTACGAGCGCTTATGCCGGATTC
>JAXEBI010000127.1:0-12610 GCA_034094155.1 Phocaeicola sp.
CTTTAAGTTACTGATTTTCAAGGACTTTTGCAAGTATTTTATCCCTTAATTTTCAACTATTTACAACTTTTTTGAGGTCTAAATGACCTCGGTTAAACTTATAAAAATACAGCAGTTCAACTGCTGATTGGAATTAATAATTTTTCTCTTTCTGACTTATGTATGTCTTCTGATATATGAGCAACATTCTCTGTGTGTCTTTTCAATACATCGAATGTATCGTTTATGCTTTCTATACTTGACGGTTCTATCCCAACTATAATATCATCATGAAATACAGCCTTAATAGGTGGCAATTTGTTTATGATATATTCCTTTATCTGATTAAATGCCTTTATAGACTTCTGAGTCTTGAAATAAAAAGGTTTGTATTTACCCTGTCCTTCGGGGTGTTTGGGATTATAAATCTGTAACTCACCATTTAGAAATGTTACAAACTTCCAAGATATTTCATTATCTGCAAGAATAACTTTGGGTGTTTTTACATGGAAAAAATTTCTATGAATATAGTAAGAAGGAGTGTCATAAAAAGGGGCGTTATTAAAATCCATGCTTGAACTATACTCATCAAAAAAGCCCATAGCATGGAATCCTTCACTAATGTATTTCTTTATATATAATAAATACTTATATAATGAGGGATTGTTTGTGAATATAAAAGAAAACAATTCTTCAAATTTACTTCCCAAAATTAAACTAACTCCACTATCAAAAAAGTAGTGAGCAAAAGCAGCTTTTTCCGATAAATAATAAATCATGGTAATCATATAACCTACGGCTTTTGCTTTAAGAAGAAAATCAGTATTTTCAGACATTATATATTCTTTTAGAGAATCTTCCGTTATTGGAGAATAATCTCTGATAATATTCTGAACCTGTACATCATTTATCCATGTAAAAATATTTCCTTCATAAAATTCCATATTTGTCTCATGTACAATATCTTGACAAAGGTTTAACAGTTGAATTATTGTATTTTTTCTCCATGTAGGGAAATTGGCTTCTTCTGCTTTACTTAGCAAAAATTCTATACCAAAATGATAATAGGTATAATAGAAGAAAAAGACACAAGATAATATTTTCTTATCTTCAATCCACGAATAGTCTTTATCAAAAAGAAGCTGTTTCTGATGTCCGTTTAAATAACGCTTCTCAAATTCTATCCAAGAATGAAATTCATCAAAGGTCTTCATTTTATAAATGATTTATATTTCTGAACGTAAAAATAATAAAAAGGAGATTCTAAATGTAACCAACATAAATTTTAATTACTTCAATATATAATAAGCCTGTTTCTATTTTCAGTCATACAGTCCCAATTTATTGACTTGAAAAGGAAACACGCTTAACTTATTTATGATAAAAGCTGATAAGTTATCCGGTCTTTAAATGCTGTTTATATGGTTATTAAATACTATTTAACGGTGTTTAAGGACCGGATTTTTATTACTAATCCAATACAAATCAATTATATTGTATGCGAAAATAATCCAACAAAACCTTGTATTCATCTTGTGCAGCAAGACAAGTATCCCTGAGATATTCCTTTATATGCGGCCATTGCTGCAAGCCACGATAATAGAACATCTTCAGTTCATCGGTTATAATGAATGGTACGATACCATTTGCCAGACATTCCTTAAACATTATAAGACGTCCTACCCTACCATTACCATCCTGGAAAGGATGTATTGCCTCAAACCGATGATGAAAGTCCAGAATATCATCAAAAGATTTTTTCTTTATGGCATTATATTCTTTCAATAACCTGGCAATCTCATGTTTTGTATTCTCAGGAGCGACAGTTTCTATTCCACCAACTTCATTGGGTATCTTCTTATAATCACCCACTGCAAACCATGATTTAAGACTATCAGAAGTTCCGGACTTAAGTATCCGGTGAAGCTCTTTTATGAATCCCTCTGTCAGGCGTTCTTCTGCTTTGTCTATAATCATGTCAATACAACGGAAATGGTTTGTGGTCTCAACAATATCATCGACTTTCACACTTTCCCCCTCAAAACCTATTGTATTGGTCTCAAATATGTATCTCGTCTGATCATGAGTAAGGCGGCTTCCTTCTATATGATTGGAGTTATATGTCAAATCAATCTGAGTCCGATGATATATTCCACCTTTCAATTTCATTTCCTTTTGCTCACGTAATATTTTAAGCAAAGGCATAGTCTCATGCTTTTGCCTTCCTCTCTTCGGAGCTTCCGAATCGGCAGGAATATTCCATGTTTTACCTACCAGTATTACACCCTCAATCTTACCAGTCGCACAATAATTACGAACCGTCCGTTCTGATAAGCCATACTTAGCTGCGAACTCTGTAACTGAAATATATTTCATATCTATAAAATCTATCGGCAAGTTTATATAATAAAACATCAGTGCAAAGATACATTTTTTGCCGATATCGGCAATATTTCAATCAAATAAAGTCAGGCTTTTATCCACCTGTCTATAGTCCTTGTTTCTGAACTGAAATTCACCCCAACCTTAACAACCTTTCTTCCATCGGCAGCAAATGCAGAAGCATACCCTTTCGCATTTATCTGAGCCATGGCTTCCTCTGCCGTTCCATCAAGCTTGAATTCCATGACATAGATATAATCGGAGGTTTTCAGGACAAGATCAACACGTCCGCGAGATGTATGATACTCCACTTCCGAATAAAAACCCATAAGCTTGAAAACTATGTATAGAATATTCTGGTAATGAACTTCACGGTCGCGTGGAGAAAGTTCGTAAGGTATATCATCGAAGAAAGTCTGCAAGCGGTTCAGGAAAGAATCCACATCACCTTTGCGAACATCAGTTACAAAACGCTGAATCTCGTATGGGGATTTTGTAACACTTACAGATGCATAATTGGGCAGAAGGAAACGGAAAAAACCCTGCTCCACCTCACGGTTAGGGAAACCGAGAGTGTAATTCTCAAATTCTTCATTATAGCCTTTGATTGTAAGATAACCGCTCTGATAGATTACAGGCACCGGATCGGTAGATGCCGCATCAATAGAGTCTAATACCGGACCACTGGTAACTATATCTTCTATCTCCTCAACATTATAGTTATGCAGTTTCATCAGCTCTACAAGATATGTAGGGGTACCGGTAGCAAACCAGTAATTGTCTATCTGCATATTGGCAAAAGTATTAAGGATACTGAAAGGATTATACATCCCGGGAGATTGAAAACTGAAATGATAACCGTCGTAATTCAACTTCAGACGTTCGCAAGTTTCCTTATATCCAGTACCAAGTTTCTCTGCCAAAGTGTGTATGTCATCATCAAAATACCTGTGAAGTTCATCGTCGCTTATTCCGCATATTTCTGAAAAACGGTTTATCATAGAGATATCCATCAAATTGTTCAAATCACTGAACACGCTTACTTTGCCGAATTTTGTCACCCCTGTGAGCATTGCAAACTGTATATATCTGTCGCACGATTTCAAAGCTCCATAGAAAGCTTTCAAAGTATTGCGGTATTCGGTCTGAAGTTCTGGATTACCAATGGCCTGTAACATAGGTTTGTCGTATTCATCTATG
The DNA here is from genome assembly GCA_034094155.1 of Phocaeicola sp. GTDB lineage: Bacteria > Bacteroidota > Bacteroidia > Bacteroidales > Bacteroidaceae > Phocaeicola. The sequence continues at coordinate 3,562 of JAXEBI010000127.1, forward strand.
AGTATCACAGTGTTATGTCCGGTCTTTTCGGATGCTCTGCGAATTATACCCTCAAATCTTGTAGCAAGAGAATACTCATCAGGATTTTTTCCATACTTTAACTCAAAATGTTTTAACGACAAATCAAGCTTATTTTCAAGAGCCTCTTTCGTTGAATATTTTTCAGTATTTAAATCTATGTGCAATACAGGATACTCTAACCACTCCTTTTCCAACTTTTCCATATCGAGCCCTGCAAAGAGTTCGCGCTTGCCTGAGAAATACGCTTCGAGAGTAGAAATAAGAAGACTCTTACCGAAACGGCGGGGACGACTGAGGAAATAATACTTTCCAGTACTTACTAATTGATATATCAATGCTGTTTTGTCAACATATATATAATCTCTCTTACGTAAATCCTCAAAATTCTGTATGCCAATAGGATAAAGTTTGCTCATGACTGACTGATTTTATATCTTAAACACAAAGATAAAATTTATAATCCGTAAATCCAAAATTCAATTTATTGAACATTTTGTGAGCACACTAAAACTCCAGGCAAACAACTTCACTCAATCTATAGCATTTATATATAGAGAGATTCTATTTCTATTGATACCGTAAACATGTAAGGCATTAAGACTTGTCTAAGAATCATACACACAGTGTCAAATTTTCATACACTTGTTTCTAATATTTAAATTAATATTCACCTGATTGATAAGGCATTACAATACTGGCACGAACTTTGCAATCAAGTTTCAGGAATATATATACCATAACAATTGAATTTATTTTATTAATCAGGACAAATATTATTATCATTATGAAAACAATATTACGCAATCTTTTCTACACAATCAAGCGGTTCCGCACAGCATCATTTCTAAACCTGATAGGACTTTCCACTGCATTTGCAGCTTTCGTACTCATCATGATGAAGGCAAGCTATGAGTACAATTTCGATACATGTTATCCGGAAGCAGACAGACTTGTCATCCTTAATTTAGGTCCTGAAAATGAAAATGACATCACCTTACTGCCAAGAGGACCAATTGATTTCATTATGGAACAGGTACCTGGTATAGAATACGGTACTATTTATGCACCATGCTGGCAGAAATTAGCTTTCTATACCAATCCAGATAATCCTCAATATTTTTATGAAACTCCTTTTGCCGTATATCAGGATTTCGCTAAAGTGATAGGATTAGAATTCGTAGAAGGGAACGACGAGGATATGGACAAGCCAGAAAGTATTCTTATTTCCGAAAGTTATGCGAAAAAAACATTTCCTGAAGGCAATGCCCTTGGATCATATATTTACACTAAAGGAGAAAACGACTTGTATTCTAACCTTGACAGGTTCAGAGTGTGCGGTATATTCAAAGATCTGCCGGAAAACTGCCAGTTTAAAAATGATATATTCATGAGAATAGGAGATTTCCAAAAAAACGACTGGGGAAGCCAGAATTTTTTTGCATTCTTCCGTCTGAAACCCAATGTAACCATAGATGAAGTAAACAGACAGATAGAAGCAAGTAAGGCTACAGACCATCTCTATACTGTAAATAAAGACAATAAAAAACTATATGTTACTCCTATAACCGACATATATTACGGAATGAACGCATTTTATTATCTTAAAACAGGTGATAAAAGTTCCACTTTACTGATAATGAGCATCGGCATATTAATCATATTGATAGCTTGTATAAATCTCATAAATTTCAGTACGGCACTCACTCCATTGCGTATTCGCAGCATTAATACACAAAAGGTACTTGGTAGCACAAACTGGGAACTCAGGCGTGCACTTACAACCGAATCTGTTGGCATAGTATTCATAGGATGGTTGCTATCATTAGGAATTGTAGCAATTCTGTCACAACTTAATGTTATGTCTTTCATGGGATTCAAGATATCAATAGCAGATCACTGGAAGTTTATTCTCTATACAGGTATAACCGCACTGGTTACCGGAATAATTGCCGGGCTTTATCCATCATGGTACATGACATCTTTTTCTCCAGCACTTGTGTTGAAAGGGAATTATGCATTAAGCGGAAAGGGTAAAAAACTGCGTATGATTCTTATCGGATTCCAGTTCATAATATCATTCATTCTTATAGTTACTGCTGCATTTATTTTTCTGCAGAATAAATTTATGATGAACCATAAGCTCGGAATCGACAAAGATAAAATAGTTGTTGCAAGTCTTCCTATGATTCCATATAAAAGCAGCGAATACAGAAACTTTGAAAACAGAATTAAAAGTTTTGCTGAAATTGAAGATGTGGCATATGCTAAATGGTTAATGGGCGGTGAAGACGGCTATACACAATATGCCTTTAAGTATAAGGATGAGACATACGGACATTACTATATTGATGTTACACCTAACTTCTGCAAGGTTATGGGAATGGAAATAAAATCCGGTACAGATTTCCTGCCCAACGACACAATATTAAACTCCACAATAAACTCACTGAATTTCATAGCAACAGAGAACTTGCAGAAAAAAACAGGTATTCAGGCTGGAGAAACAATAGACTTTTTTGTTTGGGGGATGAATGCGACTCTGAAAGGTTTTGTGAACGATCTTCAACTCACATCATTAAAGTCAATAGCCCTTCCGTATATTTTCTGCACTAACGGGAAATACAGCAATAAGGTTCTCCCCTATGCCTATATACGTGTCAAAGCAGGGAATAATATAGAAACAGCTATGAATAATATCCGTAAAGCCATATCAGAAAGCTTTATAGGCTATCCCGTAGATGTTAATTTTTACGATCAGATATACAAACAGCTTTATAAAGAAGAAACAAACTTGCAGAAGCTTGTTACATTATTCAGCCTGCTTGCCATCATCATTTCACTGGTTGGAGTATTTGGAATGATTATATTTGAAACCGAACACAGACGAAAGGAAATTGGAATTAGAAAGGTTTATGGAGCTTATACTGGTCAGATATTATGGATGTTTGGTCTATCGTATATGAAACTGTCGGCCATAAGCTTTGTTATTGCCAGCCCTATAGCATGGTATGCGGTATCAAGATGGCTGGAACAGTTTAATGAACGAATAGATATAAGTCCTTTAGTGTTTATAAGCACATTCATAATTATTAGTCTTATCACTCTTATAACCATTACGGTTCAGAACTACAAGGCTGCAACAAGCAACCCTACTGAGAATCTGAAAACTGAATAATTTAAATTCTTGGGGAATAAAAATAAATCGGGCGATAAACTGAGTGTATTTGATTACATCAGTCCATCGCCCGATTTATTTTATTTATGTTAGCCGCTATTATCAGATAAAGAACTTAAGAACGAATATTGCGGCCAATATATACATACCAATTGAAAGTTTTCTGTAATTACCCGAAAGAAGATTAATCAGTACATAACTTATCATTCCCAATACTATACCATCTGAAATGCTGTATGCAAGAGGCATAAATATGATACAGATAAATGCAGGGATAGCTTCCGAGTAGTCGGAAAAATTGACTTTCAGAACAGAAGACATCATCATCAGCCCCACAAGAATAAGAACCGGCGCTGTAGCTGCTCCCGGAACTGAAAGGAAGAACGGAGCAAGGAAGAGTGAAAGCAGGAAACATACTGCGGTTACAAATGAGGTAAGACCGCTTCTACCGCCCTCGCCAACTCCAGAGGCACTCTCCACAAATGTAGTGATTGTACTTGTTCCAAGCATTGCACCGGCTGTTGTACCAATGGCATCTACCATAAAAGCCTGTTTCAAGTGAGGTATCTTCCCGTTCTTATCCATCATTCCGGCTTTAGTAGTAACACCAACCAATGTTCCTATAGTATCGAACATATCCACAAATAGGAATGTAAATACCACAACTATCATTTCTTTTGTGAATATATTATGCCATTCAAACTGCCAGAAAATAGGCTCTATTGAAGGAGGAGTACTTATAATACCGTCAAACTTTGTGATACCCATAGGAATACCTATCAGTGTAGTAATAAGAATACCGAACAGTAATGCGCCTCTCACCTTCTTTACAAGAAGAAGAGAAGTAACAACAAGTCCTATCATTCCAAGAAGAGCAGAACCTGATGTAATGTTTCCCATGCTTATGAGTGTAGCATCATTATTTACGATAATTCCGGCATTCTGCAATCCGATAAACGAAATGAACAGACCTATACCGGCACCAATAGCATTCTTCAGGGTAACAGGTATGGCATCTACAATCTTTTCGCGAAGGTTTGTCACTGTAAGCAATATAAAGATGATACCTTCTATCAATACAGCCGTAAGGGCAAACTGCCATGTGTAACCCATGGTAAGACATACCGTATAGGCAAAGAACGCATTAAGTCCCATTCCTGGAGCAAGTCCGAAAGGAAGTTTGGCATAAAAGGCCATAAGAAGAGTAGCAAATGCAGAAGCTACAACCGTAGTGGTAAACAATGCACCCTTATCCATACCTGTAGCACTAAGAATATTAGGATTCACAGCCAGTATGTATGCCATGGTAAGGAAGGTGGTTATTCCGGCAAGAATTTCAGTCCGTACACGTGTCACATTCTTGTCGAATCCGAATAGTTTTTCTAACATATCAATTAATTTATTTTAATAACATGTTGTTTGTTTAAAAGACATTTTTGAAAGATCAGAAAGACCACTTCATGGCCAATGTTGGAAGCCATTTCCATCCTTTCATCACGGCAAAATTTGAAGAAATCTCCCACTCTGTACCTACACTTAGATTAAAGTCATCGGCCACCTTGTCAAACTTATTAAGATTTAGCCAGAACTGAGGTTCTGTTATAAACACATAGTCATGAATATTTCCTTCCGAGTCGGTATGCTCTTCTTTCCAGAAATCAGCAAATCCGCTGAATGTACACTTACCCTTGCAGAAATGAAGATACCATGTAGCAGTAAGCTGGAAATTGTGTGGCTTATCGTGCTTCTGAATAATCTTGTATGTTGGAGTAAATGTAAAACCCTTAGTGAAATCCGCATTGTTCCATGAGTAGGTTGCTCCAATAAGATATGCGTTCTTGATGTAATTCAGACCTCCGTTGTACTCAACATGTGCCGAGAAAGGACCGTCCCAGAACTTGAGTTCACGAGCTATTTCCCAATATGCTCCGGCCACACCTTCCTTGGTATAGTCCATATCAACGAAAAAGAATGTGCTACCCCATCTGTCGGGTTTGAACATTTCAACTGTAGTAGTAACTTTCGGCCGTCTGTCCAACGACTTATAGATTGAATGACCGAAATCATAATGCAACTGGATGTTTTGTGCGCTCACAAATCCTGCAATCAAGCAGAAAAGGATTGAGAAAAAAAGTTTTTTCATCGTCTCTGTCTGTTTTTAATTATAATTTTAAATTGAAGTTGCAAAAGTACACAAAAATTAGCATTTCACAAAAGAAGTGATTATCTTTGCTAATAATTAGTACCTTTAACAACATGTAAAACATGAAGAAATACATCGTTTTAGCACTTTCGCTCTTGTTTTCGGCCGGAATACAAGCGCAGCAAGTATCTGAAAAAGCCTTCAATGAATGGCACAGTAACAAATATTCCATGTTCATACATTTCGGACTTTATTCCGAATTAGGTGGAGTTTGGGAAGGAAAACCTGTTACAAGAGGATATAGTGAACAAATTCAGTCGTTTGCTGGTATTTTCAGCGACTGGTATGGAGATACTGCACTAAAGTTCAATCCCGATAAATTCAATGCCGATTCTATAGTAGCCCTCGCAAAGGAAGCCGGAATGCGTTCTATTGTTATCACAACAAAACATCATGACGGATTCTGCATGTTCAAGACTGCTACAACCGACTATAACTCATACGATGCCACACCAAGCAAGAGGGATTATGTAAAAGAGTTGAGCGATGCCTGCCGAAAAGGGGGAATACGCCTTGGGCTTTATTTCTCCATCATTGACTGGCACTATCCGCATGCCTATCCTATTTCGAGTCATAACTGCGATTTCATAACTCCCCAGCATCATGAATTTTCCAAGGCTCAGGTTACCGAACTTCTTACGCACTACGGACCAATCTCTGAATTGTGGTTCGACATGGGTTCGAATACCCCCGAACAGAGTAAGGAGCTATACGAACTTGTACATAAGCTGCAACCCGACTGTATGGTAAGTGGTCGTGTAGGAAATGACCAGTACGATTTCAGTGTTATGGCCGACAATGCTTATCCCGAAGGTGCTTTGCAATGCCCGTGGCAAAGTGCTGCTTCTATGTTCAACGAAACATGGAGCTATCGTTCATGGCAGGAAAGAGGAGATGTACATACTAAAGCCATGGAAAAACTCAGAAGCCTTATCAGCGTAGTATCTCATGGGGGAAATTTCTTGCTGAACATTGGTCCTAAGGGTGACGGTTCGGTAGTTCCTTTCGAGAGCGAAGTCTTGAAAGAAATAGGAGAATGGCTGAAAACAAACGGTCAGGCTATTTACGGTACAGAGGCTTCTCCTTTCAGAGAACATTTCAATTGGGGTATGATTACTAGAAAAAACAATTTCCTTTATCTTATTCTTTCGGGTGAATATCCTCAGGATGGAAGAATAAAACTTTATATGCCCGAAAATGAACTTGTGAGGGGCGACGGCAAACTGGCTACATGTATCCAGAAAAACGGTATGGTAGAAATTACAGTTCCGGCATCGGCCTACAAGTGCAATACCATCAATGTACTAACACTGGAATTCAAGGATACTGTATTCCCGCAACATTCAGGAGCAGTAAAAGGACTTACCCTCACTTCAGAAAATGCCACACCTAATTACAGTTATTCATGTTTCGACTATTATAGTAATTACAGAAGTACAGTAAGTTATACATGGAACATAGACCAGCTTCTTCTTAAACAGCTCGACTTGATTTTCACAGAACAGGAAGTAGGAAAGACTCTTGATATTACCGTAGACGGAAAGAATTATATAGTTAAACTTGATAATGGCAGAACTTCCTCTTTATCTGTTGCACCTGGAACTGTATGGGGCAAACAGTATATCTGCGGCCCAGGTAGCAGCTTGTTCGACGGACCTTCAACACTAAAGACCGACCTCAATAATCCTCCTGTAAGAAACGGCGAATGGAAGGAAGTAGAGAGCGGTAACGATAAATTCCAATCTAATATTCTTGAGACTTATTTCGTAATGCAGAATGTAGAATCTCCGAGAGAACAGGATATAATAGTGGAAGTGAGTGCCGGAAACGGTATAGAAGTATATCTCAACGGTAAATCAGTAATGAAACATCTTAATCCTTACAGATGTACATTCAGAACAGAAAAAGTTATTCTTCCGCTGTCAAAAGGCAATAACCAGATTGTATTGAGGTTATACAACAGATTTGAGAAATCAACAGGATTTGTATTGCGTCCGGCAGCGGAACAAACCATATACAAACAGGACTTCACTCTGCCAGAAGCTGTAAACGGAAAATCTCACACTATAACTGTGAGACAGGATGGTTTGCCTTCACAGCACAGCGATACAGAACTGTCGAACCTGCGTATTCGTCTAAGAAGAGTGGCACTTTAAAGTGGCATTTTAATTTAAAAACCAATGAGTAGATGAATGAAAATATAAGAAGAAGAAGATAAATATAAGATGAAAACAGAACTTACCCTAATAAGAATCACCGGAGTAGACAGACCGGGACTTACAGCATCCATTACCGAGATTCTTTCTCATTATGATGTAACCATCCTCGATATAGGACAGGCAGATATCCATAGTACACTTTCGTTAGGTATTCTGTTCAAAAGCAAAGAAACAGAATCGGGAAATATAATGAAAGAACTTCTATTCAAGGCTTCCGAACTTGGTGTTATTATAAGATTCTACCCTATATCTGTAGAAGAATATGAGAACTGGGTAGCTATGCAGGGAAAAAACAGATATATCCTTACTCTTTTAGGCAGAAAGCTAACTGCCAAGCAGATATCTGCAGTTACATCTATTATAGCAGACCAGGGAATGAACATCGACTCCATAAAACGTCTTACCGGACGTGTGCCTCTTGATGAAGAAAAAGCCAATGTAAGAGCATGCATAGAGTTATCTGTAAGAGGTACTCCCAAAAACAGAGTTGAGATGCAGAAGAATCTTATGAGACTGAGCAGCGAACTTGAAATGGATTTTTCTTTCCAGCTCGACAATATGTACCGCAGAATGAGAAGACTGATATGCTTCGATATGGATTCTACGCTCATTCAGACAGAATGTATCGACGAACTTGCAGAAAGAGCAGGTGTAGGTGAACAGGTTAAGGCCATTACAGAACGTGCCATGCGCGGTGAAATAGACTTCATTGAGAGTTTCAGGGAAAGGGTGGCTCTCCTTAAGGGGCTCGATGTAAGTGTAATGAAGGAAATTGCAGAAAACCTTCCTATAACAGAAGGTGTAGAAAGACTTATGTTTGCTTTGAAGCACTATGGCTACAAGATTGCTATTCTTTCCGGAGGCTTCACTTATTTCGGAGAATATCTAAAACAGAAATTCGGAATAGACTATGTCTATGCTAACGAACTTGAGATTGTAGACGGTAAACTAACAGGAAGATATATAGGTGATGTGGTAGACGGAAAGAGAAAAGCGGAACTCTTACGACTGCTTGCACAAGTCGAAAAAGTTGATATTGCACAGACCATAGCCGTGGGTGATGGTGCTAATGATTTACCTATGCTATCAACAGCCGGACTTGGTATTGCTTTTCATGCAAAGCCAAAGGTTGTGGAAAATGCGGAACAGTCTATAAATACCATAGGACTTGATGGAGTACTTTACTTCCTCGGATTTAAGGATTCATATCTTGAAGAGAAGGGTAAGTTATAAGAATAATGGTTAAGAAGTTTAATGTATGTATTTTAATCTGAAACTGATTAAATTTCGACTGTAGTGTACTAAATAAGTTGACACAAATTATTTAGTAACATGCGTGAATATAAAAAGTATTCAAAAGAAGAATGTTTATCTTATTTGGAGGAATATTTGTCCTCTTCGTTCACGAAAAGGCAATTTGAACGAGAAAAA
>JAXEBI010000128.1:0-3535 GCA_034094155.1 Phocaeicola sp.
CTTAATTTTTAATTCACAACCTTTTCTATTGTAAATATTTGTAAGGTAATCTGTTATAGATTCTCTTTCAGCTTTTTCTAATTTATCACTTTGCTCTTTTATTGAAAGATAAGTATTAGTAATATCCCTTCTCTGCACTAAAACAATTTGATTTTCCCTATCATAATATTGAAAAACTACATATTTTCTTCTATAATTCCCATTATCATCTATAATTGCAGTTGTAAAATCAAGTCTCTCTTTTTTTTCTAAAACTTCTACTATATAATCACTTCTAACTATATTTTTCATTCTAACTTTATCTTCTGGAATAACATACTTATCAATATATACTTGCATCTTTTCTATATAATTATTTCCCTTACGATCAAGAATAGTGTTATCTTTATCTTCACCTGATATTTTAATATATCTATTATTTTTTAAGTCTACACATAATAAATAATCACAGTTATTGTAAACAAATTTTTCAATAATATTTTGAGATAGATAGTTTTCATTTATATTTTTCATTAAAACAAAAATTCTATTAGAAGTTCCCGAAAGAGAAAGATTAGAAATTCTTATCCAATTATACTCTTCATTTTTCTCTTTCATTTTAATTTCAATGCTTTTATCTAATTTCTCTTTAGCTAAAAGTTTTAAATTATCCAGTGAGAAAAAAGTTTCTATTTCATTGATGTCTTTTGACTGAATATAATCATTAATTAATATTTCTTTTAACTCCAACAATGGTATCTCAATCTTTTCATTTGTTCCAAGTTCTTTTGAATATTTTAACATCTTTACTTTTTCACTTTCTAAATCTATATCCAAAATAGCTGAATCAGCATCAACCAATGCATTTACAATATCCTCTTTCTCTCTTGTAACCTCTTCTAGCTTCTTCTCATCCTCTATGTCATAGATATAAAGTACCAATTTTTTTCTACCAGCAAATGTTGTAACCAAAGCTGTCAATCGAACCCAACTATACTTATTGTTAATATTTTTTATTCTTATATCAATTTTTTCACTTTGGCTATATTTTTCTATTCTATTTAGTTTATCTTTATTAAAGAGTGAATTAAATATCTCTCTATCCTCTGGATAAACTTGAGTATCTTTCTCATCAAAAACAAAACTGTTTTCATTTATAAAAGCATACTTATTTTTTCTACTGAAAACTGTTACTATTTTATATGTTTCTAAATCTATCTCAAAACATTCATCATATAACTCATAGAAAAATGTTGAATATTTTAGTAGTTTAAAATAATCTTTTACTTCATAATTTCCATCATTTTTTATATCAATATTGACTATCTTATCTATATTTTGATGGTATCCTTTTAATCTTATTCCTTCATTAAAAGAATCATCTTTTTTCCCACAACACCTTACAAATGTAGTTTGATTTTGATTATTTATCCACACATACTCTACTTCCATTTGCTTTCCAGAAAGAATTCTTTCTATTGCATTATTAATATACCCTATATATTCTTCTTTTATTCCACTGAACCATTTAATATATAAATTCTCTGGTGAAATTTCATGAGCTACTCCAATCAGTTCTAAAAAAACTTTATCCCCATACATTTTTGGAATATTATCTTCATTAATCTCTATGCTCCATAATCCTACCCGCATATCACTAAAAATATTTTCCATAAACTAAATCTCCTCAAGTTATTCACTTAGTTGTTTTATATACTTAAATTATTTTTTTAAAGAACTATAGTGTTTCTTCTTATCTATATACATCATCTTGTCAGCTCTATCAATAAGATTCTCAATATTGTTGATATGTTCTTTCTCACAAGTCCATATCTCTCCAAGTGCTATTTTACATTCGTCATCTTTATTCAAAATCTCTCTTAAATTAGATACTAGTTCCATAAATATATTTTCTTGAATATTTTTACAAAATACAAGAAATTCATCTCCACCAATTCTATAAATATCAAACTTTTTAAATATTTTTTCTATAAATCTATAGGCTGTTTGAAGCAATTCATCTCCCTTTATATGACCAAAGGTATCATTAACCTTTTTTAATCCTGTTACATCTCCATAAACTACACCCAAAGAATCTATATCTCCTCTTTCTGCTAAAAATTTATTAAAAGCATTTCTATTTTTATCCCCAGTAAGCTTGTCATAATAACTTAAAAAATGGAGTTCTTTTATCAGATCACGTCTTTTTAATGTAGATACAACAAAATGGCTTAAAATACTTAAGATCTTTGAAACATGTTTAAATCTATCTTTAGGTGGATTATCTATTCCAAAGAATCCAATAATTTCATTTTCATATACTAATGGACTTACAACTAAAGAATGAATATTTTGTGGAAATAATATATTATATAAACTTGTGTACTTATCCTTAATATCTTCTAAATTTTCTATTATTATATTTTCATTTACCCAAAACATCTCATACCAAGAAAGTGCATTTTCTTTAGGAACATTCTGAAGATTATCTATTTCAGGCTTTACTCCTGGTTTACACCATTCATAAGTATTATTTATAAAATTTTTATCATGGGCATTTTCAAATATATAAGCTCTCTCACCTTGGAATGTTTCTCCTAAAAATTTTAAAGAATTATTAATAGCTAAATTTATATCAGTAAAGGTATGTATATTTTTTAAAAATTCTTTTATTATTATCTCATTATAAAGAGTTAGCTCTGGATTGGAAGTATCTAACTCTTTCTCTGTTCCATCAATAGTTAGTTCCATTTTATAAATTTTATTTTGGTATTCTATTAAAGTGTCTTTTAATATATATTTATTTTTTAAAACAGGATTGTAATATTTCCATTCATAAAATTCACCTAATTTCAATTGAGAGTTTGGACAAAAACTACAAGGCTCTGATAGATTTTGGAGAAACTGGTAACAGAGCCTTCCTTTTATCTCTTCTTTAGTCTTATACCCAAATTTTTCTCTTCCAAATTTATTTAAAAATACTACCTCATAAGTTTTTGGGTCTACTACATAAACTATCTCTTTTAAATTTTCATATATTTCCCATGGTGGAATACAACTCATCCTTTTTATAGATCCCATACAAAATCTTTCCCTCCTAAATTACTTTCCTACCCATTTTAAAAGTGTATCTCTAGTCTCCTCTACAATCTCCTCATAAGATTTTCCATCTGTTGAGATTGGATCAAAGAATTTTATCTCTACCTGAGCTGGCTTAGGTAGTTTTGAGTTAGATGGAAAAGCTTCATAGGCTCCTCTTATACCAAATGGAACTACATCAACTTCCATCTCTTTAGCAAGTATTGCAAAAGCTTTTTTAAACTCCAACATCTTTCCATCTCTAGTTCTTGCTCCCTCTGGGAATATAACTACATTCTTACCATCTCTTAGTACCTGAGCCATAGTTTGTAGTACTTCACCAAGATTTTTATTGATATCTACTAACACTACATTAGAATGATTTGCTAAAAACTTCATATACCCCTTATTAAAGTGCTTTATCTTAGCTAGAGAGTAAGATTTTACTAAATAGTTAAATGGTAGAGCATGACCAAAT
>JAXEBI010000129.1:0-4989 GCA_034094155.1 Phocaeicola sp.
ATAGAAACTGTTCCGTCTGAACAGCAGCATGGCATCCGGATGCTTCTTCTTCAGTTCGTTGAACTGCCGTATGATACCGGTATCATTATCTGAATCTGTCTTTTTGGCCATAGGAATCAGTATTAGAGTTTAAGGCTGTTCGCTTTTGTTTCCTTCCGGGATGGAGAGAGTGAAATTGCACGCTCAACGGACTGTCTGTCCATCACCTTCTGATACTCCCAACGGTTCTTGTCTGTCATGACAAGGCCGAGATATTCAGGATGAACCTCGTCATAGCGGAGCTTCTGCTGTCTTTCCCATTCCTTCATGTCCCCCTTGATAAGCCTGAATCCCTGCTGCTCATTCAGGTCAATGCCGACTGAAACTTTCTCACCTCCCACATTCAGTTCAACCGGTTTTCCCTCTCGTACCTGCTGCTTCTGCTGCATACCCAGTTCAATGTCGTTTACCTTCTCCATGTCCTTCAGACGTTGCTCCAGCTTGATGTCAGTGACACGTCTGTGAATGACGGATTTTGTTTCCGGATCAAGCTGGAGATACTGCTGAGTCTTTTCACCGTTTACGTTGACCGCCTTCTGTATTACCTCACCTCTTGCCAGACGTTCAGCTTCCTGCTGAGTGAGATTGAGAACCTTGTTTCGTTCCCGGTCCAATTCTGCACGTACCGGATAGGCAATCAGAGCCGGAGCACCGTTTTTGTCTGTAGTCATCTGAAGTTTCATCGGCATGGTGATGATGCTGCCGTTCCTTGCATTGATGGATACCTGCATGATGGGAGTCACTTCACCTGCCATCAGCTTCTCCTTCACTTCCATAGGTAAACTGTCCGCCTTTTCACGGTCGATACCCAGTATTGCCAGTTTTTCGTATGGCAACAAACCGTACTGATTTCTGTTGTGCATTTCCATATTACTGTAATTAAGCTGTTATATTTGCGGTTCTAACCGCCTGAATGCCACAAATGTATTCACGGCAATCCCCTGAAAAAGAAATGCGCAACACTATTCTGATTTCACTGCTTCTGATGCTGCTGCCGGTAAGCGTATCGGCACAGTTCTATACGATAACCAGAGATTCGGAAATTCTGCCAACAGAAAGACAAAAAGAGTCTTATAGCCGTGCAGGAAAGGATGTTACAGAAGGGAAAAAGAATAAGATGATGGTAAAGGATACCCTGACTGTCGGACCGGACAATCAGAAGAAATTGGATGATAACAGCCGGAATAGTGACAGGAAAGCATCCCTGAAAACAGAACTGCAAAAGAAAACAGATGATATTACTAAATCAGAAAATCATCTTCCTGAACTTACCATCCCCAATCTTTATAAAGAAATTATAAGAAACGGAATCCTGTACCCAAAAATAGTTTTGGCTCAGGCTATACTGGAGACCGGATGGTTCCGTTCATCAGTATGCCTAAACAAGCATAATCTATTCGGGCTCACCAATCCACGTACAGGGAAATACTATGAATTCAATCATTGGACAGAAAGTGTCAGAGCTTATTATACTAAAGTTCAATACAAATATAAAGGTGGAAACTATCTGCTTTGGCTTGATGAGATTGGGTATGCGGAAAATCCTAATTATATAATAACAGTTATAAAATTAATAAAAAATCTGTAAATAATTTATTGGTTGTATAATGGGGCAAATACCGCAAAGTTCATATACGTAAGACATAATACTGGGTATTATGTGTTTGGATAATTTAAAACTTTTATATAAGTAGAATGTCCAATTCTAAAACAGATTTTTTTGAGAATTAATAATGAGAGGAGAGAGTACCAAACAAATCGTATCCCTTAATAAAATTACAGATTATAAAGAGCCTTATCAAACTTAATTCGAAATTTATGATAAAGTTCTTTATAATATAAAAGGCTAAGTTACTGTCTATAAACTTAGCCTTATAGCCACCCTTCATGTTAGTTTTTCTGCATAATTATAGGAAGGATGAGTGTTTATAAAATATTTTGATGAACTAGTATTGACTCAATCACCAATTTTTCTATTATAAGTTCTAATAAATAGTTATAACTTTAAGTTTTATAATCTTACTCAATACAATACTTTTCATATGCGTCTTTATATATATTCCTTACTTCTTCTTTAAAACTAGCTCTTCTATTATGTAGTTCCAACAATTGATCATTAATCTGCTGATAAATAATTTTATGAGCAGGATTCGGAAGCAAAGTTTCATCATATACATCTGTTTCAAAATCATCCTCATCTATGGCTGCGTAGGCGAGGTTTAATAAATCATCTTTGGTCATTTCTGTTACAACCATCCAACTTTCACCTCTAGTAAAATAGGCTTTTCGATCTTCAATTTTTAAGTGTTTCATAAATATCTTTCCTTTCTGAATATGCTTGTTCTCCAGCTTCTAAACTGTTTAATGTAATATCATAGTTTTCGATTGTATTCCCTTTTACATCCTTTAAAAGTTTTGCTGTAGGGTAACCGCTATAAATATTGAAATATGTTTTATGTTCATCCACAATTTTTTCTGTATAAAGAATATAATCAGGTTTTATTGAACCTCCTATTGTGTTATTATGTGTAGAAATTATAACTGGCATATTCTCTGCCATTTCCTTAATGAACTTATTTACTTCGTTTTTTAAAAAGAGATTATCAAAAGAAGATTCTGGTTCATCAATGATAAGGATATCACACAAAATAGCATCTTTAATTTTCTGTAAGAAGTTAAATTCAGAACGTTCTCCACCAGAAACGGGTAATCCTGAAGAATTAAGAATCTTATAATCAATGGCTGCAAATAATTTATAAATACGATTACTTTCGACACCAGCTTCTTTTAACTCATTTAAATACTGAATCGGATTCCCATATTTTGAGAAGGCAGTAGCAAGTGACATTTGTCTTAATCCAATCGTTTTCAGATCTGTGGCATTCACGAAAGGGCGTGCAGACACACTAATTGTAAAATGTCCAGCCTTTTCAGTGCTAATAGTCTTATTTTTCTTTACCGCTAAAGCTATTTGAGCAAAAATTTCACGTTTTTTCTTATTGATGAAGTATTGGTACAAATCTATATTAGGTATTCGAGGCGCTGCGGACTTTAATTGTAATGATTCTTTTACAGTCTTAATTATATTATTAACTTCCTTGTAGTATTTGTTAGTAATTTTATCCTTCCAGCATTGTTCTATCAATTCTTTTAAGAGTAGCTTCAATGATTCTTCAGATAAATATTTGTTTACTAAGGTTTTATAAAGTTGAGACTCTAATAAAGCTAGTGTTGCTTTAATAAGTTTATTTATTTCATCATCATTTAACTCTTTAAAAAAGCTTTCATTAAATAGTTTCGATTTAGAAAAAACATCATTAACATCACTTTGATGTGCTGAAGACATAACAGCATCAAGAAATTTTTGTAATTTCATCTCATCTTCTTCAGCAGAGCAAGTTTTTAGTATATCTGTTACTATAATAGCGAATTCACGTAAATAATCCTCAGCAGAATTTTCCTGTCTTATTTTCAAGTCATTTTCAAATTGGTCTGAATCGTTTCTGTTAGTATTCAGCAGTTCAAATTGTTTAATATATTTAGCCCTACCTTCAAAGCGGTTAGCTATAGCATCTAATGTATAAGTTTTTCCTGTAGAACGTTTCCCAAACATAATATTGAGTCCTGTCGATAGCATTTGTCCGTTTGGAAATATTTGAAAAAGTTTGACACCTTTTTCCGAAGTTAGTGATACCTTCTTTTTGTCCATTAAGCAGAGTTTCAACGTATTGATATTTACTTGGTCAACATCAAGAAATGTATGGCTAACAGGATATTTATCAGGCGTAACACCTTTTTCTATTCTAAAATCACTGAAATAAACAGGAGTAAGTTCAGTGTCCTCCTTTTCCATATAAATAAATTTTTTAACACTTGACACTTCTCCTGCTATTATGTTTCTTCTTAATTTTTCGATGACATTTTTATGAAGTCTTGGCTCTTTCTCATAATGTGGTATCAGTAAGTATTTACCTAAATCATCAAAGATTCTAATAAATGTATCATAAGAAATATCATCATCTTTAGTCTTTATTAGATTTGTTACTTGTTTACATCTATCGTTAAAATCAAATAGTGTTCTTTCATCGTTATTAGCTATAACAAGAATATGTCCATTTTCTAAGTCTACTTCAATACCCGGTAAGACAACTTTATGGGACAATGCATTTTTTATTTCTATGAATTGTCTATAATCGAATAAGTTGTGATTTGTTATAGCGATTACATCCAATTCAGTCTTTGTAACATAATCCAGCAAAACATCTATATCATAAGTAAACATCCTATCTGATACAGATGGCACTGTATGAATATGTAAGTCACATCTTTTCATAATAATCTAAATTATATAACTAAATTTTCGAAATGAAATCAAAATTTAGTTTCAAAATTACTGATTTATTTTGTATAATAAATGATTTTATATATCTTTTGATAAAAAAGAAATACGTATAAAAATATTTGGGATAATTTTTTAAAGATAAAACAAGTAAATTTATATATAATGTTTTGGCTCAAATATGATTAGTAAGAAATTTATATAGGAAAGATGAATTTTAATATGTGGTATAAGTGTATGTGCTTTTCAGTATAACTATAATATTAATTTGTAATGAAAGGAAGAAATTGGTTTACATCTGCTGAAATAGTAGTACTAAGAGAATTGATAACAGAACGTCAAAATGCTCCAAGAAATAGTCAAAAACAGTTACGTAACAGAATGCGTAAAATAGGTTTTTTCGGAAGGGATGATTGGGGAATAATAGATTGTACTCTTGAAGATTTAGATGAACTCATTGATACCGGAAGAATAAAGATTATAGATAAGACAACATCTACAATTATTACTGATAAGAGTAAAAGTAAGAACGCCATTATTAACCAAGGAACTAATAAAAATAAAGATTCAAACTGGATTAATAGAATCGATTTTGGGGAAATAGAATCGTT
>JAXEBI010000130.1:0-41418 GCA_034094155.1 Phocaeicola sp.
TTCTTGACCGATTTTTCAAGCTGTCTGGTACAAGACCAAACAAGAGGATAAATGCTAAACTTGTCAAAGAACTCATTGATATAGCTGCCTATAGGGCAGCGTAGAAATATTTACAAATAAAAATTTTATAACTAACTATTGTATGTTAAATAATCAAGTTTATCTATATAACGTAATGATTTGGAGAATTCAATACGTGTGCGGTACGTACCAGATGTTTTTTTAATATTATAGTACATATAATTATATGTAGGTTAACAGACTGTATACCTCTATATTATATGGAAAATATTTTCGCAAATATAGTTAACATACTTAAATATCACAAGTCGTGATTTAAAAAGATAAATATTTCTTTTTTATAAAAATGGGATATAGATTTTCGAAACTTTAAGTATAATAAGTAAGAAACAGAAAAAATGAACACTTTAAACGAAAATATCGTAGTGATAGGAATAATTTAAGTGCCTAATTTTGCAGTGGATAAATGAAACTAACGATATGGAATTTATGAAAAAACTATTATTCACTTTTGCTTTATTATGTTCTATATTTCCTCTTTCAGGACAGGAAGTTCTTACTTTGGACCAGTGTCTGCAAATAGGTATAGAGAATAATCTTTTACTGGAAACAAAACGGAATGAAATTGTTAAGGGCAAACACAGTATTTCTGAAAACCGTGCGAAGCTATTGCCTCAGATAAATGCTGTTGCATCTTTCAATGATAATTTCAATCCTCCCGTATCTGTTACAGACGGCACTGCATATGGAAATCCTTATAATGTAACTAAAACATTGCAGTATAATGCTTCTGCAGGATTGCAATTGCAGATGCCTCTCTATAACCAGACTGTCTATACTGCGGTTTCCATTACTAAGCTAATGGATGAGATAAATTATTTATCGTATGAAAAAGCTCGCGAGGACCTGATAATGCAGATAGCAAAAATGTATTATCTCGGACAGAGTACTGCCGAACAGATTTCAATTCTAAAAGAAAATATACATCGTCTGGAGGAACTCAGAGATATCACTACTGCTTTTTTTGATAATGGTATGGCAATGGAGGTAGATGTGAAAAGAGTAAACATTAATCTTGAAAACTTGCAGGTGCAATATGATAATGCAGAAGCTATGCTTACTCAGCAGATTAATATGCTGAAATATGTAATAGACTATCCTGCAGAAAAAGAAATAAAACTAACAGAAGTTGATACTGAAACTATTACTCCTGTAGAGTTAAGCGGTTTGTACGAAGGACAGCCTGAACTTGAATTGTTGAGAAAGCAAAGTAGTCTGGCGGAAAAACAGAAAAAGATGATTTCTCAGGGTTATCTGCCTTCTTTATCACTTACTGGTAGTTTTATGTATTCGGCTTTTACCGATAAGGCAAAGAACTGGTTTCATGCCGGACCATCGAATCACTGGTATAATTCATCGGGTGTAGGACTGGCGTTGAGGATTCCTATATTCGACGGTTTTGACAAGCGTTCAAAGATACGTAAGGCAAAACTTGATATTGAAAATGCAAAACTCTCTTACGATAATGCTTTAAAGAATTTCCATACACAGTATCTTAATGCTACTAACGAACTGATGAACAGTCAAAGGAACTTCACCAAACAAAAAGATAATTATCTGTTGGCGGAAGATGTCTATGAAGTAACATCCGACAGATATAAAGAAGGAATAGCTTCCATGACTGAGGTCCTGCAAGATGAAATGAGAATGAGTGAGGCTCAAAATAATTATGTTACAGCTCATTATAATTATAGGGTTACAAACCTTTCATTGCTGAAACTTACAGGAAAGATAGAAACATTACTTGAATAGACATTATATCGAATAAGGTTTTAGGGTACTGATAACCAATAGCCCTATTTCTTATTCTGTATAAACTCTAATAATTATGAACGTAATTCATTAATAATGTAATCAATATACTTTATATATACATATGTAATAACTTATTCAATATATACGATATGGAAACAAATATACATAATACTCAGAATAACAGTAATCTGCAGAATAATAAGAAAAATACTCTCGAACAACAGGCTGCAAAATTGAAAAAACAGCGCCGCAGACAATATATGGCAAGTGCTTTGGGTATAATTATACTGGTAGTTGGACTCGTGCAGGCTGTAATGGTATTCATGAATTATAAACTTAATGAAACAAGTAATGATGCGCAGATAGAACAGTACATTTCTCCTGTGAATCTTCGTGCGTCGGGATATATTAAGAAAGTGTATTTTACAGAACATCAGTATGTGAAGAAAGGTGATACTTTGATGGTTCTCGACGACCGTGAATATAAGATTCGAGTTATGGAAGCAGAAGCCGCACTGAAGGATGCTATGGCCGGTGCATCGGTAATAGGAAAGACTTTACAGACAACTCAAGCTTCAGCTTCTGTATATGAAGCTTCGATTGCGGAAGTTGAGATTCGTCTTGCCAAGCTTGAAAAAGACCGTAAACGTTACGAAAATCTGTTGAAAAGAAATGCGGCAACTCCTATACAACTTGAACAGATTTCTACAGAATATGAGGCTACAAAGAAAAAGCTCGAGGCCTTGAAACGTCAGCAGAAGGCGGCTTTCTCTGGTGTAAATGAGGTGTCCGACCGTAGACAGAGTACTGAAGCGGCAATTCAGCGTGCTGAGGCTGCTCTCGAAATGGCAAAGTTAAACCTTTCGTATACAGTGGTTGTTGCACCTTGTGATGGAAAGCTCGGCAGACGTGCTATCGAAGAAGGACAATTTATTTCGGCTGGCCAGACTATTACTTATATTTTGCCTGATACTCAGAAATGGGTTATTGCCAACTATAAGGAAACTCAGATAGAGAATTTATTTGTAGGACAGGAGGTGACTCTTACCGTTGATGCTGTTAGTGGTAAAGAGTTTAAGGGTAAAATTACTGCTATATCGGGTGCTACTGGCTCAAAGTATTCACTTGTCCCTACAGATAATTCAGCCGGTAATTTTGTTAAGATTCGTCAGAGAGTGCCCGTCAGAATAGATTTCGTGGACTTGTCGAAAGAAGATAATGAACGGCTCGCTGCAGGAATGATGGTAATAGTTAAGGCAAAATTGTAGTATTATTTTAGCTGATTATATTTGCTACTTGTCTGTTATTTCAGTTTGAAAATTTATATTGAGTTTTTTAGAATAGTATTTTGACTGTAAAATATTGGTATTATGGCTTGTCGTCCTAAAAATTACCCATTCTATAATTGGGTCCCAAAGCCTGTTGGTATCATAATATTGATACTGTTGTTTATTCCTATTCTTACTGTCGGAGGTGTTTATTCTGCCAACAGTGGAGAAATGATGAGCGGATTGGGCCTTCAGTCGGAACATATACAGTTTGTCGGTTTTGTCACATCAATAGGAATGGCTGCTTTTTCTCCGTTCTTCTATCAGTTGGTTTGTATACGCCGTGAGAAAATGATGTGTTTGGTAGGCTTTTCTGTCATGTATTTGCTTAG
This sequence comes from Phocaeicola sp., assembly GCA_034094155.1. Lineage (GTDB taxonomy): Bacteria > Bacteroidota > Bacteroidia > Bacteroidales > Bacteroidaceae > Phocaeicola. The sequence continues at coordinate 3,497 of JAXEBI010000130.1, forward strand.
TTACGTGTGTGCGGTAACCGATAGTATATTTCTTCTTGCTCTATGCAGTCTTATAATGGGGTTTCTGCGTATGGTACTCATGATGGTCAATCTGTTTACTCTGATAAGATATGCTTTTGGTATGGAGGCTACTCGGAATATAACTCCTGGAATGGAGCCTGTAACAGCTGAAGGATGGGATAAACTTGATTCGGAAAAAAGTAAAAGTATGCCTATCATATATTTGTTCTTTATGATATTGGGGCAGATTGGAACTTCACTGACAGCTTGGCTTGCTTATGAATATCAATGGCAGGATGTGTATTATTATATGATGGGAATGACACTTGTTGCTATATTGATTATTTTTATAACTATGCCTTATCATAGTTATAGCGGAAGACGTTTCCCGGTAAATTTCCGTAAATTTGGTAATGTGGTAATATTCAGTGCTATGGTTACTTGTATTATCTATATTCTTATTTATGGAAAAACACTCGATTGGTATTCAGATTCTACGATAATACGTTCCACTGTATTGGCAATTGTTTTTGGCGCAATATTCTTCTATATGGAATATAATGGCAGTTCACCTTATTTCCTTATGGAAATATTCCGTTTGAGAACCATCTGGATTGGTATCATATTGTTTCTTTTGCTTATGATATTTAATTCGAGTGCTATGTTTGTAAGTGTATTCACCGGAATAGGAATGAAGATAGACAACTGGCAGAATGCTGTTTTAAACAACTGGTGTATTGCTGGATATGCTATCGGAGCGATAATAGCTATTATTCTTGGTTCTCGTGGTGTAAAACTAAAGTATCTTTTTGCCATAGGATTTATGCTTATAGGTGTTTCGGCTTTGTTTATGTATTTTGAGGTACAGACAGATGGACTATATGAGCGAATGAAATATCCAGTGATAATCCGTTCTTCCGGAATGATGATAATCTATTCTCTTACAGCAGTATATGCCAACCAGCGGATGCCTTATAAATATCTTTCCACATGGATTTGTATAATGCTGACAGTGCGCATGGTATTAGGTCCCGGAATAGGTACAGCACTGTACACAAATGTATTTCAGCATCGTCAGCAGTATTATATTACACGTTATGCTCATGATTCAGACAGGGTAAGCCAGCAAACTGCGGCTTCATATGATCAGACTCTTAAAGGTATGCGTTATCAGGGAAAGAGTGAGTCTGAAGCCGAAAATATGGCTGCGATGTCGACTAAGGGAAAGGTTCAGGTTCAGGCCACTCTGTCGACTGTAAAGGAAATGTCGGGATGGACATTCTACGGATGTATGCTTTCTATGTTATTTGTTCTCATTTATCCATATCGTAAAAGGAAATTATCGGCTTAGCGGGAGTGCGACTATAACCCGCTATGTCCGGTAATTTTAAATAGGTTTTGCGTTTTGTTTTCTATTTTGCTATCTTAGCAAATGTATTTCTTTGATAGCAAGAAAACGATATGGAAGATTTTATAAATGATTATGATAAACGTTTAGATAAACTTGAAAAGGATTTGTCCGGAAAGGCAGAAGTATGCTCTTCTGGTGGAGTAATTCATGCCTTCCCGGACAACTTCAATCATGCTTTCCGCAGCTTTGGTATAGGACTTATCGTTTGTAGCAGAGGACAATTCAACTTCTCGCTTTCAAAGAAGTCGTATACCGCGGTGGCGGGAGAGTCTGTTTTTATTCCCAATGGAGCATCTTTTTGTATTTCCGGATATACTGAAGATATAGAGGTAAGTATAATAATGTATAAGGTAGATGGTATAAAAGATATGTTGGGAAATATGGTATATACAGTAGATTTGTATGCCAAGATGTCGTCACAGACATATTATGTGTGGACAACCGGTGAAGAGGAGGATGTGGCAGGTTATATCAGTCTGATTGGTAATAACACTATTTCGGATGATGATTTGTTTGCTATAACAGAAAGACGTCTGTTGCTTTTATCGCTCACATATAGGCTATGTTCTATTTTTCAGAAAAAATATCTTTCAAACAAATCTTCAAGTGCTCGCCGTACCGAAATTTTTCTTCGTCTTATACAGCTTATTGACCGTAATTATATGTCCCAAAGGGGAGTGGAGTTTTATGCCGATAAGATGTTTCTATCACCAAAGTATCTTTCCGAACTATGTAAGTCGGTTTGTGGTTATACAGTGCAGGAACTTGTATTTAAAGCCATAATAAGAAAAAGTATGTTAATGCTTGATGGAACAAATAAGACTGTTCAGGAAATATCAGAAGATCTTAATTTTCCGAATTCTTCCAGTTTCGGCACTTTTTTCAAGAAGCATGTTGGAGTATCTCCACAAAAGTATAGAGAAAAGGTAGAATGATATATTCCGGCAGAGTCCGGAGTAATTCTGCTTTCATGCAACAAAGATAGGAAATGTTAATGAAAAAGGAGTGATACCAATCGGAAATATCCGCTGACCCGGAGTTTCTACTGTCCATGGATTTTTTTTAGTATATATAAAAAAAGGCTCACTGAATAGTGAACCTTAATGCTCTTCAGGTTGGACTTGAACCAACGACCCTCTGATTAACAGTCAGATGCTCTAACCGACTGAGCTACTGAAGAATAGTAGGATATGTTATTAAAAGTGCTCTTCAGGTTGGACTTGAACCAACGACCCTCTGATTAACAGTCAGATGCTCTAACCGACTGAGCTACTGAAGAATTTTACAATTGAGTTCTTAAATGCTCTTCAGGTTGGACTTGAACCAACGACCCTCTGATTAACAGTCAGATGCTCTAACCGACTGAGCTACTGAAGAAGGTTTTTTTCTCAATTGCGATGCAAAGATAGTAGGATATTTTGAAATATGCAATATCTTTGCAAAAAAAAATTCAAAAAATGGATAAAATTATAGGTTTAGGCAATGCTTTGGTTGATATTTTAGTGAAAATGAGCGATGATTCTTTACTTGATAAGCTAAATTTACCCAAAGGAAGCATGCAGTTGATAGATGAAAATAAGCTTGAAGAAATAGAATCTGAGTTTAAAAATTTGAAAACTAAACGCTCTACTGGCGGTTCGGCGGGTAATACCATATCTGCTTTGGCCAAATTAGGTGCGGCTCCTGGTTTTATAGGAAAGATTGGTAATGATGAAAATGGAGCATATTTTTCAAAAACAATGCGCAAGAACGGAGTAGATGTACATCTTATTATATCGGAGTTGCAGTCTGGCGTAGCTTCTACATTGGTTTCGTCCGATGGAGAGCGTACATTCGGTACTTATCTTGGTGCATCTTCCACACTTTGTGCAGGCGACCTGTCGAAAGAGATGTTCGAAGGATATTCTTATTTATATGTAGAAGGGTATTTGCTGCAGGACCATGATTTGATGATACGTGCCGTTCAGCTTGCAAAGGAATCAGGGCTTCAGGTTTGTCTCGATATGGCCAGTTATAATATAGTTGAGGCCGAACGGGAATTTTTCGATATGCTTATAACTAAATATGTAGATATAGTTTTTGCCAACGAGTCGGAAGCTTTTGCTCTTACAAGTAAGGAACCTATTGAAGCTCTTAACGAAATTTCATCTAAGTGTAGTGTTGCAATTGTAAAGACAGGCAATAAAGGTTCCTATATAAAGAAAGGAACAGAAGTTATAAATGTTATGGCCGATGAAATGAAAAAGGCAGTCGATACTACCGGTGCCGGAGATTTTTATGCCGCAGGTTTTATGTATGGTCTTACTTGTGGATATTCACTCGAAAAATGTGCCCAAATAAGTACACTTCTTGCCGAAACAGTAATACAGGTACTTGGAACAGAACTTACAAAGAAGAAATGGGACGAAATAAAGTTAAATATTGATACTATTCTGCAGGCATAATCAGAATATTGCTTTTCTTTGCATGTAGTTTGTTTTTTATTATTGCAAAGTAAAAAAGTAAAGAAGATTTATAATATAAAAAGGAAATTATTATTATGAATACAAAGAAGACACTTGTTGGTGTATTTGCCGTACTTTTGGGATTAGGACTTTTAAGTTTCAAAGGCGATGACCGTAATTTTAAAATAGCCAAAAATCTTGATCTCTTCAATGCTATCTTCAAGGAGCTTGACATGTTTTATGTAGATACTGTAGATGTGGAGAAGATGATCCAAAACGGAGTGAATGGTATGCTTGCTCTTACAGATCCTTATACAGAATATTATCCGGAAGAGGAGGTGAGCAGCCTTAAAGAGATGATTACAGGAAAATACGGAGGTATTGGAGCTGCTATAAGATATTATGAGGCAGAAGACAGAATTGCTATTGTTGAGCCTACAGAAGGTATGCCTGCAGCCGAAGCCGGAGTTAAGGCAGGCGATATCATTCTTGAAGTTGGAGGTAAAGAAATGCTTCGTGGAGATATGAAGCCTCAGGAATTTTCAAGCAAGGTTAGTGAAGCTTTGCGTGGTGAGCCTGGAACTTCATTTGTCCTTAAAGTATTGCGTCCTGCTAAAAACGACAGTACAGTAATGGAATTCAAGCTTACACGTAAGAATATACGTACTAATCCTGTACCGTATTATGGTATGGTACGCGATAGCATAGGATACATCGCTCTTCAGGGATTTACAGATAATTGCGCTAAGGATTTCAAGAAATCATTTATAGAACTGAAGCAGAAGGGTGCAAAGTCTCTTATCATAGATCTTAGAGATAATGGTGGAGGCTCTTTAAATGAAGCTGTAGATATCGTAAATCTTTTTGTTCCGAAAGGTCAGGAAGTTGTATATACTAAAGGAAAGATAAAGCAGGCTGATAACTCTTTCAAGACTCTTTATGAGCCTGTAGATACAGAGATTCCTTTGGTGGTATTAGTAAATGGTTCTTCTGCTTCGGCATCGGAAATTCTGAGTGGTTCGCTACAGGATCTTGACCGTGCTGTAATTGTCGGAACACGTACTTATGGCAAGGGACTTGTTCAGACTACCCGTCCTCTTCCATACAACGGAACATTAAAGGTTACAACTTCCAAGTATTACATTCCAAGCGGCCGTTGTATACAAGCTATTGATTATTCTAAGAAAAATGCCGACGGGTCTGTTGCACGTACTCCTGACAGTCTTACAAATGTATTCCATACAGCAATAGGACGTGAGGTCAGAGATGGTGGAGGTATACGTCCGGATATAGAAGTAAAGGGCAGCAAGTTCCCTAATATCATATTCTATTTAATGAATGAAGACATTATATTCGACTATGCGACACAATATTGCTGGAGTCACAAGGCTCCTGCCTCTGTAGATGAATTTAAACTTACAGACGAGGACTATAGTGAATTTAAGGAACTGGTCAAATCGCGTAAGTTTACTTACGACCGCCAGAGTGAGAAAATGTTGAAATCTCTTAAGGAGGTTGCCGAATTTGAAGGTTACATGGAAGGTGCAAAAGCCGAATTCGAGGCATTAGAGAAGAAACTCAACCATAATCTCGACCGCGATCTTGATACTTTTGCCAAGCAGATAAAGGAATATCTCTCACAGGAAATTATTACAAGATATTTTTATCAGCGAGGAGCTGCAATGGAGCGTCTGAAAGACGATGATAATCTTGAGGAGGCAATAAAAGTATTGAATGATACTGAAAGATATAAAAAGATTCTTTCTGCACCTGTGGAATAAATTTCCCCAATATATTATCAATTATATAAACGGTCATCTCAAAATAATCAGAGATGACCGTTTATTATTTTATTTAGTATAGTGTCTGATAAATCAATTTATATAAATATTATATATAATGCTGTGAAAACTTATCCTTGATCAGTAATTTGTAACCTTACCGGTTTCTCTTTTCAACTGTTCCATTCTCATCATCATTTGTCGAAGCAGACGAGGTTTCTTTTCAGCCAGATTATTATTTTGTCCCGGGTCTTCTTTTATGTTATATAGCTGATATACAGATGAAATTCCAGGGTAGGGTGGTATCATAACCCAATTATTCTGTCTATATGCATAATTCGACATACCTTCAATAACCAATTCCTCTCTTCCTTTGTCGCTATAACCGAGGAAAGCATTAATAGTATTTTGGCTGTCAATCTTATCATTATAAGTTTGTCCCGTCAGAGCTGCCAAAGAAGCCAGCAGATCCATTTGGCAAACGAATGTATCCGATACTCCCGGCTTTATTTTATCAGGCCATCTTAATAAAAACGGGATACATGTACCTCCGTTATACATGGTTGTTTTCCATCCTTTGAACGGACCCGCAGGTTTATGGTCGCCAATCATTTCTTCTGCAAAATCCTTATATCCGTCATCCAGTACCGGTCCGTTGTCACTGGTTAAAATAACTAAAGTGTTTTCTGTCAGCCCTAATTTATCTAACTCCTTAAGGAATTCCTGAACACACCAGTCGGCCTCAAGTATTACATCGCCACGGGGGCCCATACCCGACTTGCCGGCAAATCGTTCATTCGGTACACGCGGAACATGTGGCTGATGTAGACCATAATATAAGAAGAAACGCTTATTTTTATTGTCATTTAAAAAGCCTTTAGCTTTATCAAGGAACAGTTCGGCCATATCTTCATCACGCCACTGAGCTTTTTTACCTCCAGTTTGAAAACCTATACGTGGAACACCATTGACAATAGAGCCCGAATGTCCGACACTAGGATGCATACGTAGCAATTCCGGGTTGTCTTTTCCTGTAGGTTCGCCTTTGAAATTCTCTTTATAGCTGACATAAAGAGGGTCATTTTCTTCCAATCCTACTCCCATGCCGTTCTCAATGAAAATACAGGGAACACGGTCGTTTGTCGCGGCCTGTATGAATGAATAGTCATATCCAACCTCTTTCGCGCCCGGATAAACCTTCTTGTTCCAGTCTACAGCTCCGTCCCCTAGTCCCAGATGCCATTTTCCTACAGCGCCAGTTACATAACCTGCTTTCTGCATGATTTTAGGAAGTGTGATACGTTTTGTATCTATTATTAGAGCAGCGTTTCCAGGCAATATTTTTGCATCGGCATTAGTCCATGGATACATACCGGTAATTAAAGAATATCTGCTTGGAGTAGATGTGGCTGCTGTGCAATGCGCATCAGTAAACCTTAAGCCTTCATTTGCAATACGGTCCATTCCTGGAGTATTTATGCTTTTGGCACCATAACAGCTTAAATCTCCGTACCCTAAGTCGTCAGCCTCAATTATGATGATATTTGGAAGCTCTTCATAATTGGTCTGTCCCATAACAGCATTGGAAAAAAATAATCCCAATGCTGTTAAATAATAGTTATATTGTGTTTTCATTTTAGATAGAGATATTATTCTTTTATTTTTATGGTATTATCTCTCAGTTTGCGTAGAATGGTTTGCATTTCGAAAACCTTTTCAGGATACTTAGATGCTACATTCTCGGTTTCATACAGATTCGTCATTTCATAAAGTTGAGGTGTACTCAAGTTTCCTGTTTCAATCTTAGGTCCCCATGTAATCATGGCAGGTCCATCATTAGCCTCTATAAATTTCCAGTCCTTTGTTCTGATGGAAAGCACATGATTGGCTGCAAGTTCTACTACCCATGGACGATCGTTATCGTCTGTACCAAGTAAGTTACCAAGTCTGTTATAGCTGTCGGGAGCACTGCCTTTCGGTAGTTTTGCACCAATAAGTTCTCCAAGAGATGCCATCCAGTCAATTTGAGACATAAGTACGTCCGACTTACCTCTTTTAGATATTCCTTTAGGCCATGATACAATAGCCGGAACCATAGTACCACCTTCGAAAGCACTGTATTTATTACCTCTGAACGGACCGGCAGGTTTATGTCCGTTTAATAATTCTTCTGCTTTATCATCATAGCCGTCGTCAACAACCGGGCCATTATCGCTCGATAATATAATAAGTGTGTTATCTGCAATACCAAGCTCTTCTAATGTATCCATTAATTGTCCTACACTCCAGTCGAACTGAAGAATTGCATCACCTCTTAATCCCATAGTGCTTTTTCCTCTGAAACGTTCATGAGGGAATCTTGGTACATGAACATCATTTGTTGCAAAATACATAAAGAAAGCATCATCCTTATGAGATTTAATGAAGTCTATTGCATGCGATGTTATAGAGTCGGCAATGTTTTCATCTTTCCACAAAGCTTTACCTCCCCCTTTCATGTATCCGATTCTGCTTATTCCATTTACAATAGACATGTCATGTCCGTGACTCGGTTTCAGATTATATAATAATTCCGGATTATCTTTACCTGTAGGTTCGCCAGGAAAGTTCTCCTTATAACTCACCTCAATTGGTGCAGATGCGTCATGGTTTGCAACCATACCATTTTCAATGAAGACGCAAGGTACACGATCAGCAGTAGCAGCCATAATGTAATGATAATCAAAGCCAAGATCACCTAATCCTGTTGGTAATGGAGCATTCCAATCTTGCTTCCCGGTTTCTTCACCCAGTCCAAGATGCCATTTCCCAAATGCGGCAGTTACATAGCCGGAATTTTTAAACATATCAGCCATAGTATATTGTCCGGGTTTTATAATCATTCCGGCATTTCCCGCTGCTACGTCTGTTCCCTTTTTTCTCCATGCATATTCTCCGGTAAGTAGAGAGTATCTTGAAGGGGTACTTGTAGCTGCTACAGTATGTACATTCGTAAACTGTATTCCATTTGAGGCCAGTTTATCCACATTAGGAGTCTTTATATTTTTGGCTCCGTAACATTCCAAATCTCCATATCCAAGGTCATCTGCATAGATAATAATTACATTTGGAAGATTTCTACTTTCTGTTTTGTTGTTCATTGTTTCCGAACCATTGGCGGTTCCTGCAAAACAAGCAGCTCCTGTAATAACAGGCGATAACATAGTTAAGGTTAAGAATTTTTTTTCCATGATATAAATTTAATAAGGTTTATATTTCTTAGCAATATCATTCATTTTTTTAGCAATATCTGGATATGCAAAAATAATATTATGGAGTTCTGAAGGATCATTATTAAGATTGTATAATTCTGCTCCATTATTATTTTTGTTGGGTAAGTATTTCCAATTGTCCATTCGTATTGCAATATCACCTCCATTGTTTTGGGTAATTATGTAATCTCTATATTTTTTTGCGGTTGCCGATTTGAAAAGTTCTGATCCGTCTTTACTGTCATTAAACTTGTTTTTATCAATATTATCTCCTATTAATGACGGGATTGTAGCTAATATATCCATATATATGAATGGTTGCTCTTGGATGAAAGCCTTTTGAATTTTATTAGGCCAAGAATAAATGAAAGGAACTTTATTCCCTCCTTCATGCAAAGAGTACTTTTCTCCTCTAAGATTTGCGTATGGATTATGATTGTTAATGTTTTCTAATGCTCCATCATTATATCCTTCTTTTATCATAGGAGCATTATCACTTGTAACAATAATAATGGTATTGTCATATAATCCTTCTTGTTTTAGAGTTTTTACAACCTCTCCTACGCAAAAATCAAATTCTTGTATAACATCTCCATATATGCCTGCTTCTGATGAGCCTTTAAATTCCTTTGATGGAACACGAGGTTCATGGGCATTGTGACTTGCATAATATAGAAAAAAAGGATGATTCTTATTTTTCTTAATAAAATCTTTTACTTTACCCAACAAATGTTCTGCCATCTCTTCATCTTTCCATAAAGCATTTTTACCACCTTCCATCCATCCAATTCTACTAATACCGTTTATAATAGTTGCGTCATGGCCTAAATGGTAAGGCAAAGATAATAATTCTGGATTTTCTTTTCCTGTTGGCATATCTCCTATTTTCTTTTTATATGAAACAAAAATAGGATCATCAGGTGATAGCCCAACTACATTTTTGTTTTCTATATATATACATGGAACCCTATCGTTCGTTGCTGGGAAATAATAAGAGTAATCAAATCCAACTTCTGGGGGACCCATTTTAATCTCATTATTAAAGTTTACAGATTCTTCTTTAGATCCTAAACCTAAATGCCATTTACCAACTATTCCAGTATTATAGCCCATATTTTTCATTAGTTTAGGCAATGTTATCTTGTTAATGTCAATGCTTAATGGAGCGTCTGCAGGAAGAATACCAACATTTTTTCTCCATGCATATTCTCCTGTTAAAAGAGCATATCTTGATGGAGACGATGTTGATGCAGGTGAATATGCATTTGTAAATCTAACTCCATTTGTGGCTAGTGCATCAATTGCTGGAGTCTTTATTTTTGTTGCCCCGTAACATCCTAAATCACCATATCCAATATCATCAGCAATTATTATTATTATATTGGGCTTACTATTGTTTTGAGCATATAGTGAATAAAAAGGAACTCCTGCTAAACATACGGAAATTAAACATTTATTTATCATGCGTTCTTTTTATTTATATAGATTAGGGTGTATCTACTATTATAAAATAGTTTTTTGATACACCCTTTGAATTTAATTATAGTTATTCTCTTAAATTAGGATTTATATTTTGCTCTGATAGAGGTATTGGCCATTTGTAATCTTGTGGGTTACGAAAATCTCTTCTTCCAACATACCATCTACATGCTCCTGTAGGATCAATTTCTTTAGTAGAGGTAGAATATGATTCGGAAGAAGGATATGGAGCCCCCCAGATTTTTCCTACTAATACTTCATGGGCAATATCCCAACGTAGTAAGTCCCAATAACGTATACCTTCGAAAGCTAATTCTATTCTTCGTTCATTACGTAATATTGAGCGCAATTTCGTTGGATCTGTTTCTGTTTTCTTAGGCATATTAACTCCAGAACGTCCACGAACTTTATTGATTGTAGCATCAAGAATATCTTGATTAATTTGCTGTCCGCTTTCCAATAAACATTCCAAATAGCCAAGTAATACTTCAGAATATCTAATAACAGGTGTAACAACACTATAGCTAGTTAAGTCAGCTATAGGATTTTCATCAAGATATTTTCTCCACATAAATCCGGTTTTTGAAGCTTCTGATGAATAATCCAATCTTTCTTTAAGTGCTGCGTCATAATCAGGACTCATTCTATATTCAGTACCCATGAACATTGAGCCATTGTAAAATATGGTATAATCTAATCTTGGATCTCTATTTTCACCAAGATTATTGGGGTTATATCTTGGGTCGGTGTAACTAAAGGGAGTGCCGTCAAGAAACTCATAAGACTCAAATAGACCAGCAGAAGGATTTGATAAACTCCATCCGCCATCTTTTGCCGGAAGTATTTGTTGTGGCATACCACAACCAAAGTAGTTTTCTAAATATGTTATATAATATATGTTTTCTTTATTATTTTCTCCTGTTCCTGCCCAGAATAATTCAGGGTAACTATTATGGATATCATTATCTCCATAATCAATAATTTCTTTATAAACTTTAGCTCCAGATTCCCAATCCTTTAGAAGCATATAAGTTCTTCCTAAAAATGCTAAAGCAGCTTGTTTACATGCTCGTCCTGTTTCAGCAGAAGATATGTCTTTAAATCTTGGTAAATCATTGGCTGCAGCTCTGAATTCTTCTGCACACCAGTCCAGTATATTTTTTTGAGTTTCTTTTTTTACATTATTGGCTTCTTCTCCTGTTAAAACTGTTGTTACCAAAGGTACATCTTTAAAGTAACTAGCTAGATAATGATATTGTGTTGCACGTAAGAATCGTGCTTCTGCAATCATTCTTGTTTTTTCTTCAAAATCAGAAGAGGAATTAATACCCTCAATAAATCTGTTACATTTACCTATGCGTTTGTAAGCAGATGACCAATAATTAGCTATAAATCCATTATTATTAAGCAACTTACCACTTGAAATGTTAAAAAATGGATTATTTTCACCGCGTCGGTCAAAAGCATTGTCTGACAGGTGTTCCATAAATAAAAAACCATGATAAGACCAAAAGTCTGATACACTATATTCTAGTCCGTTGGTAATGTTTCCTCTATATAAAGAAGTAAGAGCTAATTCTGCATTTTTTGAGTCATTCCAAAATGTCTCTTCCGATAAGTTAGTTAGCGGAAATCTTTCAAGATCACATGAATGAAAAGTTGAAGCAATTAGCATAAATGTTATAATAGGATATTTTAGCTTTATCATATTAATCAGAATTTTAGTGTTAAACCAAATGTGTATGTTGATAGTATTGGGTAATAATTACCATTGTCATTGCTTGTTTCTGGATCCCATCCTTCACGAAAACTTTTAAACATGATAGGATTATCAAGACTTATATAAAATCTTATGCCTTCAGAACCGAATTTTCTTACAAGTTTATTTGGTAATGTGTATCCTATTTGTATATTTCTAACTTTAACATAAGAAGCATCAAGCATCCAATAGTCAGATAATAGTGTATTGTTTGAACCCGCATTTGACATTATTTCAAGCCTTGGATAATTGGGGTATCTGTTGTCTTGTTGTACGTTCCAACAACCATCCATTTGCCATTTTTGTAAACTTCCTTCACCATAAAAAGCCCATCCAGAGTATCCAGACATATAACCTTTGACACCTGCAACTCCTTGTACAAGCATACTAAAATCAATTCCTTTATATTCAGCACCAATATTTAATCCAAATGTATATTTGGGAATTCTTGAACCTAAATATACTTTATCATCTGGAGTTACTTTCCCGTCTCCTGTAACATCAACATATCTGATATCCCCAGCTTGCGAGCCTTTAGCTATTGCACTTTGGTCAACCCAAGACTCAACCTCTGAGTCTGATAAGAATACCCCGTCTGTTAAATATCCATAATACATTTGCATCGGATATCCAATAAATAGATCGGAACCATTACCTATCATTCCATTATTTTGTTGAACGTTACCCATACCAAGGGTAATGACCTTATTTTTTATGATTGAGAAGTTTCCATTTAAGCGGTAACTGAAATCACCAATCTTGTTTTGATGCCCTATTTCGAACTCCCAACCTTTATTCTCAAGTTTACCAGTGTTTACTTGCGATAATGAAAGTCCGAAAATAGATGAATAGCTTGCCGCAGGTTTGTATAGAACATCTGTTGTTTTACGATAGAAATATGAAGCATTAAAGGTTAGCTTATTACCGAAAAATGCAGTTTCAATACCAAAATCCATTGTTCTTGTACGCTCCCATTTTAAGTTTGGATCTACATAAGTAGTAACTGAAGCTCCTTGTTTATATACACCTCCAAATACATAATTTTGAGCTTGATTAAGGGTGTATACTGACTGATATGGATAGTTTCCAATATTGTTGTTACCAAGAACTCCATACGATGCTTTAATTTTTAAATAGTTGAACCATGAAAGATTTTCATTTTCTTTCCAGAATTTTTCTTCTGATACACGCCATCCTCCTGCTACAGATGGGAAGAAACCAAATTTTGTTCCAGTAGGAAATCTTGACGATCCATCATAGCGCATTGTTGTTTCAAAGAGATATCTTTGATTATAATTATATGTTAATCTACCAAAAACAGATTGAATGGCCCAATCGTATCCTCCACCACTGTTTGTTTGGCCGTCAGCACCTCCTGCATCTAGATATGGAACGTCATCAGATGGATAATTAAGTCTTGAACCACCTACATCACGGGATGTTTCATCTTCCCATGTGTAACCAATTAATGCAGATATATTATGTTTATCTGAAATTGTTTTTGAATAATCGGCTATTGCCTGAAATGTTTTATATGCTGTACGCGTCATTGTGTCAGAAAGACTTGATGGTCCAGTACTTCTGCCTCCAGTTAATTCTAAGTCTGTACGATAATGACGTATATGACTAAGCCTGTAATTGTAGCCACCGATAACTTTTAGTGTTAGTCCGTCAATAACATTCCATGATAAATCAGCATTCCCTTCAAAACGGTCTTTATCTTCTCTGTAAAATGAAGAACAATTTTGCCATGCAATAGGGGTTCCTTGAAGTTTAGGTCCTAAGCCAATTTCCCCATTTTGTAAATAAGTTGGTACTAAGCCCGGAAAACGTACAGCTTGGCTAATGATACCTTTATATCCGGCTTGATCTACTGCACCAGGAGTTGAAGGCTCATGTCTGTCTGATACAATACCGCTTGTTCTTATACTCATACTAAGATTGTCTGTTAATTTTGCATTTAAATTAAGACGTGCATTGTATCTGTTATAATAGTTGTTTTCTAGTAATCCGTTCTGACGAAGATAGCCCATTGAGGCCATGTATTGTAGTTTATTTGTTCCACCACTAACACTGAGTTCATGCTTTGTTTGTAAGGCGTGTCCTCCTAATAGCTGATCAAGATATAATTCATCTGCATAATTATCAGGATCGGAGCCATCTCGATATTTTTGTATCATTTCTGGTGTATATGTTTCTGTACCTACGGCTTTATTATAAAATTCAGCATATTCATAAGAATGTGCCATCTGAGGAAGTTCTGTTGCCTGACTCATTCCAACTGAACCATTATATATGACCCTGGTTTTACCTTCTTTACCTTTTTTAGTAGTTACTAATATTACGCCATTGGCTGCACGTGAGCCATAAATAGCTGAAGAAGATGCATCCTTTAATACAGAAATACTTTCAATTTCTGAAGGAGTAATATTACTTAAAGAGCCTGGTAATCCATCAATTAACACTAATGGATCAGGAGTTGCGCCAAATGATCCGACTCCTCTTACACGTATTGTTCCGGCATCTTGTCCTGGGTTACCGCTGCTTTGGATGATTGTAACACCAGACATTTGTCCTGTAAGCATATTTGACACATCTGGTACTGATCTAGATTCTAATGATTTACTGTCAACTGTTGAAACTGAGCCTATTACGTTTACTTTCTTTTGTACTCCATAACCGACAACAACAACTTCTTCTAAAATTTTTGTGTCTTCTTTTAATACCACAGCCATATCTTTGCCTTCTACAGCATTAAATTGCTGAGGCTCAAAGCCAATATATGATATCTCAACAGATGATCCTTCTGTTACATTTAGAATAAAATTTCCGTCAAAATCAGTAATGGTACCATTGGTGCTACCTTTTTCCATTACAGTAGCACCAATTACTGGTTCTCCTTTTGCATCCTTAACACTACCTTTTACCTGTATTTTTTTATCAGAGTGTTTTACCTTTGTCTCAGATGATTTTTTTATAATGATATTTTTCCCTTTTATTTCGTAAGATAAATCCTGACCTTTCAGGATCTGTTTTATAGCTTCGTTTAAATCTTTTGCATTTATTGTTACAGTCTTGTTGGTATCAATCTCACCAGCAATGTATACAAAAGAATATCCGCTTTTTTCTTGAAGTTCGGTAATTGCTTTTTTTACTGAAACGCTTTGCATATGCATGTTTATGCTCTGAGCGTTGACATTAAGACTTAAGCATAATAATGCTCCGGCCATAAGCATAGCCTTTTTTCGATAATTCATAATTTAATGATAAAATGGTTAAAACTCAGGTTGTTGAATGCATTATTACGAATGTTCTTTATATCTTTGCAAAATAAATCATCCAGTCAATATGCATTCTTTTCACGCAATGTAATGATGGAATTGTGAAGCCGGAAAACCTGCCCGTTTTTCGGCTTTTTTCCTGTCATTATGATATTCTTTTATTAAGTACTGTCTGATACCATAACGTATTGAATTTTAAGGTTTAATAATTCTGAATAGTTAATATATACTTATGTTTTTATCAAATATTCTATAATTGATTTTTCCGGTTGTCTTGAGCATATTCATAATGTCATTGATACTATGAATATTCTTGTCAAAACGGCCATATACTTTTAGATTCTCAATATCTTTATTACTTATTATTATAGGAGTACTGTATACTCTCGACAATATCTTGACTGCATCCTTCAGTGGCGTTTCATCAAATACTATATATCCTTCAGTCCATGATTTGTCATTCCCTATTTTGTCGTATTTTTCTTTGCTGAAAGTGTTGTTCCGTTTATCGAACTGGACTCTTTCACCAGGAATTAGTTCTATGTTTGAATCTGGATTAGAACTGTCTTCTATAGCTACTTTTCCGTCCATTAATGAAACTGTAGCTATCTTGTCATCTGGGTAGTCTTGTACATTGAATTTTGTACCAAGTACTTTTATTATTATTCCGTTGCTTTCTACACAGAACGGTTTCTTTTCATTTCTTTTTACTTCAAAGTATCCTTCACCATTCAGAGTAACATTCCTGCTTTCTACTCCAAAGTTTTGAGCATACTTAAGTTGCGATCCTCCGTTTAGTACCACCAAGGTACTGTCTGGCAATAGCAAACGACTTAATCCTCCTATTGGAGCTTCGACTTCTATATCTGCCAGTGATTTGCTGTATCTGTATTCTCCAAATCTGTATGATGCGAAAGATATTATGCCAAATGCAAATATTGCGGCAGCATATTTATACAGTGAGTTTATATTATATAAGGTGTTTATCTTATATTTTATCTTACTTATCTTACTTGTATATGATGTTTCAGGTTTTTTATAACTGTTGTTTACTCTTTGGGTAAATATCTTATAAGCATTTTTATAGTCGTATATGTTAATGTCTTCATCAGAACTGGAGGAAAACCATATTTCCTGAAGTCTCATGAAGTATTCTTCGTTTTCTGCAGATTGTTTTATCCAAGCTTTTAGCTCTTCGGTTTCTTTTTCGTTTGCATTGCCCGACAGAAATGAAGTGATTAGTTCGTCAATATATTCTTTGTTTTTATTCATAATTTTGTTTTCTATGAAGAAGACGATTTTTTTTGATGAGTGGGTAGTGTAAAAGTGATTTTTTTCAGAAAAAAAGATTTATTTTTCTTGCAATAAAGACCGCAAAATAATAAATCCGGAACTAACTATCTGATTTGCAATAATAAAAGAAGAATCGTGATAAGGTATTTATATAGTTTTTTATGAAGGATTGAAATAGCATTTTTTATGTGATATTTTACTGTATTTACAGAAATATTCATTTCTTCAGCTATTTCATCGTACTTTTTACTCTCAAATCTGCTTTTCAGGAAAACTTTCTTGCATTCTTCTGGCAGACTGTTTATAGCTGATGATATTTCGTTTTCAAGTTCATGTTCGAGTAGTTTGCCAAGAGGGTAACTGTCCGACAGAATATATTTTTCTGGAATGAAATCGCTGTCTTTGGAAAAAGATGAAAATGTAACTTCCTTACGTTCTTTTAAAGAAGAAAGATGATCAAGGCAGCGGTTTCTTACAGCTTGTACAAGATAACTCCTTAGAGAGATATGTATATCTAATGTTTCACGTATTTCCCATAGATGAAAGATAACATCACCTACTATAGTTTCGGCAAGGAAATGGTCGTTTACGTATTCGTATGCAATATGACACAGAAAAGAATAATGTTTCCTGTATAGATATTCATAAGCTTTGTTGTTGCCCTGTTTTAATTGTTGTATTATCAGTTCTTCCATAATATCATATTCTCATGGTATAATATCAGGTACAAATGTAATAGATATAATTATTAATAAAAAACGCTTTGACACTTTTACCTGTAGACTTAGGCAAACAATCCTGTTGTCCTAAGCAGACAACTTTGTTGTGTAAGACAACGGGTAAAAACATCAAAGCGTTTATATTTTAAATTTTAGACGTTTGCGGTTTTTTATAATTCCATTATTTCTCTTTATAGTCTCCGTTGGCCTTTATAAGTTCTATAAGTTTTTCAACTGCCTGTTCTTCAGGAATATTCTTTTCTATACATTCCTTGCGCTTGTACAGACTTATTTTGCCGCGTCCGGCTCCAACGTATCCATAATCTGCATCGGCCATTTCACCTGGACCATTTACTATACATCCCATTATACCTATTTTCAGACCTTTGAGGTGAGATGTGGCTTCTTTGATACGGGCTATAGTTGATTCAAGATCATATAGTGTTCTGCCACATCCGGGACATGAAATGTATTCGGTCTTTGATGTCCTTACTCTGCCGGCCTGAAGAATTCCGAATGCTGTTTCATCAAGCTTTATGTCAGGTATGGCTTTGCTGTTATTGTAAATCAGAATTCCGTCACACATACCATCGAATATAAGGGCTCCCATATCTGCTGCCGATTTTATCTGAAGGTCTTCGGTAGAAGTCTCTTCGTACATTTGGAAGAATATAACCGGATTCTGTAGTCCTTGGTTCATAAGCTGGTGTACTAATCCGCGGTATTCTCCAAGACGGTTAGGATGATTGCTTTGAGCTATTATTACAGTCTCAGGATGTAGACGTAGACAGCTTACAGCTTCTTCATTAAGGCCCATATATGTGGTGAACAGGAACTTCATATCAGCATTTGTGTGATGCAGACCAATAATCTGTTGTGTATTGAATGCTGGGTATGTTCCTTCTTCTCCGGTCCATACATTGGCATCTACTATGTATCCGATATCCTTTCTTCTGTTGGCAGGAAGGTTCTGTCCACAGTATATATAGTCGGGCTTGAATTGTTCGCTGATATCGAAATTATTGTCAAGTCTTACTGATAAAACTACGGGAACATTATTTCCACCTATATTTTTTACTGCTACAGTATTTCTTCTGGATGGGTTAGTATAGCAGAATGATGGAGATTCGGAACCTGGTATATAAGGATGGTTCTCACGCTTTGTAATATAGTCTACAAGTTTGCGGGCAACTGGTATTTCTGCTTCAGGAGCTTCGCTTAGTGAAACTCTGATAGTGTCTCCAAGACCGTCGGCAAGCAGTGCTCCGATACCGAGAGCCGACTTTATTCGTCCGTCTTCTCCGTCACCGGCTTCGGTTACACCAAGATGGAGTGGAAAAGCCATACCTTCTTTTTCCATCTGTTGTGCAAGCAGACGTACAGTCTTGACCATAACAACAGTGTTTGAAGCCTTTATAGATATTACTACATCACTGAAGTTTTCTTCCACACATATTCTCAGAAACTCCATGCAAGATTCAACCATACCTTCAGGAGTATCTCCATAGCGCGACATAATTCGGTCTGACAGTGAACCATGGTTTACCCCGATGCGTATTGCTGTATGGTTTTCCTTACATATATTAAGAAAAGCCACAAAGCGGTCGCGTATTTTCTGAATTTCCTGTGCGTATTCTTCATCGGTATACTCCAGACTTTTGAATGTACGCGCCGGGTCTACATAGTTGCCTGGGTTGATTCTTACTTTTTCGGCATACAAGGCAGCTACATCGGCTACATTAGGGTTGAAATGAACATCGGCTACAAGAGGAGTGTTATATCCTTGAGAACGTAGTCCGATATTGATATTCTTGAGATTTTCGGCTTCACGTACCCCCTGGGTTGTGAGTCGTACATATTCACCACCGGCATCAATAATACGTTTTGCCTGTTCTATACATGCTTCGGTATCCATTGTTACCGTATTTGTCATACTCTGTATGCGTATAGGATTAGCGCCACCCATAGGAGTGGCGCCAACATATACCTCATTTGCCTCGCGGCGTGAATAATTGAAGTAATCCATTAATTTGTCTTGTAAGTGTATTTAACTTCTTTCAGCTCTTCGTTGGCTTTTACGATTTTATTCTTCAAGCCTTCTTTATATTCTGCAAATTTCTTGGCAAGTTCTTCATCAGAAAGAGCAAGCATCTGCACTGCAAGAATAGCGGCGTTCATGGCACCGTTTATTGCTACAGTGGCAACCGGTATTCCTGGAGGCATCTGTATGATAGAGTAAAGAGCGTCTACGCCATCAAGTACCGAACCTTTTACAGGTACACCGATAACAGGCAGTGTAGTATTGGCAGCAATAACTCCCGGAAGGGCTGCGGCCATTCCTGCTGCTGCAATGATAACTTTAAGTCCGCGGTCGGCAGCTCCTTTTGCAAATGCTTCTACTTCAGCCGGTGTACGGTGAGCAGAAAGTGCATTCATTTCGAAAGGTACCTGCATTTCGTCTAATAATTTGGCAGCCTTTTCCATAACCGGAAGGTCGGATGTGCTACCCATAATGATACTTACAATTGGTTTCATTCTTTTTTAGTTTATATTTGTTTGTTTTTGAGTTTCTTCCTTTTTCAAGAAACGTATGAAGCAGAAACGTAGAAGCAAACTTTACTCGTTGACAGGTTGCTTTGTTATTCGTTGATTAACTGCTTGTATGCTTCTGCATCAAGAAGCTCGTCGGCTTCACTCGCGTCGGTAGGTTTAATACGAATCAACCATCCTTCTCCGTATGGGTCCTTGTTGACGAGTTCAGGGTTCTCTTCCAGAGCTGGATTGATTTCAAGCACTTCTCCACCTACAGGAATGAAGAGGTCGGATACTGTCTTTACAACTTCTATCGAACCGAATACTTCACCTTTTTCGAGAGTTTCGCCTTCTGTTGTAACGTCAACAAAAACGATGTCACCCAATTGGCTCTGAGCATAATCGGTAATACCTACAAAAGCTTCTTCTCCTTCAAAACGAATCCATTCATGTTCGCTTGTGTACTTTACGTTAGTTGGGAAATTCATGGTTTTAATAATTTATAAGGTTATACATTAAAAATATTGATATATTTTTTTCTATTCAAATAAACAAAATTCCTGTGATACCGCAAAATAATCCTACAAGAAATCCTCCGAAAACTTCGGTGATAGTATGTTGCTTCACTATTATACGTGCCGAACACAACATACCCGATAGCAGGATAAAGCCTGCAAGCCACCACACAGGATTGAACATAAACAACATGCTGTACGACAGCAGTCCTCCCACCATCATTCCGCTGCTTGCTGCATGAGTGCTTATCTTCAGCCGTAAATTAATTATGGTACATAATATCATGCATATAAGTACGGAGAGTACTATTCCACTCATATAGCGTGGCATATGTACCCTGTACATGGTAAGTAGACATCCAAGATAGCTTAATATAGTAAGTCCGTATGGTATGAATCTTTTTTCTCTGTATCCTAATTCTTTTATTCCCCAGCCGTTTATTTTCTGGAATATGAATATTCCCAGCATAGGGAAAAGTATTGTAAAGCAATATACCAAGCCTAAAACCGATAATTTGTACGACATTGGCATAATATTAAGATAAGTAAACAGAAACAGCATCAGAAATGACACAAAAGGAACCATAAACGGTGTGAATATGGCTGATATTATATAAGATGCTATGTATAACGGGTCCTTCTTTTCCTCTTCAGTGAGAGGAGCGGGATCGTGATATGTCAGTTCGTTTGGGATATTTGTTTCTTCCATATTTTATTAACTAACTCCTGATAATTACATTCTAATTATATGCTCATTTGCTTGTCTTTTATTGGCCATAGGATATTTTTCCCTGTCTGTTGTTTATCTGCGTAATCTTGCTATAGGAATATTGAGCTGCATTCTGTATTTAGCAACTGTTCTTCTTGCTATAGGATACCCTTTTTCCTTTAGAAGTTCTGCCAGTTCATCATCTGTGAGAGGTTTTGATTTTTCTTCACCGTCTACCAGCTCCTTCAGTATTCGTTTTATTTCTCTTACGGACAATTCTTCACCACTGTCTGTTGTATACCCGTCGCTAAAGAAAAATTTCAGAGGAAATATTCCGTAATTTGTTTGTGCATACTTGCTGTTGCTTACTCTTGATACTGTGGAGATATCAAGTTTAGCCCTTTCGGCCACATCCTTAAGAATCATAGGGCGAAGCAAGGTTTCATCTCCTTCGAGGAAGAAAGGACGCTGCAGGTCGATTATGGCTTGCATGGTACTCATAAGGGTATTCTGTCTCTGCTTTACGGCATTGATAAATCCCTGGGCAGCATCGACTTTTTGCTTCAGGAACATAAAGGCATCTTTAGACTCCTTTGATTGGTTCGCCTTATTTTTGGTATGCTCTTCAAGCATATCTGTAAATGTACGGCTTAATCTGAGTTCGGGAACATTACGGTTGTTGAGGCTTACTATAATATTGCCATCATCCTCTGTCTCTACTATAAAGTCGGGAATTATGTGATGCAGATTCTTTCCCATAGCCTCTCCCATAGAACTTCCCGGACGCGGATTTAGTTTTACAAGTTCGGCTACGGCTGCATTATATTCTTCCTCTGTAATATTAAGTTTCTGAATGATTTTCTCCTTATTCTTTTTTGTAAAATCATCACAACACTGTTCTATAATATCATGTTCTATCTTCTTTACAGGAGAATCTTCTTTTCTTTTTATTTGGAGAAGCAGGCATTCCTGAAGATTTCTTGCTCCGATACCGGCCGGGTCAAAGTCCTGAATGATGGATATGATATGCTCCAGCTCTTCTTCTGTAGTGTAAATACCCTGATATATGGCAAGTTCATCCATCAGTGCTTCAGTGGTTTTTCTTAACAGACCATCATCGTCAAGTGAACCGATAATATATTCACCGAGCTGCTTCTGTTCTTCGGTAAGATCTTGCATGTCGAGTTGTTCCTTTATGGTTTCATAGAATGAAACATTGTCCGATAAAGGAATCTCTTCTGGAGTCTCGCCTTTCGAGCGGTTGTTCTCCTGCAACTTGTAGTCAGGAATATCATCTTCCGAGCGATAGTCGCCCAAAGAAACATCTTCATTATAGTTGGTATCCGGATCGGCATCCGGATCGGTTGGGTAGTCGTTGGCCTGGTCTTCGGCTATTTCGGCCGGATCTCTGCCTTCCTCCAATGCCGGATTGTCAAGTATTTCTGCATGAACTCTTTCTTCCAGTTCTATAGTAGGAAGTTCCAATAGTTTTACCAACAATACTTGCTGGGGCGACAGTGTCTGGACCTGTTGCTGTGCCTGCGACTGTATCTGACGTGAACTTTGTGCCATATTGGGTGTTTGATTATAACATTTTATCTTATTTCCTTCTGCAAAAATAGTAAAAAATGTATTCTTAATTATACTATGAACTATAATCTTAATTAAGAGTCTGTTTAAAATCTCCTGGAATAATTTATCATATAGCTTTATCGGTATGTTCTGATAATTGTTTTCAGATAGAATTTAAACAGACTATGATAATTATAAATTTCAGTCCTGATTTAATAATTAAAGCTGCTTCCTCCAAGGAATTCCCTCAACAAAGATGTTGGAGGAAGTTCTGTATCTTGTATGGATACAAAATAACTTAGGAATTTTAGCAGACGGTGTGCTTCTGAGTATTCGGGACTACTGTTGGGCACTTTTCTTAAGATTGGTTCGATATGATCTTTTATTACAGCCAGTTCGAACAGCAGTGCAGAGTTGAACATTGCATCTGCATTTTCCTGATATGGAAATATCCATTTATCTTCACCCGCCCTTACACTTGGCCAGCGTGCTATGGTATCCTCAGCCGAGTAATTTCTGTACTTTGCATCGCGGATGATACGCCGTAACAGTCGGTTGTCGGTAGTAGGAATATAGTTGTGGTTGTCAAGAAGTATTGTTGTAAGTGCCGATACATATACCTTATATTTGTTTTCGGCAGGTATATTGGGTGTAAGTTCCGGATTAAGTGCATGTATTCCTTCCAATATAAGAATCATATTGTCGTCGAGCTTCAGTTTATTTCCGCTGTTTTCTCTTTTTCCGGTAGTAAAGTTAAATTTGGGAAGCTCTATCTCTTCACCGTTAAGAAGTGCCTTAAGATGAGATTCAAAGTAAGGCAGGTCGAGAGCGTAAAGTGATTCAAAATCGTGTTTCCCGTTTTCATCGAGAGGTGTATCTTCTCTGTTCACGAAGTAGTCATCGAGCGATACCGGATAAGGCTTCAGGCCATTGGTCATTAGTTGTATACTCAGACGTTTGCTGAATGTTGTTTTTCCTGAAGATGATGGTCCTGATATGAGAACCATTTTCACACGATTGTCTCCATTCTGTCTTGAAGCTATTTCATCTGCTATTTTCACAATTTTTCTTTCTTGCAGAGCTTCCGATACATTTATAAGGTCGGTTGCATGTCCGTTGTTGCAAGCTATGTTAAAGTCTCCCACGGTACTGATGCCTAAGATTTTGTTCCATCTGTGATGTTCCTGGAAAACTTCCAGCATCTTTTCCTGCTTTATTACATCCTCCAGTTTTTGCGGATTGTTTCTGTTTGGAATCCTAAGAAGCAATCCATCATAGTATTTTACTATATCAAATTTCTTTATGTATCCTGTGCTGGGAACAAGGCTGCCGTAATAGCTGTCAACTGTATCTCCAAGTTTATAATAGAAGGAATATAGTTGTCCGGAGGTCTTCAGCAGTTTTACTTTATCGTTCATACCTCTTTCCTGGAATATTTTTACAACATCTTCAGTACGGCATTCATATCTTGAGAACGGCATATCTTCATTTATTATTTCCTGCATTCTCTGTTTGATTCTTGTTACGTCATCAAGTCCTATGGTGCGGTCTATGTGAAGTTTGCAGAAATATCCTTTAGATACAGGGTGTTCAAGAGAGATAGTACCACACGGATACAGGTCTTCTACTGCTTTTACTAATATAAAGCAAAGCGAACGGACGTATGTTCTCATTCCCGATGGATTTGTTATGTCGAGAAACTCTACATCTTTGTTGTAATATACTCTGAAATTAAGATTTTCTACCTTGTTGTTTACTTTGGCACTGACCGGACCAAGCGGCATTTCTATATTGAAACCCTTATAAATATCCAAAAGAGAACTTCCCTCAGGGAAATTTCTTGTTTCTTTTTGATTTTTGCAATATATTTGTAACATAAATGTAATATGTATTACTAATGTGATGAACTGGCAGTTAATTTACGCATTTATATTCACACTGCCTATATCCAACCTAAATAATAACAGATGGAATATTCTTTTTATGATTTTTTAAAGTTGCTGGGTTCTCTGGCACTTTTCCTCTACGGAATGAAAATCATGAGTGAGGGGCTACAGAAGTTTGCGGGTGACCGCCTTCGCAGTATTTTAACAGCAATGACGACGAATCGAGTCACCGGCGTGCTTACAGGTATGCTTATTACTGCCTTGATTCAATCCTCTTCGGCTACTACAGTTATGGTGGTGAGTTTTGTTAATGCCGGACTGCTTGAACTGGCGCAGTCAATAGGTGTGATTATGGGTGCCAATATAGGTACAACAGTTACGGCATGGATTATTTCGGCACTTGGCTTTAAGGTAGATATTTCGGCATTTTCTCTGCCTCTTCTGGCTTTCGGAATACCTTTACTTTTTTCTCAGAAAAGTACACGTAAATCTGTCGGGGAATTTATTTTTGGTTTTGCATTCCTTTTTATGGGGCTTAATCTTCTTAAGACAAACGCCCCGGATCTTAGTCAGAATCCCGAGATGCTTGCTTTTGTGCAGAATTATACTGATATGGGATTCTTTTCAGTTATATTGTTTGTTATTATAGGTACTATACTTACAATGATAGTACAGGCTTCGGCTGCAACTATGGCCATTACTCTTATTATGTGTGCCAACGGTTGGATTAGTTTCGAACTTGGTGCAGCTCTTGTTCTTGGCGAGAACATAGGTACTACTATCACAGCAAATCTTGCAGCTCTGACAGCAAATACTCAGGCACGTCGTGCAGCGGTGGCTCACCTTATATTCAATGTGTTCGGTGTGATATGGGTACTTCTTCTTTTTGAACCTTTCCTTTCTATGGTAGAATGGATAGTATCCGATTTTATGAATATCTCAGAGGCAGGAGGAGTAGCTGTTTCGTTTAAACTTTCTGCTTTTCATACATGTTTCAATATCTGTAATGTTCTTATTCTTATATGGTTTGTCAAGTTTATCGAGAAAACCGTATGCAAGATTATTCCTCAGAAGGAACAGGAAGAAGAATACCGTCTTCAGTTTATTTCCGGAGGTATGCTTTCTACTGCCGAATTGTCAATACTTCAGGCCCGTAAGGAGATAAATCTTTTTGCTGAGCGTATACAGCGTATGTTCCGTATGGTAAAAGATCTGCTGCATACAGAGAATGAGAATGATTTTAATAAACTGTTCAGCAGAATAGAGAAATATGAAAACATCAGTGATAATATGGAAATTGAAATTGCCAAATATCTGAACCAGGTGTCGGAGGGGCGCTTGAGCTCTGAAAGTAAACTTCAAATTAGAGGTATGCTAAGAGAGGTTACAGAGATTGAGAGTATAGGCGACAGTTGCTATAATTTGGCAAGAACAATTAATCGTAAACACAGAGGCAGTTGCGATTTTACAGAAAAACAGTATAATCATATTCATCAGATGATGGGGCTAACCGATGATGCGCTTTCTCAGATGATTGCTGTAGTGGAGGATAGCCATAATTCGGTAGATGTAAACAAGTCGTTTAATATAGAAACAGAAATAAACAATTACCGTAACCAGTTAAAGGGACAGAATGTGGTAGATGTAAATAATAAGGAGTATGATTACCAGATGGGTGTTCATTATATGGATATAATAGGAGAGTGTGAAAAACTTGGAGACTATGCGGTAAATGTAGTTGAAGCCCATAGAGATATTAAAGAAAGAAAAGCATGATAAAATAGTTTTAGGTATTATTTTTATTGCATTTTCAATTCTCTCGTATTATTAAAATAAAAAGCCGGAACTGAATTATGAGTTCCGGCTTTTTATTTTATTGTATGTTTAGTTCAAGTTGCTTGTCTCTGAATTGATAAATATCAAATTATATGTATATTCTTTTCTATATAAACTTATAACTTAAATAACTTATATAATTCATTGTTGGGACAGCAACATATGAATTGACATATTATTTTTCGATGCTGATAAGTTCAACTTCGAAAATCAAAGTAGAGAAAGGTTTGATTTTTCCAGCTTCGCGAGCACCATAACCCAATTCCTGAGGAATGTATAATTCCCATTTAGAACCAACAGGCATCATAGTCAAAGCTTCTGTCCAACCTTTGATTACCTGGTCTGCACGGAATGTAGTAGGTTCTTTACGTTCGTAAGAACTGTCGAATTCAGTTCCGTCAATCAATGTTCCTTTGTAGTGAACTTTTACGCGGTCTGTTTTAGTTGGGATTGCACCTTTACCTTCTTTTACTATTTTGTACTGCAAGCCACTTTCTGTAGTCTTGATACCTTCTTTGCTCTTGTTGGCTTCAAGGAAAGCTATATTTTCTTTCTTGTATTCACCATATTGAGCTTCTAAAGCTTTTTCCTTTATTGCTTCAGCTTTGGTGCGTACATATACAGAAGCAGAATCTGCTGCGACAAGGCTGTTGCCTTCAACTGCAGAGATGAAACCTGCCAAGAAATTTTCTTTGCTTAAAGTCTGAGTTGAGTCGTTGCCGAACAACTGCTGGCTTATTGCATCAAACATGTCACCGCTTACCTGCTGGCCAATCTGCATACCAGCCATATAAGCTTTTTCTTTGTCAGAAGTTGCTTTAGAACCTTCCTTTATACCTCTGATAAAATCTGCCATGTATGTTGTGTCAACGCCAAGACGACCAACTACATAATCTTTCAAACCTTGTGTATTACTAACACCCATCATATAAGAAAGAGTATCTACATCACTCTTCATGTTAGCTTTTGGAGTGCTTGTCTGACCGCATGAAGCAAGTCCGGCAGCAAAAGCCAACGCCATAAAAGCTGTACTTTTCTTCATTTACCTTTGTTGATTTTAAGATATTAATATTTTAGTTAATTGTTTTCTGAGAATAGTTCTGATTAAAGAACTTCTATAAGTTCAACTTCGAAAACCAAAGTGCTGTGAGGTGGAATCATATCACCTGCACCATGTGCTCCGTATCCAAGTTCTGAAGGAATATATAGTTTCCATTTTGCGCCTTCCGACATTAGCTGCAATGCTTCAACCCATCCCGGAATAACCTGATTAACACCAAATACGGCAGGTTCGCCACGCTTTATTGAACTGTCGAACAATGTTCCGTCAATAAGTGTACCTTCATAATGACAACGTACACGGTCGGTAGCTTTAGGTTGTTTTCCGTTACCTTCTTTTATTACTTCATACTGAAGACCGCTTGGCAAAGTCACGATATTAGCCTTTTTCTTGTTTTCTTCAAGGAAGGCTTTTCCTTTGGCAATGTTTTCAGAATTTATTTTTTCTTCCAGTTCGGTGAAATACTTGTTTACGATATCGCGAGCTTCTGTATGACTGATTGCAGTTTGGTTGCCTGCAAGTACATCTTTAACAGCCTGTGCAAAATCTTCTACTTCGATATTCTGAGCACCCATGCTCTTCAAGTTCTGGCCGATACCAAGGCCAATGGCATAACTGAATTTGTCCATAAAATAATTATGTGTTATTATATTTATATTTCGGGTGGCAAAGGTATCTTTTTTCTTTGAAACAGAGGAGTTTTAAGTTATATTTTTTCTTATTTTTGCATTTATAATATATAAAAAGGAGAGATTAACATGAAAAAAATAGTAGTTTTGACAGGTGCAGGCATGAGTGCGGAGAGTGGAATCAGTACTTTTAGAGACTCGGGAGGCTTGTGGGACAGATACCCTGTTGAACAGGTGGCAACTCCTGAAGGTTATGCCGCGGATCCTTTATTGGTTACTAATTTTTATAACGAGCGCCGCAAACAGTTGCTTGAGGTTGAGCCCAACAGAGGTCATAAGATTCTTGCCGAACTTGAGGAAAGATTCGATGTAACTATTGTTACACAGAATGTAGACAATCTGCATGAACGTGCAGGCAGTTCGCATGTTATTCATTTGCATGGTGAACTTACCAAAGTGACTTCTTCTCTTCAGCCCAATAATCCGAAATATATAAAAGAACTTACTCCCGAAAATTATGAAGTAAAAATAGGGGACCTTGCCGATGACGGCTCACAATTGCGTCCTTTTATTGTTTGGTTTGGTGAGGCTGTTCCTATGATAGAAACAGCAATAGACTATGCTGAGAAGGCAGATATATTTGTAATAATAGGAACATCGCTTAATGTTTATCCTGCTGCAGGTTTACTAAATTATGTTCCATTAAAAGTGCCTGTTTATCTTATTGACCCTAAGCAGGTAAATATATCTTCCGGCCGAAAAGTCAATGTAATATCGAAAGGTGCTTCCGAAGGTATGGAGGAATTGAAAAAAAATTTGTTTAATGAATTTTGATTTAAACAATCTTATATATACTTTTGTTATATAATTAACAGAGTTATCATACAGTCACAAAGTATAATTATGTTTATTGGTCATAGTATATGAACTTCATTGTTATGAGAGGTTAATCTGTTCTTATGTTTATATGAAGTGCTTATTTGAACCGACGGCTGTATGTTGATTTATTAATAATTAGTGTATTATATTTTTTTTGACTAACTATTTTTAATTTACGAACATTATGAAAAAGTACATTTGCACAGTATGCGATTGGGTTTATGATCCTGAAGTAGGTGATCCGGAAAGTGGAATTGCTCCTGGTACAGCTTTCGAAGATATTCCGGAAGATTGGGTATGCCCAGTTTGTGGAGTAGGTAAAGATGACTTTCAGGTAGTAGAAGATTAATCTTTCCATTGAGTTTTAAACGATATCCATTATAATATAATAAATAGGATATCAGTAAACATAGCCTCCGTATCAGAAGAGTTCAACTTCTGGTACGGAGTTTTTCATTATGGTGATATGCTGTATAATTACTGTTTTTATCGTACATCCCCTATATCTTTAAAAGCATAAAAAATAATCATGAAATAAATATCAAAACATAGTCGATGAGAATTAAACAGTATTTACATAAATATATTTGTACTTAAAGCAATCATATTATAAATCCCCTCACCTTATTATATTTACACTTATTATTTAAAAATCTTCTTGAGGAGATTCCAGTTCTTTCCATCCTGCACTAAAAACATCCGCACGTGAATGCAAACGTGATACAAGTAAATCAAGTAATGCTTTGTGCTCACCGAATGTCTCAATTTCGCAATATACGGTTATCCGTTCTTCATTGCCTTTATAGAAAAGAGAGTTCAGTTTTACGTTTTGTTTAAAGGATAATGTATCCATAATAAGCTTTTGTATATTATCTGAAACTTCCCGCTGGCATTCTGTACGTAAGGAATAGCAAATAGTTTTTGTTGCTTTCTTTTCAAAAAAAGTGCAGAGAGGACGTAAAACACAGTGAGTTGCCAAAATAAATGCCACCAATATGGCTGATTCTTTGTATAATCCTACCCCGGATAGTGTACCACAGGCAGCAGAACACCATATAGTTGCAGCTGTATTTAATCCTCTAACGGAAACTCCATCTTTTAAAATTAGTCCACCTCCTAAAAAACCTATTCCGGAAACAATTTGTGCTGCCATGCGTGAAGGATCACCGTTAACTGATGTCATAGCATAAGACAAGACTGTAAATGCTGCGGAACCTACAGATACTAAAATGTTTGTACGAAGGCCGGCATTACGCTGGCGATATTGCCGCTCAATACCAATAAGTGTACCCATTAAAAAGGCACAACCAATTCTTGCTAAATAATCTGTCCAGAAAATCATTTTTTTCACAAAGGTACAGTTGTGTTTTTATGTACAATATTAAATTCTGATTAAAATTAAATTAGAATTTTATTAGAAGAAACTTATGATTGTCTTTTATATAGTATGTGTCTGTAAAAAATGAATCTGCCTTCTTTACATTAAGTTTAATTTACAAACTTGATGAAAGAAAGCAGATTCATTTTATTGTATTTTTTTTGATTCTTTATTAGAGATTCTTAAGATTCTCCTCGATAGGATCTTTATATTGAGTTTGAAGTTTAATAAGTTCTGTCTTTAGCTCTTCAGTGATTTTTTCGTAACCGGTTTTACCATATAGATTGTTCATCTCTTTAGGGTCTTCATGTAGGTCGTATAGTTCCCATACATCAATATCTTTATAGAAGTGTATAAGTTTATATCTTTCTGTACGTACTCCATAATGACGTTTGACCATGTGTTCAGCTGGATATTCATAGAAATGATAATAAAGAGATTTGCGCCAGTTTATAGGTTTCTCTCCTTTAAGCAACGGTAATAATGAAACCCCCTGAATATCTTCGGGTATCTTTGCGCCTGCAATTTCAAGGAATGTGGGTGCGTAGTCTATGTTCTGAACCATTTGTGGAATATCTCCTTTGGCTTTCTGTTTCATATTGTCTGGCAAACGCATTATAAGTGGAGTTCTCATTGATTCCTCATACATAAAACGTTTGTCGAACCAACCGTGTTCACCCATATAGAATCCTTGATCCGAAGTATATACAACAAGAGTATTCTTTAGCATTCCTTTCTGTTCAAGAAAATCAAGAATCTGCCCCACATTATCGTCAAATGATTTCAGAACCTTTGCATAATCACGCATGTATCTCTGAAATTTCCATTCTGCAAGTTCTTTTCCTTGTGGCTTTTTATTGTAGAAACTATCTATAATAGGTTGATAGAAATCATCGTATTTTTTACGGTCTTCTTGATTTAGACGTCCTACAAAAGCTTCATATGCAGGTTTTAATGGAGTGTTTACATCTTTTTGGTACATTTTAGTATCGTATATTATGTCCATATCCTCAAAAATACTCATTTCTTGAGTTTTTGCAGCCTCTCGTCCGTCATAATTGTCATAGAAATTGTCTGGAAGGGGGAAAGTCTTATCTTCATATTCAGTAAGATATTTTATTTCAGGCAGCCAGTTACGATGACAGGCTTTATGGTGAATAAACAAACAGAAAGGTTTGTTCTTGTCTCTTTGGTTTTCAATCCAATTGATACTTTTTTCTGTTATAATGTTTGTGAGATAGCCTTTTTCTGTTATAGTATCATTGTTCATTTTTATGAAGCGAGGGTTATAATAATCCCCTTGTCCTGGAAGAATTTCCCAATAGTCAAAGCCTGTTGGTAAGCTAATGAGATGCCATTTGCCTATTATCGCAGTCTGATATCCTGCTTTCTGCAATAGCTTAGGCATTGTTTGCTGTGAACCATCGAATATGTCTGTTTCATTACTTTTGAAACCATTTGCATGACTATGTTTTCCTGTAAGTAAACATGCGCGACTTGGTCCGCTGAGCGAATTGGCTACAAAACTATTTGTAAAC
Source organism: Phocaeicola sp. (assembly GCA_034094155.1). Classification (GTDB taxonomy): domain Bacteria; phylum Bacteroidota; class Bacteroidia; order Bacteroidales; family Bacteroidaceae; genus Phocaeicola. Next base: position 35,449 of record JAXEBI010000130.1, read on the forward strand.
TTAACTCCATCTGCTGCAATGCGGTCAAGATTTGGTGTCTCAACATATCTGTTATCATAACAACTCATCATTTGTGCGGTATGATCGTCAGTCATTATATAAACGATATTGTATTGTTCTGTTGTCTCATTCTTCTGCTTGTCAATACATGATGTTGCGGAAATAATGACAACTGTTCCTAAAATATTGAGTGGTAGTGATTGTTTGATCTTTTTCATTGTATAATTCATTCTTTAGTTTGCTTTATGTCGTATTCCTGAAGCTATATAACTGGGATAGAAAATTAATTATAAATATATTTCACCCTTGTTGTAATAAAAGTGAACAAGGGTGAATCCATAAGAGTATTAAATAATAATACACATAATAACTTTACCAACCGGGATTTTGTGTCCATTTATCTCCGGTTAGTGACATCATTTCATTTTTGATTGGCAATAAATAATCTCTGTCAAGCTTAAATCCCCAACCGTCAGGACAAAGTTTTGGATCGAATGGGATAATAAATCTTTTAGAGTCTCCTGGTTTGCCGGTTAAGAAAAGATTATTACCAGACTCTTGGTCATATTTAAGTGAATAATTACCATTAATGTCTGTATAGAATTCATTCTTTTCCAAATCACTGCCAACGAATAGTGCTCCTGTAGGAGTTTTGCCTTTTATAAGAATGTCTGCGGCAGCCCATCTAAGAATATCAAAGAGACGTCTTCCTTCAAATGCTTTTTCAACTCTTCGTTCTCTTCTTACAGCCTGAATATATTTGTCTAAATCTTTAAAAGGATAATCTGCGGAAGTATTATATTCTCTATCGAAATCAACTCCGGGCATACCAACTCTATCTCTCAAAGGTTTTAAAGCATTTTGAATGGCAGATGCATTTGCTGCACCATCAAGTTCAGCTAAAGCTTCGGCATAATTTAATAACGCATCTGCATACCTGAACTGAATGGCAGGAGCCTGACTCTTGAATTCACCATCAATTGTAGGTTCATAAGTAGTATTAAATTCTACATATTTTAAGATAGAGTATCCTGTTGTATTTTGGTTATAACTATTACCGTCAAGAGGTGGATACTTGAATATATATGCGTCGTTTGGTCTCAAAGGTTGTCCTGGTATACAAACAGATTGTGATAAACGCGGATCCCTTACTGTTGGTTCAAGTTCTTTTCCATAAATCTTTTTTGCTTCATCTCGTTCATTTCCAATAAAAGGCCTTCCCTCAATAGTCAGATAATCGTCTATGATAGAAGAAGATGCACCTGTCCTACCGCCACCCTGATTCAGAAAACGTGTAACCGAATGTCCTATATTATCAGAAGCATCATACTTCTTCCACCATAAAACCTCCGGATTAGTAGATAAATCAAGAGTTATGAACAAATCTCTGTAACATGTTAGAGGGTCTCCTTTATAAATTGACCATCTGCCGTCATCTATGACATCTTTTGCGGCTTTTGCAGCTTGAGTCAGGTAGTCTTTTATCTTCTCATCAGTAATGGTCTTGTCATAAAATGGTGTGTTTTTTGCCTTATGGTATTTTTCCCATGTACCTTCGAACAAGGCTACTTCACTTTTAAGTATTCTTGCAACGTCTTTATGAACTCTCATTGTTGCGCTGCTGCTTTGTGGTTGTAGATGCTCAATTGCTATATCAAGATCATTAAGAATTTTATCCGCTACGAAAGATCTGCTATCCCTAGGACGTTTCATCTGTTCTTGCACCGGATCTAAAACTTCTTCCAACCATGTTATATCACCATAGTCTATAAGAAGCTGATAATAATACCATGCTCTAAAATAATATGCTTCGCCTATACACTGATCCTTTGCGGCGCCATTTTCTGTACAATTATCTAAATTATTAATAAGATAATTAACATTTCTTATTCTTGTATAATTTGTCATGTCTGATGCATTACTTAGTGTCAAATCGCCGTTAAGTCTTGTATTGATGGCATTCGGAATCATGTTATCACTTGATTCATCTCCCATTGCAATACCACCACCATTTACTCCACCCGGTTGGGTTCTTAGAGCTGTTTCATAGAACTGGTTAAGATATTTTGTAATTTCATTTGTAGTACGAAATGCTGTAGTTGTAGAAAGCTGGTTTTCTGGAGTCTTATTTAAATCGTAACATCCGCTTAGTCCTAAAGTTAATGCAAGCCCCAATATATAATGATACTTTTTCATGATAGTCTTTATTTTATAAGTTTACAATAACACCTACTGACAATACTTTGTTCATAGGATAGTTTTTACCCCCTTCATTGGTATATCCGTTTGATGTGAAGATTGCTTCGGGATCAAACATTCCGGCAAGTTTAGTGAATGTTAGCAAGTTATCCCCTGAGAAGAATACTTGTACTTTGTTAAGACCTGCTGCTTTTATCCAGTTTTGTGGCAAGTCGTAAGTGATAGTAAGATTCTTCAAGCGGCAATATGCGGCATTCTGTAAATACAAGTCACATGTTTGGGTCGTTTTGTTTGTATATTGTCCAACAGCGCCGGCTGAGTTGGTATATGGTTTAGGATAATATGCATCCGTGTTTTCAGGAGTCCAGTAATCCATGTGCTCCTTAAATACGGTTACTTGTGCAAATGAACTGCTTCCCCAAAAGTATACTCCGTTAGGAGCCCAGTCTCTTTTTCCTACACCTTGGAACATCAAACTTAGCGACAAACCTTTCCATGAAATTGAACCATTTACAGTATATTGATAACGTGGAGTAGTGTTGCCGATAATTGTAAGGTCTCCCATATCTTTCAGAGTATTAATACCTTTGTCTATTTTGTTATCTCCATTCAAGTCGATATATTTAACATCTCCAGGAGTCCATTTTTGTGTACTAAGGTAACTTAAGTCATATTTACTGTTATATTCATCAGCTTCTTCTTGGGTTTGAATTAAACCACTTGCACGATAACCCCATATTTCACCGACTTTTCTTCCTACATACCATTGTCCTGCAGGATTTGTAAATGTTGGATTTTCATAAGCGGTAACTTCTGATACAGCATCCGAAACTGATCCACCGATGCTGAAGTTTATGTCGTTTGTGATTTTTCCACGATAATTAAGTGATAATTCCCAACCTCTGTTCCGCATACATGCATTATTGGTATCGGGAGCGCTTGCGCCAAAAAAGTCTGCCAATTTTGCCGTTGGACCAAGCATATCTTTTGTGTCACGTTGGAAAATATCGAATGTTCCAGTCAGTGCATTGTTAAAAAAAGCAAAATCTAATCCAATGTTTTTGCTTTCAACTTTTTCCCAAGTCGTGTTTGTTACAACAACTCCTGGGGCATTTATGTACATATCTCTCCCGTCCTGGAAATAATAGCTTCCTTTGGTCGTAATTCCCATAGTGGAGGCAAATGTATATAAACCGGCGCCACTCTGGTTACCAAGTAATCCCCAAGATGCTCTAAGTTTTAAGTTTGATACAATGTCTGTTAAAGGTTCAAAAAAGGCTTCTCTGTATATATTCCACCCTAAAGAAACTGAAGGAAAGAATCCCCATCGATGATTTGCGGCAAATCTGGAAGAACCGTCATAGCGACCATTGATCTCAAGTAGATATTTACTGTCGTAGTCATAATTGATTCTACCGAAGAAACCTCTTGTGGCCCATCCATTACGCGTTTCGCTTATGGTCTTGTCGCCTGTACCCAAGTTCAAGCCAGAGTCAGTGGAAGAAATAAGATCTTTTACATAACTATACATATAATTGTAGCTATAATCTTCTTCCTGGTAACCTGCCATAACGATGAAGTTGTTTTTACCTAAAGAGAACATGTAATTTGAATATAGATTTATAGTCTGATATCTTGTTGTTTGCATGGCCCTGGTATAAGAACCGTTTGCGTCTACACCCAAATCACTTCTGGTTCCTTTATATAAAGTTTCATTATCTGCGCCAGGTATCATAGGAGCAACATTCATTGCCTTATAGTTCCCGTTGTTTTGTTTATATGTATAGTCAAGGAATATTTTCCAGTCTTTTACTGGTTCAACTTCAAATCCTCCGGTAAGAGACATGTCGTCAATTTGGTCATTGGTAAAAGTTCCGCTCTGAAGATATGGTATCATTGATAATTCTGTGAAATGTCCATTAGGGTCAATAGGACTTACTGTTGGACGGAAACGAGCCAGTGAATGATAAAAGCCTTCAGACAAACCTCCTGTCCCGAAAGGAGTGTCATTGTCTGAATGCATGTATTTGGCATTAACTTTCATCCTTAACCAATTTGTAAGTTCTGAATTAATGCTTGTATTAAAATTGAAACGTTTAAATCCTATATCTGCATATCTAAGTATACCATCTTCTGTATAGACACCTCCGGATACATAGTATTGTGCTTTTTTGTTACCGCCACTAAGACTTAAGTTGTGATTTTGTTTAAAAGCATAATCTTTATAATGTAGTTTAAAATAATCTGTGTTACCTAAACCTTTTGTTGTATTTTCAAAAGCGGCAATAAGATTATTCTGACCATTCAAATCAGCCCATGGGTCAACGCTATTAGGGTCTTTTATAAATTGTTCAAGTTGAGCAATCTTTTCATCCGAATACATAGAATTGGCTGCAGCATTTGCATTGACACATGCATCATTCCAGAATTTTACAAAATCAAGAGAGTTTGCCATTTCTGGAAGAACTGTTGGAGTACTCCAGCCTACACTACCTTGATAACTTACGCGCATCTTACCTTCTTGACCTCTTTTGGTTGTTACAAGAATAACACCATATGCAGCTCTTGCGCCATATATAGAGCATGCGGCAGCATCTTTTAATACAGAAATACTTTCAATATCATTAGGATTTACGTCTGAAAGACTCATTTCTACACCATCTACCAATACGTATGGAGCTGCAGAACCTGAAAGATTTCCTTGTCCTCGGATACTTAATGAAGCACTGGCTCCTGGTCGTCCTGAATTTCCATTGGTTACTGTCAGTCCCGGTACCATACCTTGCAAACTTTGTGTTGCATTGGCTACCGGTCTTAAACTTAATTCTTCACCCTCTACTGCGGACACTGCTCCTGTAAGGTTAACTTTTTTCTGAACACCGTATCCCACTACAACGACTTCTTCCAATGCTTGGGAATCGTCTTTTAATACAATTCGTAGAATGGTACCACTTGTTGCGGCAAGTTCTTGAGTCTCATATCCTACATAGGAAATCTGTAATAAAGCATTAGATGATACGTTTAATACAAAGTTTCCATCAAGATCTGTTATAGTTCCGTTGGTGGGATTTCCCTTTTCTAAGATTGTTGCTCCGATAATAGGCTCTCCCATTGCATCTACAACAGTACCTTTAACTTCAATACTTTGTAATGTTGTTTGAATTGATAAACTTTCATTTGTAGGTTCATCAGCAAGCATTTGATTAGGATAGGACATTGAGGTAATTGTTCCTAAAAGTAAAGCACTCTTCGAGAAGAGTTTACTAAATAAAAAACGATGTTTCATAATTAAACATTTAGGGCTAATTGGGGGTTATAAATATAAATAGTATGTATAAAGTTAACAGATTAGGTATAGTTTGTTAATACTTTAGTTCGTGTTTTGCAAATATATATATTTTTTTTTAATCTTGATGCGTAATTCTATATTTTCTGATTCGTTTTTAAAAGAAAATTGTAAATATTATAATTAGAAAGATGGTATTTTAGGTATAAATTAATTGAAGCGTTAAATATATCCTTAATTCCGCAACTCATTTCAAAAAAAAATAATTTAAAGTACTGAGTAATAATATATTGCCCAGTACTTTGTTATGTCAGAAGATTCACTTAACTTAGTGTTGCATATAAAAAATCAAATAAATCTTCATCTGACATGGCTAAAGTACAAATAAAATCGGAGAAAATCATCCCTTTTGGCGGAATATTTTCAATCATGGAACAATTTGATGCTCTTTTATCCAATGTGATTGATTCAACATTAGGCTTGCG
>JAXEBI010000131.1:0-57925 GCA_034094155.1 Phocaeicola sp.
TGAGCTATCCGGTTTTGGATGTAAAGAAGTGGGGACTGAACATGATATACAATCTTAAGGATTAATGAAACATCGGCCTTATTCCACTTCCTGATGTTGTAAGTTTATACAAAATTATAATTATAAATTAATATACAATAATACAAACATATTGGTCTACAAGCATATCGGTTAACTATCAGTTAATCTATCAGTTTCTTACTTTCATCCTTTTCCAGATGAATCCCGGTATCCTTTTCCAGAAGAAAACAAGAACACGATATCTCCAGTCGATTATTACTGTTCTTTTCTTTTTGTTGAGTGCCGATACAATGTGTTTTGCTACATAATCTGCTTTCATAAGCATGGGATAGTTTTTCCCGTCGTTAAGTAATCCGGTACCAACAAATCCAGGACGAATATCTGTAAAGGAAACCTTCTCATTGTTTATGTGGCAAAGTTGTTCCAAAGCATCAATATATATGTTCTGGAATCTTTTTGTTGCCGAATATGCAGGGGCTGCCCCAAGTCCCTTTGTTCCGGCAATAGAACTTATAACGGCAATATGACCGTTGCCGTTATTATGTTCTTTGAAGTATCTGTAAGCGGCACCAACCATTCTTGTGAATCCTACGCCGTTTGTAGCAACTGTATTAATTTCAATTTCTTTCTGCAGAGAATAATTCTGATGTCCGATACCGGAACTGTGAAAATACAGATCCATACCACCGGTTTCACGGATAAGTTCGTAAAGAAGCTCTTCTGCCTCGTCCTTTCTGATATCTATGGTCTTTATGAAAATGTTTTTTTCACCAAGTTCCTTTCTGATATGTATCAGATTTTCTTCTCTTCTTCCTGCTATACCTATTATCCAGCCTTCTGAATAAAGTATTTTTGCCACTTCGTATCCTATACCTGATGTAGCACCGACTATTATTGCGCGCTTTCCTGTACTATTGTTGTTATGAACGGTTCCCATGAGAGTTATATTGAAAAGATTTCGCTCTATAATATATTAATATAAATGTTTACTGTTACTTAAATCTTTATCTGTTTGATATGATTTCATAAATAAAGCTACCATATTCAGGATTACCTGAACAGCTATCAGCAGCATTCAGCTTGTCGTTCTGTTGGTTGTAATAGAACTTTGCGTAGACCGGCATTTTCTCGTTTAATTTAGCAAAGATTTTACTCAGACTGCAACAGAAAGCTCTGTATGAGTTTATATTCATTCTTTCACCAGCGTCATCCCTATATATCAGAATATAGTGATTTAGAGGGTGTGCATGCGCTATTTGATTAATCTGAACAGCTAAATGTCTTGCCTCTAATGGCGAAATCCTGTCGAAGATACTTGACAGATTGAAAATCACAAGTTCCGGCAATATAGAGTGAACACTCCAGAAATTGTCCTTTATAGCCGTAATACGCGGATAAAATGAGGCCTTTGCATGCTTGTAGCTTTCATCTTCGAGAAAACTTCTGCTTATTTCGGATAATTCATATATTGGGTGTACTCCTAAATAATTCATATCTGTGTGCCTGTATGATCTGCAAATATCCATAAATGCCATTCCGGAAGCTGATGATTCGTATGACAAGTCACAGAAAACCACTCTGCCGGAAACGTTTCTTACTGCATCTCTAAACCAGCTTCCATGATTTTCGAATAGTGAACGTGCGGCAGAATATTGTTTTCTCATATTATAGTAGTTGTATAGTAAAGCAAATTCTTCTTGAGTTATATCTCTTATTGAAAAGTCGGTTCTGCCATAAGATATTAACTCTCTATTACGTGCCTCTGAGTTTTTTTTCATTATATCTTTAAGAGCAGGATTCTTTTCAATGATATTATCAAATAAAATTTTGAAATGTTCCGGAAGAGAATAAGTACAACTATTAATATCCCAACAAGAGTTATATTCAGGTATACTGAAATTTCCTTTGCAGAAGTCGTCTGTATTGGTTTCGATATATCCATTGCTCATTCTTATATATTCCATAAGTTTGAAAAAAGTAATGTTGGCACCCAATACTTTAGGATTTCCTGTAAGAATAAGTTGCTTTCTGGCACGGGTTATGGCTACATTTAATTTTCTGTCTATTATAAATTCATCTTCATGGAATGTATTTGACGTTAGGAAATTCAGTTGGCTGAAATTCCTAACAGTAAACGAATATATAATAACATCCCTTTGGCTGCCCTGATATCTTTCAACGGTATCTATAGAAATATTCTGAAGCTCGGGTATATTAAGAGAACTAATCTCTTTTCTTATCATTGCAATTTGATTTCTGTAAGGCACAATTACACCTACTGTCTTATCTGCATTAAAACAATCGGCTGTAAGATTATAAATAGATTTGAGCATACATGCTACAATTTTTGCCTCATTAATATTTGCTTTTTCAGAATATGAAGAATTCTGCTCTGGTGTATCACATGGAATGAATATCATTCTTCTGTTTCTTAGCAATTTATTAATATTGTTATTTTCTTCATTATCTATGCTGCTGTGACTGTATGGAAAGTCTTCCAGCTGATGTTCGAGAGGCACACTTTCCAGTTGCTCATTATAATAGAATGTATTATTAGGAAACACGGCTATGGCAGGATGCATTCGTCCTTGTTTCCGCAAAACACTCTTTACATTATTTCCGCTTATCCTATACAGACGTTCGAATAAAGAGTTTCTGCAGTCGGATATTCCAATAGTTTTCAGTAAAGGATCGGATACGGTTGCATCTTCTGCATTCTGTATAGCTATGGCAGGCAATTGCTTGTAGTCTCCAATCAGAACAAATTTGCTTATTGCATTATCTATATTAGTCTTAGCCGACAGGATACCAATGATATCCGGTTCCAGAATCTGCGAGGCTTCATCTATTATTGCAATATCGAAATGCTTGATATCAAAGATGTTAAGCCTGTTGTTGATAGCCGTGGTAGTACCAACGAAAATACGTGTAGAAAGCAATTTGTTTTTTATATCCTGAAGTCTGGGACAGTCGGAAACAGAATTTTTCAGGAGATAATCTGTATATCTTCTGTCGCACGACATTTCGTTTCCAATTCTGATGAAAGGATTTTTTCCGGCAATACCGGAATCTACAAGCATACTGCATATTTCATCTACGGCTCTGTTGGTGTACGATAAAAGAAGAAGCGAGGTATTCTCTTCCGACAAAGCCTCTTCAACCATAAACCTAAGTGCACACGAAGTCTTGCCGGTTCCGGGAGGTCCTACCAGCAGAAAATAATCATTTGCCTGTTTTTCCTTGAGAATTATATCGTTGAATCTTCCATAATTACCATTGAGACATATATTGTTGTCTGTTTCAGGAGGCCTGATTCCCAATAGAAGTTCTTTTCTGTCGTGTCTTGCCGACAGAAAAGAAAAAAGCCCTCTGATACTGCTTGTCGCCGAAATATCGGAAGAATCGTGCTCAATGGCAAAAACATCGTTATCACCACCTATAATATCTTTATTCTGTTGCCCGTTTCTGAGTATAATTGTAATGTTGTCGTGCGATATCTCAAGTATGTTTCCTTTTTGAAGAATTTCTTTTCTTACATCGGGTAAGTTATTATGATACGAATAGAAGATTATGATATCTCCCTTTCTGAAATTAGGCAGAAAGTCTTCACCTTGTGCAGGAATATTAAGCTCTATAAGGTCATAACCTTTGCTTGGAGAACTTTTCTTTTTATCTTTAATAGTCAGTCCTAACAGGATATTACCGTTTTCTATCTTTTCTGATAGAGGAATATGCCATGTTCCGGCAAATCCTCTTGAAGAATCTGTACTGCCACCAGTTTTTGCCAATATAGATTCTTTGGCCACGAAAGTATAAAACCTTTCAAAGTAAGCCCTTTCCAACGGTGAATTATGTTTAAGGTTTTGGATAATTCCATATAATTCGGGTTCCTGATAGTTGGTCCAAAGCTTGCTGTTGGTATTTAACTCATTTAGCAGGTCTGGATTAATATTTTCTATAAGATTTTTAATTTCTCCTTCTCCAAGAGACATTTCGTTGCATACTATCATATTCCTTAGTCTGATACATTCTCTGAAAAGCTTTTCAGAAAAATGTTCAATCATCAGTCCGTCAGTATATTTCGAATAAAGCAGGAAAGTCTGCATATTTTCCGTCTCTTTACCGAAGTTGTACATAAGAACTCCATGATATAACATCATCTGCAGGAAATGATCTTCTTTATGTCTGTGGTTATATTCGTCTTTTTTTCCGGCCTTTTGTTCTATAAGTACATTAAAATCTTTTTGCAATAAATCCACACGACCTTGGAGACCAAGCTTTTCGCATATAAACGATGCTTCAAGCATAACATTCTTTTTATTGAATGACGAAATACTGTGAGGAAGAATATCGTTAACGAAAGACCGTATATTCATCATCTGAGTTTGTGCCTGACTGTGAAAATCGGCAGGTATATTACATGTACAGAAGTCGAGTGCTGCACTTGAAAAGAATTTTTTTAATGTATTGGCATAAGTTACCGGACTATCGCTTTTTTCGTTTACATAGTCGTCAAGCAATTGTCCTGCAAGATTTCCCAACAGAATCTGGTACGAATTGGCTTTAGGCTTTATCCTGTTTATAAAGAAATTGTAAGGATGATGTCCATACTCTCTGAAACATGCAGATAACGAACTGATATCGATAAGATAATCCGGATAAAGAATAATCAGTTTAGGTATATAATGATTTTCTTCATCAACCTTTACATCAAGAAGATTTATTTGCATATTTTCCTTGAGCAGGTTGGATATATACATCAAATCATTGTTGTATCCACCTTTGGCATAATTTATTATGATGAAAGGGTCATCGCTGCTGTCTGTTGCCGCATAAATAAGAGAATCATTCCAGCTGTTTACAGACGCTCTTACATAAGGAATATGCGATAGTCTGGTGCCGCTATAAGGACGGTTTGAATGAGGAATCTCCGGTAGAATAGATGCCGGTATATCTTCTTCATAGGCAAGTGAAATAAACCTCACCAATGCTCTCAGATCATATAGATATTCATTCATGTCGGCTTTGAAATCATCGTCCGAGGCAGAGTTACAGTTACGTCTCATCGTTTGTATGGCATATCTGTCCGACGGATTCATTTTCTTCTCCTTGCATATAAAATCAAGCCTGGAAAATAAATTCGCAAAAACAGCTGTAACATCTGCTGTAAGCTCGTAGCAAGCTTGTTCCAGTACTTTTCTTAGTAGAATATATTTGGCCCGCAGGTTGGATATACATGCTGCGGGCTGTCTGTGAATCTGTTCTATGCGGTTAAATAAGTCGAAAGACTGAATTTCTATGTGTTCGGGATTTCCTTTCATTATTTGGAGTTCGTTAATCTGTTATTTATTCAAAGAGGCGTTACAGCAACAGTTCAGTTCCAAATACTATTCGGAAACCTGAGCTTGAAGGTTGATTATCAATTCAGCTTTTTCAAGAGCAGGGTAGTCGTATTTATAATCAGTAGTAACATTTTCTATAAAAGATATAGCCGTACTGTCGGATGAAATTCGTTCCTCTTTAAGCATAAGAGTATGTTTGCTACCATTTGCCATTGTAATATTGAATTCCTGATATGGTTTGCCGTCAGTATCCGAATATCTTGTTTCCTGGCTGAATATACCGCTCAGACTATTGTTCGAACTGTTTGGATATAATGAAACACTTCCTTCGTTCTGGTTCTGTTCTGTATATGTAAACACAAATTTACCTCCTGACTGTACGAAAGTATTGTCCATAATATCATCTTTAATATTCTCAATTTGTCTCATTGTAAGGTCAAGTCCGTATGCATCAGCCTCAATGCCAGTTACATTAAATGTATTGGCTTTATTCTTTACCTCGACATTTATTATACTGCTGTTTCCGGCATTATCAGAGATAACCAAAGATCCTTTACCTATACTAACCGGCATAATTCTCAGAGTGCTGCCGTCATATCTGAAATCGATGATTCACTGCTGTTATTATGTATCACATAAATTCCGCTTCCGCCTTTTATCTTAAATTCCAGTCCGTTGCTGAAGGCATTAATGGTTATTACGTTTTCCGAATGAAATATATTATTATCTGTAACACTCACAATTGTAACCGGAGCATAACTGTCATCGCTACACGAAGAAAGGCTAAGTGAGGCGATAGAAGTAAATGCAGTCATGGCAGTGATAAAATAAAATTGTTTAAGTTTCATGTTGTTATTGTTTTAATCGTTATAAAATAGTTATTAATAGGTCGGGTAACTGTAAACTGTAGATATAATAATTCCAGCTTCAGTTACACAAGTAAATAAAAAAGATTAATATTCTTTATAATCTTATAGAAATCAAAGATAACACATATTTTCGTAATAGGAATGTTATCTTATTTTAAATAATGATATTAACTTTGCATCCCGTTGGCCGGATATTCGGATATATTGGTCAAACAGACTTGAAAAACATTGATACCGGAATTTTAAAACATTTAATACAATAAAAAACAGTAATTATGGAATTAATTGAAAACCTGTTTATGGGTTATCCCAATTTATGGGGAGGAGGAGTAGCACACTCCGTACTTATTTTATCTATTGTAATAACGATAGGTATAGCACTGGGGAAGGTTAAAGTAGCCGGAGTTTCGTTAGGTATTACGTGGATATTGTTTGTGGGTATCATATTCGGTCATTTTAATATGAATCTCGACGAACATCTGTTGCATTTCCTGAAAGAATTCGGACTTATACTTTTTGTTTATTCAATAGGTCTTCAGGTTGGTCCAGGATTCTTTTCTGCATTCAAGAAAGGTGGTCTTACCCTTAATATGGTAGCAATGATTGTTGTCTTTTCGGGAGTAGTTCTTGCTATAGTTCTTCACTTGGTATCAGGTGTGCCAATCACTACCATGGTAGGTATCCTTTCCGGTGCTGTTACCAATACTCCAGGTTTGGGAGCTGCACAGCAGGCTAATAGCGACCTTAATGGAGTAGATGCCCCAGAAATAGCCCTTGGTTATGCTGTTGCCTATCCACTTGGTGTTATTGGCTGTATACTTTCTCTTTGGGGATTAAGATACATACTTCGTGTCAATCTCGATACAGAAGAGGCCGATGCAAAGCGTGGTTCTGGTCATCTTCAGGAACTTACCGTTCGTCCTGTAACTATAGAAATTCATAATGAATCTGTAATAGGAAAACAACTTCGTGAAATTCACCCACTTGTAAAGAGATATTTTGTTGTATCTCATATTTATCATGCAGATAACGGACAGATTGAGATGGCCGGAGCAGATACAGTATTAAAACTTAACGATAAGATACTTCTTACTTCTGCTCCTATAGATATTGAAGCAATTACAGCATTCCTTGGATGTCAGTCGGAAATGAACTGGGAGAGCGAAGAAACAGATCTTGTAACACGCAGTGTGGTAATTACACGTTCGGAAGTAAACGGTAAGATGTTGTCACAACTTAAGATAAGAAACAGTTTCGGAGCAAATGTAATAAGGGTTAACCGTTCGGGTGTAGACCTGGTTGCATCTCCAAACTTGCAGTTGCAAATAGGCGACCGTGTCATGATTGTTGGTAACGAACTTGCCGTGGGACAGGCTGAAAAAGTTCTCGGTAATTCTCTTAAGCAACTCAATCATCCTAACCTGATACCTATTTTCCTTGGTATTGCATTGGGATGTATTCTCGGAAGTATTCCGTTTGTATTCCCGGGAATACCTCAGCCGGTTAAGTTGGGACTGGCAGGAGGTCCGCTTATAGTATCTATTCTGATAAGTCGTTTCGGCCCACAATACAAGTTGATAACTTATACTACAATGAGTGCAAATCTTATGGTTAGAGAAATAGGTTTATCGTTGTTCCTTGCCTGTGTGGGATTAGGAGCCGGAGCAGGATTCGTTGATACTATAGTCCACCACGGAGGATACGTATGGATAGGATATGGTGTGATTATTACCATCCTTCCTTTGATTATTGCAGGATTGGTGGGAAGATATGCATTCAAGCTCAACTATTATACTCTGATAGGTGTACTTTCGGGTGCTACCACAAATCCGCCTGCATTGGCATACTCAAACGATCAGACCTCTTGTGATGCTCCTGCAGTAGGTTATGCTACCGTATATCCTCTGACAATGTTCCTGCGAGTTCTGACAGCACAGCTTCTGATACTTACATTAGCATAGCATAAAATATAATAATGCAATATAAAAGTCCGGATAACAGTTGGAAAATACTCCAGTCTGTTGTCCGGACCTTTATTTTTACATATATCATCAACAGTTATTTTTTACCGAAATCATTATCTATTCTTATAAGCGAAGTCACGGCAAAAGTAGCAGACGTACATAACATAATCCATATGAAGAACATTCTGTATCCCATGATTTCCTGTAGCCATCCGGCCACCATTCCAGGCAGCATCATTCCCAAAGCCATAAATGCCGTGCATATTGCATAATGTGCAGTCTTGCTTTCTCCGTCTGAATAATAAATGAGAAACAACATATAAGCCGTAAATCCGAAACCATATCCAAACTGCTCTAAGAAGACACAGAAATTTATTACTGCAAGTCCTGAGTCTTGGAAATAACTTAGATATACATATACTATGTCAGGTATGGAAATAGCCCATACCATTGGCCATAACCATTTTTTTAGTCCGTTGCGTGCTACAGCCATTCCTCCCAATATACCACCTATTGTGAGACCAATAATTCCCACTGTACCTTGAGTAAAACCTATCTGCTCTGTTGTCATTCCCAAGCCTCCGCTGCCGACTGGGTCGAGCATGAAAGGTATACTCATTTTTGCAAGTTGTGCTTCAGGAAGCCTGTATAATAGCATAAAAAGTATTGCTATGCATGAATTCTTTTTATTAAAGAAAGACCTGAAGGTAGAGAAGACGGATTTAAGAAGATAAAATGTGTTATTATGATTCTCAGAATCACAGCCGGTGCATAAAACTGATTTATCTTCCTCCACTTTAGGCAACGCAAATTTGTGATATAGCCAAAGTCCTATAAACAGTCCGGACATGACATAAAATGTAAGACTCCATGCTTTGCTTATATCAGAAAATTTGTTTTCCAGATAACCGGCAAGCATAATAAGTAAACCCTGTCCGGTGATGGTAGCCATACGATAAAAAGTACTTCTTATACCCACAAACAGTGCTTGCTGGTGTGATGTAAGTCCCAACATATAGAATCCGTCAGCTGCTATGTCGTGAGTAGCAGAACTGAAAGCCAGCAACCAGAATAGCGACAGGGTTATCTGAAAAAAACAATCGGTTGGAATTGTAAATGCAACTCCTGCCAGTCCGGCTCCTATAAGTAATTGCATGGATACAATCCAGGTCCTTTTAGTCTTTATAAGATCAACAAACGGGCTCCAAAGTGGCTTTATTACCCAAGGTAAGTTAAGCCAACTGGTGTAGAGTGCCACTTCCGTATTCGATATCCCCATTCTTTTATACATTACTAAAGATATTATCATAACGGCCACATAGGGCATACCTTCAGCAAAATATAAAGAAGGCACCCACAACCATGGGGAACGTGTTTTCATAATATTCATTTTACATTAAAATAATCAGTTATATATACAGGTATATAAATAAATGCAACCAGTAAGTTATAAAGATATTAAAACTCCCAGCTTTACTTATTATCAATAAACTTTCATAATCTTTGCTCCTTTGTAATAGTGTAAGAGAATCTGTTTGAAATCATATCCTTTCTCTCCCATAACGGCTGCACCTATCTGACACAATCCTACACCATGCCCCCAGCCTGCTCCAGTAATGACAAATTTATTTGGAATATTGTTAATGCCAGTATCCTCTTTATCAATAACGAAAGCCGAGCTATACAAATGAGTGTCAGACAATGTACGTCTGATTTCTAATTCCTTACCTATAATTTTTGAAGTCTTGGAACCAATAATCTTAAGTTCTATAATTCTACCAGACTTGCCTCTTCTTAACGGTATTATATCCATTATGTCTCCAAAGTCGGTACCTGTTTTCCTATGAATAATTCCAGAAAGCTCGCTTTGAGAATATTCTACCTTCCATCTGTAGAAATTCTTGGTTTCCCTGTCGTAGTTGTTTAATATCTGTTCCAGTATTCTGTCATCATCAGTATTGCAGAACGATTCGGGGACAGACCTTATCCATAGTTCTGCATTTTTCTCCAAAGTCAGGTCTCCTGTAAAATTCCCATGCGAACTTTCTTTTCTTATCTCTTCTGTATCAGCTATACTGCTTAAGTAAGGATAATCCTTATCTTCCCAGCATGAACTGAAAATCTCAGTAACACCTCCACAACATTTTGAGAATCTCGCATCACAAATCTCATTTTCGTACATCAGTATCATTCCCGATGTTTCCTTGATTGCAGCGGCAACAGAAGGATTGCTTGCCCGTGTAATTCCTTGATATCTCTGGCAATGATCGTCAGCACAAACATCAAATAGCAGATGGTCTTCACGGTCGTACCATTTAAGGTCTGATTTCTTCTCATTACTGTTGTTGCATCTATGTTCTATTTCGTTGTGCTTCTTTATCTGGGCAAGAATCCAGCTTCTTGATATTACAGCATGAGCCTTTAGAAATTCGGATGACGATGTTGCCTTCATCTCAGATGATATTACGCTTACAAGATAATCTTCCAATGGAAGAATATTTATGGCAATGAGTGCCGAATTATCTTCATTATGTATTATTTTAAGTTGCCCTGTAAATGTCTGTGATTCTGCTCTTTCCCAATGATAACTGATGCCAATGGTTACATTATGCAGAGTAAAGCTGCATGAACCGTCTGTGGGAGTAAACAGAAGGCCGGTCTTATTGTTGTCAATATCAGTTACACTAAAGTCTCCTGTAACTAAATCTCCATCGGAAGTTACAAAATTCCCGTTAAGAGTAAATGATATTTTTCCGGAAGTTAAAATTCCTACATTAATTTCAGGTATTTTCATTTTATGCTTATCTATTTCAGTGAAACCTCATCAAAGATTCTTACTATATCAGTATCTTTGATCTTATTGAAATCCTCTTCCCGTGGCACAACTAAGATTCCTCCCATATCAAGAGCTCCAGGACTTACCATAATCTGACCTTCTCCTTCCTGATAGAAGCATGACGGCCTGTGTTCTGTACGTGGAAGAAAAGCTACAATCAGCGTATTATTACTGTCTTTCCACGCAAACATATTAAATCTTGGTTCATGCTCACCGTCGTGTTTAGGCAGTGAATTTAGGTAGATACCCACTATTTTATTTCCGAGATATCCAGAAGGTGAAGTAAAGACCTTGACCGGACACAGATAATCGTTTATTTGATATCCTTTACATGTATTTCCATCAATTAGCATTTCCTGATAATCGGGGATTGCAGTACCAAAAAGCCTGTCCCATTGTGATATCAGTGGAATAAATCTTTTAGGTGCTGCCTGAAAATGAAAGTGGTCAGGGGCAGATGCACCACATTTGGCACCATTATAGAATAAGGCATATCCTTTGCCTATGTATTTTTCAATTTTATTGAGTATTTTCCCTGGCAACTGCAAATCCAACTTATCAGAAAAAACTTGAGGAATATGTTCTTCCGACGAAATTGTAAGGTGGGCAGGCAGTATAGGATATGGATTGACTCGTATACTGAATTTCATACCCACATCTATAGAGAATGAATCCTGTTCGGCAGGCTTGTTGTTCAAGCAGAGAAAACACGGTCTTGCTTCAATAGATTCCTTGTCGAGTTTTGCCATTGTAGAAACAGCTCTTGCAGGATTATATTGTACTTTTATTATATTTTCTCCTATTATGAATTCCTTGATTTTAAGATTATCTAAAGCTTCATGATTCTTTTTGCAGAGTTCCCATTTGATAAGTTGTGATGACACAAAATCTTCTTTCATAAATTGTCTGATTTTTATTTCCAGACTTCTCAGACTATCTTTATAAGTATTGTTCTTATTTATTTTCTCAACACTGAGAGCTGCATCAGAATTGCCTTCCCATCGTCTGCACAGATATAAGACATCATATATTCTGCCAATTTTATATTCTCTTGAGAAAGCCAGTCCTAAGGCATAATCCTCACCATAGCTTGTATTCGGAACTCTTGTTTTCCGTAATAAAGGAGTATAGAAAGCACGTGGGGCTCCCAGACCATTTATACGCAGGGCATTGTTATGTCCGTTGGTATCGGTCCATTCTTTATGATCTATTATACCGGGAGGTAATGTCTCAAGATTGAAATTTGTCATCTTATATGTCCCTACTACCATAGCATATTTATCCTCATGAAATTTACGTACAATAGTCTGTAGTGTGTTTTCGTTGCTATATATATCATCACTGTCGAGTTGCACAGCAAATCTTCCGCATAATTCATGGTCTACAGCCAGATTCCAGCAACCACCTATTCCGAGATCACCACGTTTGGGTATTATATGAATTATAGGAATGTTATATTGGTTAATGTCTGTTACTTCCGGCAATGAAGTCTTTTGGGAATATTCCCTTATTATTTCAGTAGTACCATCATCAGAGTGATTATCAACAATAATAAGATTGAACCTGAAATCTGTTTTCTGCGATAAGACAGATTTGATAGCATCTCCTATAGTTCTGGCTCTGTTCCTGACAGGAATAATAACAGACGCCTCATATTCAAAACACTCTTCGTTTATGTCTATAGTTTTTGTACGTTGTGAAAGGTATGCTCCAATAGCCTTCAGATGGCATGTGAAAACTTCCTCTCTTTCAATCTGTACTTCTCTGTTGCGAGGGTCTACATAATCGAACTGTTTTTCGCCCGATAATCTTAAATCTGTTTCTTTCTCTGTATAAAGGAATTCGTTTATATGAACAATTTCGGAAATTCTTGAAATAGCAAGCCGCAAAGCATACATTGCCGAATACTTATATATCTTCTGACTCTTAAGCAACTTCAAAGCTTTCTGAAACAATGCAGTTCTGAATATAATAAGAGAGCCAAAGTCAAAATCATCTCTTACACTTCCAGTCTGATAGTCGGTTAGCGGATGAGGTACACATATTCCATCTTTTATCTTATAATGATCGGAATAAGCCATTCCGGTATTTGCCGGCCATAAATAATCGGCCATTCTTTCAATACCTTTGAATCCCAATTTTATGGAATCGGGTTTGGTACAGATGAGAAGATTTTCAGTATCACAAAGCCCGGCTATTTTCTGAAGTGTTTCTGAAGAATTTATATTATCATTCCTTTGTAATCTGATTATTTTTACAATGTCCTTGCACTGAGAAAACTGCTCAAGACTGTTGTCCGATAATTTATCTTCCGTAAAAGTAAGGAAGCAGGTAATACTTCTGTTCATATTTGTGAAATTGATGATTTATTATTGAATAAGTACATAAAATACCATTCATAATAGCGGTTATATAAATTACAACAAATTTAAGAAATACTTTTCAGCTTCCAAACTTTATTCATTAAATTGGTTTCAACTATACATTCTTTATGCTGCTTGTAATGTTTTCTCTGAACTCTTTAGGTGATACACCGAAGTTCCTTTTTACATATTTCCCGAAAAAAGAAAGATTGCCGAAGTTAAGTTCATTTGCTATCTCCTTAATACTTTTGTTGGGACATTTAAGTAAAAACTCTATATCTCGTTTCACATACTGTGTTATTACGTCAGATGCTGTATCTCCGCAAACATCCTTACAAATTGAAGATAAGTATTTGGGAGTGACGAAAAGTTTTTCGGCATAATAGGATACAGATCTTTCTTTAGGGTATGAGTTGGTAAGTATGTCTAAGAAAGAAGAGAACAGATTATCGGCAGAATTGAATTTCGGCGGATTTATTTTTACATGTTTTTGCATAGAGTCGTGAAACTCATACATAAAAGCTATCAGCAGAGCATCAATCAATTCTTTCTGATGCTGGTGTGGCTTTGACTCAAGTTTTGATTTAATGAGGTGATAATACTGAAGAAACAGATTGTTTTCATCCTTGTCGAGTTGTATTATAGGATTTTCTTCGATGAAAACCTTCGCGTTCCAGTTGTTGTTTGATATAACGATAATTTGTTTAATGTATTCAGGCGATAGGCAGAAGCCGCAACAACTGAAATTCATATTTATCATCCCATGCTCAAGTATACTTTGAGGGTGACATATCAGCAAATCATTTTTCGACATAGTATACGTATTATTGTTTATGCTGATTGAGGCCTTACCGTCAGTACACAATATTACTATATACCATTCCGCTTTTATTGGGGATGAAGTGTATGTCTTTACTTCATTTATCTGATTTATCAATATAATCCTATCGTCATGATAAGCTATTATTTTGTCATCTATATATCTTTCAATTTCCATATTTTGAGAATATTGTTTTTCAGTTAAATAGACATTATATAGAATAAGGTTTTAGGGTACTGATAATCATAATCCATGTTCCTTATTCTATATAAACTCTAATAATATGCAAAATTTATTATTCTTACAAATAAAACAATTCTTTTTGATATGTAAGTGTTCTGTTTTTCTCTGTAAATATTCTATTTTTCTTGTTATTGGATAATATGGATTTTTAGGACATTTTGCGTATTAATAGATACTTTGCAAAACTATGAAAGTAAAAAAATGAAGTAAACAGATATTCTTAAAACTAATTGAAATTAGCATGTCAACTGTATCATAGCAACTGTCAAATTAGGTGTTGAAATTATTACTTACACAAAAAAGACATGTTAATAGACTGGATATAATCAGGACAAATTAAAAATATAATTAACGTGAGTTCGACGAATTATAAGTACTTGTAAATTTGGTGATTAGCGAAAATTGTTGTATCTTTATAGTGCTGAATTACAAAGTTTTACAAACAATAATCTCTATGATCACCGAGAGCAAAGTTATAGAATTATTTTGTATGGCAGATGATTTAGCTTCGCTGATTTTCAATTCTGTAAGTTTTTTGATGCCATGATGGCAAAATATACGCTTAAGCCAGCAGCAAAACGCAAATATCACCGTGATTCCACCATGTCAAAGGCGGAAATCATGCTTATCATGATACTTTTTCATGACTCTGGTTATCGTTGTCTGAAACATTTCTATCTGGAAAAGATCTGCAAACATATGCGTCATCTTTTTCCAAAAGTTGTCTCATATAATCGCTTTGTGGAACTGGAAAAAGAGGTGGCTATCCCTCTAGCTCTGTTCATTAGAAAGGTGCTTTTGGGTAAGTGCACAGGCATAAGCTTCGTTGACAGTACTCCCTTACATGTATGTAAGAATCAGAGAATCCATATCCACGAGACATTCAAAGGAATAGCACAAAGAGGCAAATGTTCTATGGGCTGGTTCTTCGGATTTAAGCTGCATATTATATGCAACGAGCGTGGAGAACTACTCAACTTCATGATCACTCCCGGTGATGTTGACGACCGTAAACCTCTTGAATACAAGTCTTTTGTGGAGCTTGTCTATGGAAAGCTTGTAGGTGATAAAGGTTACATAAGCAAGAACCTGTTTGAGAGACTGTTCGTTGACGGAATACAACTTATAACCAAGCTGAAAAGCAATATGAAAGGAGCTTTGATGTCCGTTTCAGACAAGCTGCTTCTCAGGAAACGAGCCATTATCGAAACCGTCAATGATGAACTTAAAAATATAGCACAGGTGGAACATTCAAGGCACAGGACATTTGATAATTTCATTGTCAATCTATTGGGTGCACTAACTGCATATTGTTGCTTTCCAAAGAAACCGTGTATCAATGTTTCACGAACGATTGACACACAGCTTACTTTGTTCTGAATTCGTCGAACTCACGTTAATTATTAGAGTTTATATAGAATAAGAAACAGAGATTATGATTATCAGTACCCTAAAACCTTATTCTATATAATGTCTATTGAAAGTGAGTGGAAACCTCAATATTAATAATTATATAATTAAACTATTGTGAAAAATCATTATATGAAAATACTTTCCCGGAATTTATTGCTAATTTTGCCGGAATTTTAGTCGATTTGTATAAAAATAACATCTTTAGAATATTGATTATTAGTTTATGGAAAGAAAACCGAAGATATTACCTGTCATTATAGGAACAGCTCTTTATTCCGGATTGTCGCCATGGGCACCGGGAACAGCAGGCGCGTTGTTGGCTACAATAATATGGTTTGTAATATCTTATTTTGTTTCCGGTACGGTACTGTTTGTAACATTAGTATCTTTAATCTTATTAAGTACCATTGCCGGAATATGGGCAACCGATAAGTTGGAGGAATTCTGGGGTGAAGATCCTTCAAGAGTGGTAATAGACGAAGTGGTAGGAGTCTGGATTGCACTTTTGCCGGTAGCGGCTGGTGATTATGTTTATGGACTCGTAGCTTTTGCCTTATTCCGTTTGCTGGATATTTTCAAGCCGTTGGGCATCCGCAGAATGGAAAACTTCAGGGGAGGTGTAGGAGTTATGATGGATGATATCCTGGCCGGTATATATAGTTGTATTATAATTCTTGTTCTTCAGTATTTCGTATGTTGATATTAAAAATGGCTGATAATAAGATAAATACAAGGAAATTCAGACTTATGCGTTTTGTCAAGGCTCAGCTGACAGCCCAGATAGCTACAGGTATTGACTTTATGACAACATTGGTACTTCTGGCTGTTACCGGTCTGCAATATATTTATATAGTGGCAATCGGCGCTGTAGTAGGTGGAATTACAAACTGTATAATGAATTACCGATGGGTATTTCAACCACAGGGATGCAAGAAAAAGTATGTAGCTATAAAATATCTTATTGTATGGTTTGGCAGTATGATGTTGAATACATTCGGCACATATTTCTTTAATAAGGGCTTGTGGTCTTTTGTCTCTACATTCAGCTTACATGAATTCAGGTCTGATAATGTTTTCATTTTTTCAAAGGTAGTTGTGGCGGTAATAATTGCTGTGTTTTGGAATTATCCTCTTCAGAAAATGTATGTATACAGAGGAAGAGCGGAAACAGACAGCTTAGTAAATAAGGCAGATTAAATAAAATGAACTAATAAAATAATAAAACTAAAAACAAACAAAAATGCATTATCGTGATTGGTTACAGCAATTGATTTATAAGATTATAAATCCATTGGTAAACGGAATGATAAAAGTAGGTATCACTCCTAACATTATTACAACAGTAGGTTTGCTTCTTAACATTGTGGCAGCAGTAATGTTTATTTGGGCCGGACTCCAGGAGCGTGCTTTGGCTTTGACCATTGCCGGTTGGGCTGGTGGACTCGTTCTTTTTGCCGGATTGTTTGACATGATGGACGGACGTGTGGCACGAGTAGGAAAAATGTCGAGTGTGTTTGGTGCTCTTTATGATTCGGTACTCGACCGTTATAGTGAACTTTTTACCCTTTGTGGCATTAATTATTTTTTATTGCTCCAAGGTAATTTATGGGGTTCCATAATAACATTATGTTCGCTTATAGGCTCACTTATGGTAAGTTACGTGCGTGCCAGAGCTGAGGGGCTTGGTATTGAATGTAAGGTGGGATTTATGCAGCGTCCTGAAAGAGTTGTAGTTACAGCTTTGGGAGCAATACTTTGTGGCATTTTTCAGGATTGCGAAGCATTCGATGCTTTATACTTTGTTATTGTTCCTCAGATAGTCATTGCTGTTCTTGCCAACTGGACTGCCTATGTGCGCATTATGCATTGTAAAAAACAGTTGAAATCAAAATGAACAAAATATTTTCTTTGCCTACATTAAAGCAGTCTGTTATAGTATTGCTTTGTGTTGCGGTGTTCCTGCTTGTCAATGTCCTTTTTGTGGGACTTAGAAGCGAGCATTTCCTTATGTGTGGTATTTTTCTGCTTCTTTTCTTCATGGGAAAAAGTACACGCAAGTTGTCTGTAGCTCTTATACCTTTTATAATATTTGGTATTTCATACGACTGGATGCGTATATATCCCAATTATGAGGTCAACCCAATAGATGTAAGAGGAGTCTATGAAGCTGAGAAAAATCTTTTTGGTATTATGTATAATGGCAGCTTGCTTACTCCAAATGAATATTTTGCCATATTCCATAATAAGATAGCCGATTTTTTTGCCGGAATATTTTATTTGTGTTGGGTACCTGTTCCTATAGCCTTTGGCATTTGGCTTTATATCTCGGGTAAGCGAATGGATTATCTCAGATTCTCTCTAGTCTTCCTGTTTGTTAATCTGATAGGATTTGCAGGTTATTATATTCATCCGGCAGCACCGCCATGGTATCCTATGAACTATGGATTCGATGTTGTGCTCAATACTCCAGGGAATGTAGCGGGACTCGGCCGTTTTGACGAGCTGTTGGGAATATCTGTTTTTGATTCTATTTATGGTAGAAATGCGAATGTATTTGCTGCTATTCCATCACTTCATTCTGCCTATATGGTAGTGGCATTATATTATGCTATTGTATCTAAGTCGAACAAGCTGCTTATAGCGCTGTTTGCGGTTATAATGGTTGGAATATGGTGGACTGCGGTTTATTCTGGTCATCATTATATTATTGATGTTACTTTGGGTATATTATGTGCACTTGCAGGTATATTCGTTTTCGAGAAGATTCTTTTGAAGTGGAAACCATTTTCAAATTGGATAGATTCGTATTATTATTCAATTAAGTAATAGCTTGACAGATTTATTGGACATAGGATTTCTTCTTGTGTCGTCAGTGAATTTAAATATGAGACATATTCTGCTCCGATTCTTAAAAGGCAGAATATGTCTTTTTTTTATGATTGATATTATTATGTTTCAGTCAGTATCTAATATATAATGCCGTACGACTTATATCGTACGCTCGTCCCACTTAAGTCGTACGCTTGTCCTATTATAATCGTACGACTACTGATTGGATAAATTCTATATTGTAGATAATTTATCCTTTACGAAGTATTCTGTATAAGTCCAAAACTGTTACAATTTATTTTTTATGTTTACTAAATAGGGGAATATGTCAATTTTTAGTTAACTTTGTACGCTTAATATTAAGATTTGAACGATGACGAATATAAAAACTCCTCTATTGGGCAAGACCATGGAAGAGCTTAAGTCAATTGTACTTGACTTGGGCATGCCAAAGTTTACAGCCAAACAGATAGCATCATGGCTGTATGAGAAAAAGGTATCTTCGGTGGAAGAGATGACAAATCTTTCGTTGAAGAACCGTGAGTTACTCAGTCAGTTTTATGAAGTGGGAGCTTCTGCGCCGGTACATGAAATGCGGTCAGTAGACGGAACTGTGAAATATCTTTTCCGTACTCCCGATAATGATTATATAGAATCGGTTTATATACCAGACGAAGACCGTGCTACATTATGCGTTTCATCTCAGGTTGGATGTAAGATGAACTGTAAGTTCTGTATGACTGGAAAACAAGGCTATACCACAAGTCTGACTGCAGCCCAGATACTTAATCAGATTTATTCTATACCGGAGAGAGATACTCTGACCAATGTTGTGTTTATGGGTATGGGCGAGCCGTTCGACAACCTTGATGAAGTATTGCGTGCACTTGAGATACTTACAGCAGATTACGGATATGCATGGAGTCCCAAGCGTATTACTGTATCTTCAGTAGGGTTAAGGAAGGGACTTGAGCGTTTCCTTGAAGAAAGTGACTGCCATCTGGCTATAAGCCTTCATTCTCCATTCCCTGCCCAGCGTCGTGAACTGATGCCAGCCGAAAAAGCTTTCTCAATTACCGAGATGATTGAGATTCTCCGCCGTTATGATTTCAGCAAGCAGAGACGTCTTTCTTTCGAATACATTGTATTTAAGGGAGTGAATGATTCTTTGATATATGCCAAAGAACTTGTAAAAATATTGAGAGGTCTCGACTGTCGTATGAATCTTATACGCTTTCATGCCATTCCTGATGTAGATCTTGAGGGAACAGATATGGATTCGATGATTGCTTTCAGAGATTATCTTACCCAGCATGGCTTGTTCGCTACTATCAGAGCCTCAAGAGGTGAAGATATTTTTGCTGCTTGCGGTATGCTTTCAACAGCCCAGCAACAGGCTGAGAAGGAAAATGACGGTGAATGATTTTCTCACACCCATGCATAAGGAACTTCATGAGGGTTTTTACATGGCAGAAATACTTATAGAAATAAAAAGTACATTTAAATAGTTTGGAATTTAAGTCTTTAACCTAAAAACAGATAATATGAAACGTTGCGCAATTTTTCTCAGTTTTATACTACTTGTTGTGGTATTTACTTCTTGTACAAAAAATGGCAAGAGTATAGTTACTCCGGTATCAAGCGGCCGACCATACGAAGTGCTGGTAGTAGCCGATGATAAATGTTGGATGAGCCCTGACAGTGCTTTATTCCATGTTCTCGATACAGATGTACCGGGACTGCCTCAGCCTGAACGCTCATTCCGTATTTCACGTGTACGCCCTGATCATTTCGACAGAGTAATGCGAATTTTCAGGAACATTATCATAGCTGATATTCAGGATATATATACACAGACCAAACTGAAGTATACACGTGATGCTTACGCTTCACCGCAGATGATAATGACAATACAGTCGCCTAACCAGACTGAATTTGCCGATTTCGTAAGCAAGAACGGACAGGTAATCATAGATTTCTTTACCAAGGCCGAAATGAACCGACAGATAAATCTTATGCGCGACAAGCATAACGGTGCTATTTCTGCTAAGGTTGGAAGCATGTTCGACTGTGATGTATGGATGCCTAATGAACTTAATTCATTCAAGGAAGGTAAAGATTTCTTTTGGGCTTCAACTAATCTGAATGATATGAACTTTGTAATGTATTCATATCCGTTCAGAGACAACAGAACATTTACCAAGGAATTCTTTATCAATAAGCGTGACTCTGTAATGAAAATAAACATTCCGGGCTCTAAGGAAGGTATGTTTATGGAAACTGCCGATTCTATGCTGGTAGATGTAAAGAATATCTCGGTTAAAGGTGATTATGCCTTTGAAGTGAGAGGACTTTGGGAAATGAGAAATGACGCAATGGGCGGTCCTTTTGTTTCTCACGTAAGAGTCGACAGGGCTAATGCGAGAGTTATAGTTGTAGAAGCATTTGTATACAATCCTGGAAAACTGAAAAGAGACCAGATGCGCAAACTTGAGGCTTGTCTGTATACCCTTAAACTGCCTACAGAAAAAGAAGTTGATGAAATTCCTGTAGACAAGGTTATACCAGAAGAGAAAGCACAGACTTTATCTTTCCCTGGTCAGGAAGAAAAATCAAACAAGACTACACCTGAAGAGACAATACAGACAGAAACTGAACAGAAATAAAAGTTGAATATGGAAAATCGTAAAATAAGAGTGGGTATCACCCACGGAGATATAAATGGAGTAGGCTATGAGGTTATTCTCAAGACCTTTTCCGATCCTACTATGTATGAATTGTGTACTCCGGTAGTATATGGTTCACCTAAGGTTGCGGCATATCATCGTAAGGCAATGGATATTTCTTCCAGCTTCAGTATCATCAATTCTTCAGATGAAATTCAGGATGGAAGAATGAATATAATCAACTGCTCAGAGGAAGAACTTAAGGTGGAGTTGTCGAAGCCTACTGCTGAGGCTGGTAAGGCTGCTCTTGATGCTCTTGAGAAAGCTTTGGCAGACTATAGGGAAGGATATATTGATGTGCTTGTTACTGCTCCTATTAATAAACATACTATCCAGTCTGATTCATTCCACTTCCCCGGACATACAGAGTATATAGAAGAGCGGGCAGGTGAAGGACAGAAATCACTTATGATTCTTATGAAGGACGATTTCCGTGTAGCCCTGGTTACAGGACATATTCCTCTTTCTGAAGTTCCTTCTGCCCTTACAAAAGAACTTATTCAGGAAAAAATTGAGATATTTAACGAATGTCTTAAGAAGGATTTCGGTATCGGATGTCCCCGCATTGCAGTCTTCTCACTAAATCCTCATGCCGGTGAAAACGGCTTGTTGGGCAATGAAGAACAGGATATTATTATTCCTGCCATTAATGAGATGATAGGAAAAGGAATTCAGTGTTTTGGCCCTTTCCCGGCTGACGGATTCATGGGTTCCGGAAATTTCTGTCACTTTGATGGTATTCTTGCCATGTATCATGATCAGGGACTGGCTCCATTCAAGGCACTTGCCATGGATGAGGGAGTGAATTTTACCGCAGGGCTTCCTATAGTAAGAACCTCTCCGGCTCATGGAACTGCTTACGATATTGCTGGAAAAGGTATTGCTTCGGAAGATTCATTCCGACAGGCTGTATATGTGGCTATTGATGTGTTCCGCAACAGATGTCTTGAAGAAGAAATTAGTGCTCATCCTCTTAGAAAACAGTATTACGAGAAACGTGACGATAGCGATAAGCTTAAACTCGATACTATAGAAGAGGAAGACTGATGTGTTAAGTTTTAGTGTTTGGAATTAGTTTAGATTATTGATTTATTATGAAATTTGCTATTATATCTGCCGGCGAGGGCTCAAGGCTCTCGCAGGAAGGTTCCCAATTGCCTAAACCTTTGGTGGAAATCAACGGCAAGGCTATGATTGACAGACTTGTGGATATTTTTATAGCTAATGGAGCAGAACAGATTGTTATAATAATCAACAATGAGGTTCAGATGACAAAAAATCATCTGGCAGAATTGAAGGCTAAGTCACCGGTACCTGTTGAGGTTGTGGTAAAGACAACACCAAGCTCAATGCATAGTTTCTTTGAGCTTAGCCGATACCTCAAGGACGATAAATTCTGTCTGACTACAGTGGATACAATATTCGGGGAAGATGAGTTTTCGAAATATATAACAGAGTTCAAGTCTTCCGACAAGGACGGACTGATGGCTGTGACAGATTATATTGACGACGAGAAACCTCTTTATATATCAACAGATGAAAATCTGAAAATCACAGGCTTTCATGATACTATGACTGAAGGTTGCAAATATATTTCTGGTGGAATATACTGCCTTACTCCGAAGGCTATATCTACACTTGAAAGATGTATTGAGAAGGGTATGTCAAGAATGAGAAATTTCCAGCGCGAACTTGTTGCCGACGGACTCGATCTTAAGGCTTATCCTTTTACGAAAATTCTTGATGTTGATCATGTAAGTGATATAGCTAAGGCCGAAGAATTTTTGAATGGAAGATAATTTTAAAAGGTATCTTTATTACAGAAAGTGGCTCATATTAATTTGACTATATATTTTATATAATGTTTGTAAATAATGAAAGACTCCGAATCGTCGGAGTCAGCCGCGGTAGTGAATACTCACCTAATCATGTAGATAATGATGCGGCGATATTCAGTCTCACTGCACGGGAATTGGAAAAACACGGGTGTGATGTTCGTGTTTTCAGCGAGAAAGATTTTGTGTCGATGGGTGTTGAAGCCGATTATATATTCGACATGGCGCGTGACAAGGCTACAATAAGCCTGCTGAAGAGTATGGAAGACAAAGGGGCAATAGTGGTCAACTCTGCATATGGAATAGAAAACTGCTCCCGTAGGCCGATGACGGAAAAGCTTATAGAGAATGGCATTCCTCATCCTGAAAGTTATATTATCAGTACAGACGAAGAATTTCTTTTCGGGTCTTTTCCTTACTGGATTAAAAGAGGCGACTCTCATGCAATAGTAAGGGAGGATGTGAATTATGTAGAATGCAGGGAAGAAGCCGAACTTGTATTGGCGGATTTCAGAAAAAGAGGTATCGGGACAGCTGTAATAAATGAGCATTTAGTGGGCGACCTTATTAAGTTTTATGGAGTGGCCGGAACCGATTTCTTCTTTTCTTTTTATCCTACAGAACAGTCGCACAGTAAATTCGGGCTTGAGGCTATAAATGGAGAGAACAGAGGATATCCTTTTGATGAAAAGACATTAAAGAAGTATGCTGATAAGGCTGCCCAGGTTCTGAATGTTCCTATTTATGGCGGTGATTGTGTTGTTTCATCTGATGGAACAATCAGAATAATTGATTTTAATGACTGGCCGAGTTTTGCGCGCTGTCGTAATGAGGCAGCTCCATATATTGCCGAGTGCATTATAAAAGAGATAGCTGAAAAATCCGGCAATATAAACTCTTTATAATAATATTGGAATAAAAAATTTTTGGATTGATGGATAATGAAAATAAAGGCTTGAAAGCATCTTTCAAGTCGATGGACACAGAAGAGTTTCTTGATATATATTTTAATCGTCCTATTGGCTATGTATGGGCTATATTCTTCAATAAGTTAAATGTACACCCTAATGTAGTGACTATATTGTCAATAATACTTGGTGTAGCTGCAGGGGTTATGTTTTATTATCCCGATATGAAACATACCATAATAGGTATATTCCTTTTGGTTTGGGCCAACCATTACGACAGTTGTGACGGACAGTTGGCAAGAATGACAGGTAAAAAAACAAGATGGGGAAGAATGCTCGACGGTTTTGCGGGTGATTTGTGGTTCTTTACAATATATGTAGCTATATGCCTGCGACTTACCAGTCAGCCTTTGCCTTTCGGTATAGGTGAGTCATCTGGCGCAACATGGGGAATTTATATCTGGATATTAGGTCTTATTTCTGGAATAATATGTCATAGCCGCCAGTGTACAATAGCCGATTATTATAGGAATATTCATCTTTTCTTTCTTAAAGGCAAGTCGGGAAGTGAACTTGATAATTTCCGTCAGCAGAGAGAGATATTCAGAAGTCTGCCATGGAAAGGTAACTTCTGGTGGAAGGCTTTTCTTTATTTCTACGGTAATTATACCAGAAGACAGGAAAAGACTACTCCTGAATTCCAGAAATTCTATGCACTTGTGCAAAACAAGTACGGTGACAATATACCAC
Source organism: Phocaeicola sp. (assembly GCA_034094155.1). Taxonomy (GTDB): domain Bacteria; phylum Bacteroidota; class Bacteroidia; order Bacteroidales; family Bacteroidaceae; genus Phocaeicola. The sequence goes on from JAXEBI010000131.1 coordinate 24,920, forward strand.
AGACTTTAAGAGATGAATTCAGAAGTTTAAGTTTGCCGTTGATGAAATATACAAACATACTTACGTTCAATACAAGGGCTATAGCATTGTATATCAGTCTGCTTGTAGGAGAACCCTGGGTATATTTCATTTTTGAGATAACAGTAATGACAGCTATATACCTTTATATGGTACACCGTCATGAATCAATGAGTGAATATTTGTATAAGAAATATGAGAGATAAGATAAGAAATATATTTTGGTTCTTTGGAATATTCGCCATTGTAGTAATGTTGTTTACATTCGATATGGATTACAATGAACTACTTGAGAACCTGAAACGTGCAGGTTATTGGTTCCCGGCTGTAGTTCTATTGTGGGTAGTGATATATTTCATTAATGCATGGTCGTGGTATGTTATAATTTGCGACGGAAAGCATGCTAAAGTACCATTCTGGAAGGTTTACAAACTTACTATTTCCGGATTCGCTTTGAATTATGCGACTCCTGTAGGACTGATGGGAGGAGAGCCTTATAGAATTATGGAGCTTACCCCATACGTGGGAGGAAGTAAAGCCACTTCTTCTGTTATACTTTATGTGATGATGCATATATTCTCTCATTTCTGTTTCTGGCTTTTTTCTGTTGTGCTTTTTCTGCTTGTACAGCATGTTAACTTTGCAATGGGAATAATGTTGGGAGTTGTAGGTTTCTTTTGTCTGACTGCAGTGTATTTTTTTATGAAGGGATATAAAAACGGTATGGCAGTAAAGACATTGCGGCTTTTGACACATATTCCATATGTGAAAAAGTGGGCCGTAAAGTTCTTGAGTGAGAAAAAAGAAACTTTAGAGAGGATAGACTCACAGATAGCCGAATTGCACAAGCAGAGAAAGAGTACATTCTATCTTTCGCTGTCGCTTGAGTTTATTGCACGCGTCATAGGATGCCTTGAGGTGTATTTCATACTTAATATACTTACATCAGATGTCAGTTTTGTGGCATGTGTACTTATAATGGCTTTTACATCTTTGTTTGCCAACTTGTTCTTTTTCTCGCCAATGCAGCTTGGTGCACGTGAAGGAGGATTTGCCTTGGCTACAGGCGGTCTTGCCATTTCGAGTGCATTTGGGATATATACCGGGCTTATTACACGAGTAAGAGAGCTAATATGGATAGCAATAGGTGTATTGCTTATGAAAGTAGGAAATGGTGGTAGTAAATGAATAACAGAATATAGAATGGAAAATATTAGAGTAAAAGGAATTATATTTGATTATGGTGGTACTATAGATACTAACAGCCGACATTGGGCTGAAGTATTATGGGAAAAGTATCAGGAGTTCAATGTTCCTGTAGATAAAGCCAGTTTCAGGGAAGCTTATGTTCATGGAGAGAGGTCGCTTGCCAAGTTTCCGCTAATAAAGCCGGAACATAATTTTCATGATATGCTTACTATAAAGCTTAATATTCAGATTTCTTATCTCATAGAGAATGGCAAGATTGACGGAAGTCTTGCTGAAAAATATAATTACGCGAAGAGCATAGCCGATTCTTCGTACCGGTATGTGCTTGATGTGTTACAGAAAACAAGACCAGTAGTAGAACAACTTTCATCTGAATATAAGCTTGTTCTTGTTTCTAATTTCTATGGTAATATTGAGACTGTATTGAAGGATTTCGGGCTTTATGATTATTTTTCCGGTATAATAGAATCTTCTGTTGTAGGAGTAAGAAAACCCGATCCGGCTATATACCGTTTGGGTGTTGAGGCTATAGGATTGCCGGCCGGTGAAGTCCTTGTTGTGGGTGATTCATTCTCAAAGGATGTGATACCGGCTAAATCGGTTGGATGCAAGGTCGCATGGCTCAAAGGCGAAGGTTGGGGAGGTGAGGAAACAGATGAATCTGTACCCGACATTGTGATTACTGATTTACAGCAAATACTGCGTTACGTATGATATAAGTTACATAAACAGAATTCCGGAATTCATAAACTCCGGAATTCTGTTTTTACATTTTATTGTATGTTAATCGGTCAGTTTACAACAGATAGACATAACTTGTTCATTAATTAAAAGAACTCAACTCTAAAAAATAACAATATGCAGAAACAGCAGATATCTTTGGTTGACAGAATTTATATAGTACCTTTTATACTTATTACTTCATTATTCTTTTTGTGGGGATTTGCCCATGCTATCCTTGATGTACTCAACAAGCATTTTCAGGAGTTGCTCGACATATCCAAGACTCATTCGGCGTTTATCCAGGCAACAATGTATATGGGATATTTCATTATGGCAATACCGGCAGGATTGTTTATTAACAAATACGGGTATAGACGAGGTGTGGTATTTGGACTGATGTTATATGGAATAGGCGCATTGATGTTCATTCCGGGACAGTATTCCATGTCATTCAATTTCTTTCTTTTCTCCCTGTTCGTTATAGGATGTGGGCTGACTTTCCTTGAAACGGCAGCAAATCCTTATGTTACAGAATTGGGTGCCCGTGAAACTGCTGCCAGTCGTTTGAACTTTGCTCAGTCGTTTAATGGCTTAGGATGTATCAGCGCACCGATATTGGCTGGAGTCCTGTTGCTTTCGGGTGATGATAATGCTTCTACAGACGGAAATGTAGCATTACCATATACAATTATGGGAATAGTGGTTCTTATTGTCGCATTGATTTTTTCTCGCGTAAAACTTCCTGAAATCAAGCATGAAACAGAAGCCGGAAGTGAAACTGAAAAGCGTGGATTGTGGTCGCATAAATTGTTTGTTTTCGGTTTAGTTGCACTTTTTTCATATGAAATAGGTGAGATTTCCATTAATAGTTTCTTTATAAATTACGTAGTTGAACAGGATTGGATGAATGCAAGAGAAGCGTCTATGATATTGTCTTTCGGTGGGTTGACTTTATTTATGGTCGGCCGTTTTGCGGGAAGCTGGATTATGAGACGTGTTGCAGCAGAAAGAATGTTGCTTGTCTGTGCTGCCGGAACTGTTATAACAACAGCCATTGTAGTTGCAGATTGTGGTAAATTATCTCTTGTATCGCTCCTCCTGTGCTATGCTTTTGAAGCTATAATGTTTCCTACCATTTTCGCACTGTCTTTGAGGGGACTTGGAGATTATACCAAACGTGCTTCATCATTCCTTATGATGTCTCCTGTAGGTGGAGTTGTTGGGCCATTGCTAATGGGATATGTGGCAGATATATATAATATGTCTTTGTCGTTTATAGTTCCATGTATCGGATATGTTGTAGTTTTAGCATATGCATATACTTTTGTAAAATCTTCAAGATAACAGATATTTGTTGCATAAATAAAAAGTCTTCATTATATACTGAATGAATAACAGATATAATGAAGACTTTCTTTATTTTGTGGTATACTGAATAATATATAAAAATACCGGTACAATTTATTTTTATATTACCTGTGCTTCCAGTTCACTGCTGTTGATAATTTCCCAGATATCATCTTCCGAACCAGAGAAAGGACCCGACTTTTCTAATTTTATAGTTGAAGTAGCAGCAGCAAAGCATCCGGCTTCTTCATATGATGCACCTTTGTTTCTCATATAAAGATATCCCATGGCATAAGTGTCGCCACAACCTGTTGCGTCAACAACCTCCTTCGGCGGATATGCCGGTATCTTATAGAATGTACCTTCGGCATAAATTAGTGACCCCATGCTTCCTAAAGTTACAAGAACTTCTTTTACTCCCCATTCTGCAAGTTTCTTGGCCGCTTCTTTAGGATCGCAGTATCCGGTCAGAACCTCTGCTTCATGTTCATTCACTTTCAGAATATCTATATATTTCATGGCCTCAATCTTATCATCCCAGTCTACAGGATGAACCTCTTCTCCTCTGACCTCACGCAAGTAACCTTGGGCATCAACTGCCAATATTCCTTTTTTTGACAGGAGCTTAACTACATCCAATGAAAAATCATCCGAGAGAAGACTTCCTAAATGAAAAATATGAGCTTCCTCATTTTTCAGTTCGTCTACAGTAAAAGGATCGGCCTTGGCAAGAACCCTCTGGGTTCTCTCATCCTGATTGTCACCGTATATATTTTCGAAATACAAAGTTTTCCTGCTTGGAAAAACTTCTACGTTTATTCCATCTGCCCTCATGTCTTCTACAGCCTTGTATTCGCTTGGAGCAAGTGATGTGATTAATTTGTAATTCTGTTTATCCTTGAGATGTTTTATCCCATGACTAAAATAATATGATGTCCCTCCGGGCATGAAAACTGTTTTTTGTGGTGTTACAATTTTGTCAAGAGTAATATGTCCAATGCAACAAATATCATTCATAACGGTTATTATATGTATAAATTTTCGCTGCAAATTTAATTAATAATTCTTAGTTTATTGTTGTTGTTATAACACTTAAGCTGTAATTTAATCATCATAAACATTTTTTAGTATTATGGTTTTGCTTTGATATAATTCTCATTTTTAGGATTTTATATATATATTATGTCCTATTTTTCATATTTTCTGGTTGTTTTATCTGCATGAAGTAACTTTTCTGCATAAAAACTATATTTTTTATAAATAAAAATGTATCTTTGGTGATTATATGAATTCTCTTTAAAAAAACGGGAATTTTAAGATATAGGAATTTAGAAAAAAGGAATTTAAAAATGGAAAATTTAAAAGTACAGCCGGCCAACGGTAAATTAGGTGTGTTGTGTGTTGGCTTAGGTGCAGTAGCCACAACATTTATTACAGGTGTTCTGATGGTTCGCAAAGGATTGGCAAAACCTGTAGGTTCTATGACTCAGTATGATAAAATCAGAGTTGGCAGGGGTGAATCGAAAAAATATCTTAGATATGATGAGATTGTGCCAATGGCAAAATTGGATGATATAGTATTTGGTGCATGGGATGTTTATCCGGCAAATGCTTATGAGTCTGCCATCAATTGTGAGGTATTAAAGGAAAAGGATATTGATCCTGTAAAAGATGAGTTGGTTGCCATCAAGCCTATGAAGGCTGCTTTCGACCGTAATTATGCAAGGCGTCTTGACGGTGATAACGTAAAAGATTGTGCTACTCGCTGGGAAATGGTAGAGCAATTGCGTGAAGATATCCGTAAATTTAAAGCAGAAAACAATTGTGAACGTATTGTTGTCCTTTGGGCTGCTTCAACAGAAATTTATGTTCCAGTGAATGAAAAGGTACACGGAACACTTGCAGCTCTTGAAAAAGCAATGAAGGATGATGACCGTGAACATGTTGCTCCTTCTATGTGTTATGCATACGCAGCTCTTGAAGAAGGTGCTCCTTTCATAATGGGTGCTCCAAATACTACAGTTGATATTCCTGCTATGTGGGAAATGGCTGAAAAAACTAAGATGCCTATTGCCGGTAAAGACTTCAAGACCGGACAGACACTTGTGAAATCTGGTTTCGCTCCTATAATAGGTACACGCTGCCTTGGATTGTCAGGATGGTTCTCTACTAATATTCTCGGTAACAGAGACGGTCTTGTACTTGACGAACCTGCAAACTTCCACACAAAAGAAGTCAGCAAACTTTCAACCTTGGAATCTATCCTTGTTCCGGAAAACCAGCCGGATTTGTATACCGACTATTATCATAAGGTAAGAATTAACTATTATCCTCCTCGTAATGACAATAAGGAAGGATGGGATAATATAGATATCTTCGGATGGATGGGTTATCCTATGCAGATAAAGATTAACTTCTTGTGCCGTGACTCTATTCTGGCTGCACCTTTGTGTCTCGACCTGGTTCTTCTCAGTGATTTGGCTGCGCGTGCAGGACGTTATGGAATACAGAGATTCCTAAGCTTCTTCCTCAAGAGCCCAATGCACGACTATACTGAAAATGAAGTTCCGGTAAATCATTTGTTCCAGCAGTATGTTATTCTTAAGAATGCTATCCGTGAAATGGGCGGATATGAAGCAGATGAGGAAATTGACTAAGATTTTCTGTTCTTTTTGAATTAATAATCTGATATTTTTGAAAGCATTGTACGAAAAACATTGGATATGTATTTCGTACAATGCTTTTTTATTTGTATACGACTAATTGTTAAATCTGTTGTATTTGGGCTGTTATGTATTAATATACCTTATTTTTTCATTCTTAACTAAACAATATCATAGTATAATAGTGTTTATTAAAAGCGAAAACTATTCTATTATTCATAAAAAAAGGTAAGATTATCAGTTTTAAGTGAGGTAAATTTGTTTGTAAATGATTAGAAAAGTATTTTTGCATATTCTTTATGTTAAATGGAACGTTGTATCACTAATTATATGATAAAAAGAATTTTATTTTTTATAGTCCTATGTATGGGGGTGAGCGGACTCTCAGCACAGATACACGGTGTTGTTACCGATTCGGAAACTGGTGAACCTTTGCCTTATATAAATATCTATTATGATGGTAAGGGAGTCGGTACTATTACAGATATTGACGGTAAATATAGTATTTCTTATCATCAGGGATGGAATGAATTGACTTTTTCGGTTGTAGGATATGCAACACAGGTTATATCTGTAAACTCAAGGACAAAGGAACTTAATGTTAAGATGAAGCCGGATCTGGTGCTTCAGGAGGTGGTGGTGAAACCTAAGAAAGAAAAGTATTCAAGAAAGAATAATCCGGCTGTAGAGATGATGAAAAAGGTTATCAATGCCAAAAAAGCAAATAACCTTGAAGAAAATGATTTCTATCAATATGATAAATATCAGAAAATAACTTTCTCTTTAAATGAAATTACTGCCGATTCTATAAATGAATCTAAGTTGTTTAAAAAATATCCTTTCCTTAAAGAACAGGTGGAAGTTTGTGAAGTGACAGGAAAGAATATTCTGCCTATATCTGTAGATGAAACAGTTTCACAAAAACTTTACAGAAAAGATCCGAAAAGTGAAAAAACAATAATTAAGGGACTAAACTCTTCCGGTATTAATGATATATTCAGCACGGGAGATATGTTGACTACTGTATTGAAGGATGTATTTCAAGACATAAATATTTATGAAGACAGATTCAGATTTTTACAATATCCCTTCGACAGTCCGGTCTCAAAATCCGGTATAGGATTCTATAAGTACTATATTATGGATACTATACAGGTGGAAAGGGATAAATGTTTTCATCTGACTTTTGTGCCTAACAATTCCCAGGACTTCGGTTTTACAGGTCATTTGTACATACTTGCCGATTCTACTTATCGAGTAAGAAAGTGTGTTATGAATTTGCCTAAAAAATCCGATATCAACTTTGTTGATCACATGATTATTGAACAGGAGTTCGAGGAATTGCCTACCGGTGAGTGGGTTCTTATGAAAGATGATATGCTTTGCGAATTGTCGTATCTGAAGAAAGTTCTTGGCTCGTTTCAGGTAAGAAGAACTACAAGGTATTCGAATTTTGGATTCGATGAAATCTCTGAACGCATCTTTAAGAAAAAGGGTGATGAGATAAAGGATGTGAATGCCATGATGAAAGGAGACGATTTCTGGGATGAGTTCAGGCCTACCCAGCTTACTAAGTCGGAAAGTAAAATGGACCAGTTTGTTGAGCAGTTGAGTACTATTAAAGGATTTAAATATATTGTATTTGTAGCCAAGGCCTTTATAGAAAACTTTGTTGAAACCGGAACAAAGGACAATCCAAGTAAGGTTGATATTGGTCCTATCAATACAATGATATCAACCAACTATATAGATGGTCTCAGACTAAGAGCATCTGCACAGACAACTGCAAACTTGCATCCTAATATATTCCTTAAAGGATATTATGCTTACGGATTCAAGGATCAGAAATCCAAGTATATGGGTGAGGTTGAATACTCTTTTGATAAAAAGGAATATTTGCCAAGAGAGTTTCCTAAGCATTCGCTTACCTTTACATATCAGTATGATAATATGTTGCCATCCGACAAATATATCAATACTGATAAGGATAATGTCTTTACTGCATTTAAGTTTACTACTGTCGATCAGTATAATTATGAGCGCAAAGCTTCTATTAAATATGAGAGAGAACGGGAGTTTGGCTTTAAAACTACTGCGATATTGAAGTATGCTAATTACGAACCATGTGGAGAATTGTTTTATCGTACCATGGCTGGTGAACAGGCTCTTCAGAATGCAATAGCAAGTGGTGAAATGCAGGGACAGAAATGGGTGAAGACTCCTTTCAACACTCATGATATTACGATAGCTGAGGCTTCACTTGCATTCAGATATGCTCCGGGTGAGACTTTTGTGAATACAAAGCAGAGACGTTTGCCTGTAAACCTTGATGCTCCTGAGTTTGTGCTCCAGCATACAGTAGGACTGAAAGGTGTGTTGGGAAGTGACTATACGTATAATTTCACTGAAGCAAGTGCATATAAACGTTTTTGGTTGAGCTCATGGGGAAATGTGGACTTATATCTTAAAGGTGGTATACAGTGGAATAAAGTACCTTTCCCTCTTTTGATTATGCCTGCGGCAAATCTGTCGTATATTATTCAGGATGAGACTTTCAACCTGATAAATAATATGGAGTTCCTTAATGACAGGTATGCTTCTCTTGATTTGTCGTGGAATATGCAAGGCAAGTTGTTTAACCGTATTCCACTGCTTAAGAAACTTAAATGGCGTGAGTTTATCGGCGTTAAGTGTCTTTGGGGCACTCTTACTGATAAGAATAATCCGTTCCTCGAGCAGAACAGAAATGATGATATGCTAATGATGTTCCCTGGACATTATGACGAAAACGGAGTTTACCGCTATTCAAGTAATGTGATGGACCCTAAAAAACCGTATGTGGAAATTACTGCCGGTATTCATAATATATTTAAGTTGTTGCATGTGGAATATGTGCGCCGTCTTAATTATAATGAGTTACCTACAGCCAATAAATGGGGTGTCAGACTTATGATTAGAACAGTATTTTAATGTCTGTAGAACCATACATAATTTGCGGTTGGATTGTAGCAGTTATAATTTATCAAAAATTACTGTATACGGATTAATTGAGTATTTTTCTGCCAGAATTTCTTATTCTTTCCAAAGATTTTGTAATTTTGGCAGATAAAACATTGACTATGGTGAAATCGGAAATACAAAGTATAAAGCTCCGCTTTGGTATAATAGGAAATACCGAAGGGCTGAATAGAGCTATAGATATTGCTATTCAGGTGGCACCTACCGACTTGTCGGTGCTGGTTACCGGGGAAAGTGGGGTAGGTAAGGAAAGCTTCCCGCAGATAATTCATCAGTTCAGTAGAAGAAAGCATGGACCATATATTGCAGTAAACTGTGGTGCCATACCGGAAGGTACTATTGATTCTGAATTGTTCGGGCATGAAAAGGGAGCATTTACCGGTGCCATCAGTGACAGAAATGGTTATTTTGCGGAAGCTAATGGAGGAACTATTTTTCTTGATGAGGTGGGTGAACTGCCTCTTTCTACTCAGGCAAGGCTTTTGAGAGTATTGGAGTCTGGTGAATATATTAAGGTAGGTTCTTCCAAGGTTCAGAAAACTGATGTAAGAATAGTAGCAGCCACTAATGTGAATTTTGCAGAGGCAATAGCCGAAGGACGTTTCAGGGAAGACCTTTATTATCGACTGAATACAGTTCCTATTAAGGTTCCTCCATTGAGAGAAAGACCAGATGATATTGCTTTATTGTTTAGAAAGTTTGCTGCCGACTTCGCTGAAAAGTATAGAATGCCCTCTATTCAGCTTAATGATGAGGCAAAAAAAATGCTTGTAGGATATCAATGGCCTGGCAATATCCGACAACTGAAAAATATTACAGAACAGATTTCTATTATCGAAACTAATAGGGATATTACTCCGGAAATTCTTGCTACATATCTTCCTGATCAGAACCAGTCTTCGAGATTGCCTGCTTTTGTAGGTGGAAAGGGTGGTAATGGAAACAGCAAGAGTTTTGAGAGTGAAAGGGAAATTCTCTATCAGGTTTTATTTGATATGAGAAGGGATGTAACTGAACTGAAGAAGCTTGTTCATGAAATTATGACTGAACGGGGAAATACTCAAAGGCCACAACAGGCAGCAGATGGTCAGTTGCATTATTTTCATAATAACAGTATGCCGGTGGTCAGTGATGTGCCTGCCGTTTTGCAGTCTGTTAATGACATGGCTTCGCTGCAGAGTATTCAACAGGTGGACTCCGTACAGTCGGTCCAGCCTATCCAGTCTGTTCCGGTACAACCGATTCAGCCTGTTCAGACAGTAACACCTATTACTAATATCAATCATATAGGAGGAACATTGACATCTGTACAGCCTTCTGCCTCTTCAGCCAATATTCAAGGTGTATCTAATATATCGAATATACAAAACGTATCGGTTAACCGTTCAAAGATTGCCGATTATCAGGATACTGAAGAATATGTGGAAGAGAATCTTTCTCTTGATGATGTGGAGCGTGAAATGATTAAGAAAGCACTTGAACGTCATCATGGAAGAAGAAAAAATGCGGCTAAGGACTTGAAAATCTCAGAACGGACTCTTTATCGTAAAATTAAAGAGTATGGTTTGGAGTAAGGTATTATAGTAATGCCGTTCTATGAATAGTTTCATGTGCTTAGATATAATTTTATAGAATGAAGATATATGTATTATCACGAATTTTAAAGATATGAAAAGAATATATAGAACATTTATGCTTGTTGGCGTGTGCTTGTGTTTATTGGCTGCGTGTACAGTTTCATATAAGTTTAATGGTGCCTCTATCAATTATGACAAGGTGAAGACTATTTCGTTTGAAAATTTTCCTAACAGATCGGCTGCTTTTGTGTGGGGACCTATGGAATCTATGTTCAATACAGCCTTACAGGATAAATATATGCAGCAGACAAGATTGCAGCAGATAAGACAGAATGGTGACTTGCAGTTGTCGGGTGAGATTACTAACTATGATGCCTATAATAAGGGTGTGGGTTCTGATGGTTACTCAACAATGGCAGAACTGAAAATGACTGTTAATGTGAGATTTGTCAATAATACAAATCATGCGGAAGATTTTGAACAGCAGTTCTCTGCAAGCCGTGAATATAACTCCAGCCAGCAATTGGCTTCTGTACAGGAAGATTTGGTTAATCAGATGATTAAGGAAATAGTTGAGCAGATATTTAACGCCACTGTAGCCAACTGGTAATTTATAGTGTCATGCTTGCGATATAACCGATTGATATTAATTAAAAAGAGGAATAAGTTGTAGAAATGGACATGCACCATTTTAATGAATGGATAAATAATCCTGAATTGTTATGTAAAGAGAGTGTACATCAGTTGCGCTCTCTTTTGTTGCGTTATCCTTATTTCCAGACTGCATGGGTTTTATATTTAAAAAACCTGTATATATTAAACGACCCGTCTTTTAAGGATGAATTAAGAAAAGGTGCGCTTTTTGTTGCCGATTTAAGCTTGTTGTTTTATTATATTGAAGGAGAAAAGTTTGTAATTAAGAAGCATGAGAATCTAAGTGGTGACATTTCAGGAGAAAATGTTGATGGGGGGGCATCCGACAGAACGTTAGATCTTATTGATAGGTTTCTTTCCGGATTGTCTGAACCTTCTGCACAATTATCTTCATCTTCGCTTTCGTCAGGTACTTCATCTTTATCTTCACCACATCTTTCATCTCATACAAATGTAATTCCGCAGTCGTATTCTCCAGCATCTTCTGGCGTTATTTCTAAAGATGACAACGGTGAATCTTACAATCAATCTGTGCCGGAAATCCCTATAGAGGTACAGACCGACTATACGTCTTTCTTGCTTTCTTCCGATTCCGGAAGTACTGATGATTCTGGTGAGTCTGTTCCGGTGATGCCTATGAACAGGCAAGATCTGATTGATTCGTTTATAGAAAAAGCAGAAGAAGGAAAGGTAACAAATGACTGTTGGGACAGAAAAAATACAGATAAGGCAGTTGACAGTAACGGTAAGGACGATAGCGATATAAATGATAGTCAGTCGGATGATGTTATTTCAGAAGATATATTACCTTTTTCATCAGAAGGTGCAGGCCAAGAAGAATCTTTCCAGGATGATATTGGCAGACAGCCCTCGGACTCCGATAATGAAGACTTTGACACAACTTCAGAACAGAAAGAAGATGGTGAAGAAGAGTATTTGACGGAAACATTGGCTAAAATTTATGTAAAACAGCAAAGATATGATAAAGCTTTGGAAATTATTAAAAAATTAAATTTGAAATATCCAAAAAAAAATGCTTACTTTGCAGACCAAATGAGATTTCTGGAAAAATTGATTATTAACGCTAAATCAAAATAAAAGAAAATGTATTTATTATTTGTTGTATTAATTGTACTTGCAGCATTGCTTCTCTGCTTTGTTGTAATGATACAGAACTCAAAAGGAGGAGGCTTGGCTTCAAGTTTTGCATCATCTAACCAGATTATGGGTGTACGTAAAACTACAGATTTTATTGAAAAGTTAACTTGGGGTCTTGCTGCTTTTATGGTAGTTGTAAGTATTGCAGCAGCTCATGTAATTCCACATGCTTCTAACGACGGCTCTTCTGTTATTATGAAACAGGCTTTGGAAGAGCAGAGCACTAACCCATTGAATGCTCCTGCAGGTTTTGCTGCACCTCAGACAGGTGATGATGCCGCAGAAACTGCTGCACCAGCAAGCAATGATTCTGTTGCTCAATAAATTTTACTGAATAATTTTTTTAATGTCATTCTCATAAGACTGCAATATGATTTTGCATATCTTGTCGGAATGACATTTTTTTAATCTATTAATCTCTATGGAAACTAACAGGGTTCGTAATCAACGTAATTTGGCTGTAGATGCCTTGCGTGGTTTTGCCGTAATGGGAATCATGCTTCTTCACAACATAGAACATTTTAATTTTTATTCTTTTCCTGAGCAGACTGAAGGATTTCTTAAATCACTCGATTCAACTATCTGGGATTTCTTGTTTTTTACATTTGCCGGAAAGACTTATGCCATTTTTGCCTTATTGTTCGGCTTTACATTTTATCTGCAGAGCAAAAGTTCGGAAAAAAGAGGCGAGGATTTTAAGAACAGATATATGTGGCGACTGTTGCTTTTACTTGGCTTCGGATTTATTAACGCTGCATTTTTCCCGGGCGAAATATTGGTTCTCTATGCTTTGGTAGGTTTTGTGCTTGTACCGGTGAGACATTGGAGCAATAAATCCTTGTTTATTCTTGCTGTTTTCCTTATGCTTCAGCCTGTAGAATGGATAAAAGTAGTTTACTCGGCGTTTAATCCTGAAGCAAATCCTAATCAGATGATATATTCACTGGGTGATGTATATCCGCAGCTTGGTGGAGATTCGTTTATTGATATGGTTAGGGTTAACCTTGTTACAGGTCAGTTGGCGAGTCTTAACTGGGCCTGGTGTTACGGACGGGTTTTTCAGACTGCTTCATTGTTTATGCTTGGTGTATTGGTTGGACGTACAGGATATTTTGAAGTTTCTACTTCAGAAAGTATTAAGAGGACAAAGGAATTCTGGTTCAAAGTATTGTGTATTTCATTACCGGTTGCCTCAAACATGTTCTTTATAAAAAGGTTTGTATTAGAAGTCATTGATATTAAGTTTATGCATTCTTCGATGAGTACAATACTTAATTCATGGTATAACTTTGCTTTCATGTTATGTATAGTTGCGGTTTTTCTGCTTTTGTATTTAAGCTTTTCCGGCAAGGTTCTTAAGGTTCTGGCACCATACGGACAGATGAGCCTTACAGATTATGTTTCGCAGTCTATAGTCGGCAGTTTCCTGTATTTCGGTTACGGATTAGGATTGCATCAGTATTGTGGGTCGACTTATAGTGTTCTTATAGGAATCTGTTTCCTCACTTTGCAGATATGTTTTGCTCACTGGTGGTTTGGAAGATTTAAACGAGGTCCTCTTGAGACAATATGGCACAGACTTACATGGATAGGAAGTAAGAGATAGGATTATAGCAGATATCTATAAACTGCATTAGGTGTCAACAAAATAAAAAAGAACTGGGATATGTCAGATAAAAATGCTGCATATCCCAGTTCTTTTTTATTAATGTCTGTATTATGTTTCTTGTTTCACAAGACTATTTTATTTGTTTATTTTGCTCCAGGTATCTTTAAGAGATACAGTACGGTTGAATACCAGATGTTCAGGAGTAGAGTCTTTATCTACATTGAAATAACCGATGCGCTGGAACTGTAAATAATCAAGAGGCTTTGCATCTGCGAGGAATTTTTCTACATAGCATTCATTCAGAACTGTGAGTGAGTTAGGATTAATCATTTCCTTCATTGCTTCGAGAGCAGAACAGTTCTTTTCTTCTCTGATGGCAGCCATTTCATCGCGTGGATTTTCAACTCTCCACAATCTGTCATAAAGACGTACTTCAGCTTTCAGGCAGTGATTGCAGCTAACCCAGTGCAATGTTCCTTTAACCTTACGGTTTGCTTCAGGCATTCCACTCTTGGTCTTTTCATCATATTCGGCGTAAACCTCAACAATATTGCCGTTTTCGTCTTTTTTGCATCCTGTACATTTAACTATATATGCATTCTTCAAACGTACTTCCTGTCCTGGAGTCATGCGGAAATATTTCTTTGGAGCATCTTCCATGAAGTCTTCTCTTTCCATCCAAAGTTCGCGGCTGAATTCTATTATGTGTGTTCCTGAATTCGGATCTTCCGGATTGTTTATAGCTTCCATTTCCTCAACCTTTCCTTCCGGATAGTTGGTGATGATAAGCTTCACAGGGTTAATAACAGCCGAAACACGTGTGGAACGTGCATTCAGGTCTTCTCTTACAGCACTTTCAAGAAGGGCAAAATCGTTTAATGCATCGTATGTGGTATATCCTATCTTGTCGACGAAATTACGTATAGACTCAGGAGAATAACCACGACGGCGGAAACCGCAGATAGTAGGCATACGTGGATCGTCCCAACCATTTACCAGGCCTTCCTTAACAAGAGTAAGCAGATTTCTCTTACTCATAAGTGTGTAACTCAGATTAAGCTTGTTGAACTCATACTGATGAGGGCGATGGTCGTCAAGATCTTTACCTTCTTTAACCCAGTCTACAAACAAGTCGTATAGTGGGCGGTGAACAACAAACTCAAGTGTACACAAAGAGTGAGTAACCCCTTCAAAATAGTCGCTTTGTCCGTGTGCAAAGTCATACATAGGATAAGCCTTCCATTTGTCGCCTGTGCGGTGATGAGGAGTTTTAACTACACGATATATGATAGGATCGCGGAAGTGCATGTTAGGGTTTGCCATGTCGATTTTTGCACGCAATACCATTTTACCTTCTTCTATCTCACCGCTGTTCATTTTCATGAACAAGTCAAGACTTTCTTCAACAGGACGATTTCTGTATGGGCTTTCAGTTCCTGGTTGTGTAGGGGTACCTTTTTGTGCGGCAATTTCTTCAGAAGTTTGTTCGTCAATATATGCTTTACCTTCTTTTATCAGTTGGATAGCAAAGTCCCACAACTGTTGGAAGTAATCTGATGCATAGTATTCATTTCCCCATTGGAAACCCAACCATTGGATATCTTCCTTAATGGCTTCTACATATTCTACGTCCTCCTTAGTAGGATTGGTGTCATCAAAACGAAGATTGCATACGCCACCATAGCGTTGAGCTATCCCGAAGTCCATACAAATAGCCTTTGCATGTCCTATATGCAGGTAACCATTAGGCTCTGGCGGGAAACGAGTCTGTATTCTTCCGTCGTTTTTACCTTCTCTCAAATCTTTCTCAACGATTTGTTCAATAAAGTTCAGACTTTTCTTTTCTGAAACTTCTGTAGCTTTTATTTCAGTCATGGTGTTTGTTTTTTTACACATTATTGTGCAAATGTACATATTTCTTTTGAATTATATACACAATATTTAATATAAGATTTATATTGAAATTAATAAATATTACGAATTGAATTTATCTATGGTAATTGTGACATATAACTTTAATTCCAATGGTGTGATTATTGGTGTTATTGACAAAATCTTTGCTTGGTAATGAAAAATATAGTCATAAAGAATGATGGTTAGTAAATTTTAATTATATTTGCCTCTATACAAAGTTGAGGTGGTTAAAAATGATTAAATGAGAGAAAAATGCAATAAAAACGTAAAATATGTTTTATGACATCTTTTTTTATTTGGTCAATCCAAAAAAACGCCCCATCTTTGTGCCGTTATCCTGAAAACAATCTTTTTACCTTAAGAAAAAAAAACTAATACCTATTGAAAACTTGAAAAGGGCTCTTTGTGAAAAGGGCCCTTTTTTTTGTTTCCTACATTAAACTATATCATTTTAATTAATTAATTTTGGGGACTTAAAGAAATTTATGGGTGACAATTACAGTTACCGCTATTTAAGCAACATTACAGCAATATATATTTTATAGATATTATGTCAAAACCTTTAGCAGAACGAATGCGTCCCTTAACCCTCGATGACTACATTGGTCAGAAACATCTTGTGGGGCAGGGGGCTGTATTGCGTAAAATGATTGATGCAGGAAGAATATCTTCGTTTATATTATGGGGGCCTCCAGGGGTAGGTAAAACTACTCTTGCCCAAATAATAGCAAATAAACTTGAGACTCCTTTTTATACTCTCAGTGCCGTAACCTCAGGTGTTAAAGATGTAAGGGATGTAATAGAAAAAGCGCGTAGCAACCGTTTCTTCTCGCAGCAGAGTCCGATACTTTTTATCGACGAAATACATCGGTTCAGCAAATCACAGCAGGACTCTCTTCTTGGTGCTGTTGAAAAGGGGGTTGTCACTCTTATCGGAGCAACAACAGAGAATCCTTCCTTTGAGGTTATACGTCCATTATTGTCTCGCTGTCAGTTGTATGTATTGAAATCGCTCGAGAAAGATGATTTGCTTGAACTTTTACATAAAGCGATAGAGAAAGATTCTATATTAAAAGAAAGAAATGTAGAATTGAAGGAGACAGATGCTATTTTGCGATACTCCGGAGGAGATGCCAGAAAGTTGCTGAATATTCTTGAACTCGTGGTAGAGGCCGACAATGAAACTCCTGTTATTATTACAGATGAGAAAGTGATAGATCGGCTTCAGCAAAATCCTCTTGCATACGATAAAGATGGAGAATTACATTATGATATAATTTCAGCCTTTATAAAGTCGATTCGCGGAAGTGACCCCGACGGGGCCTTATATTGGCTGGCCAGAATGGTGGAAGGTGGTGAAGACCCGGCTTTTATAGCTCGCCGTCTGGTTATTTCTGCCTCCGAAGACATTGGTTTGGCAAATCCCAATGCACTTTTGCTTGCCAATGCGGCATTCGATGCCGTAATGAAGATAGGATGGCCCGAAGGAAGGATACCACTTGCGGAGGCAACAGTATATCTTGCCACAAGCCCGAAAAGTAATTCGGCATACAATGGTATTAATTATGCTTTGGAGCTTGTAAAAGATACAGGCAATCTTCCGGTTCCACTTCATTTGAGAAATGCTCCTACAAAACTTATGAAACAGCTTGGATATGGAAAAGACTATAAGTATGCCCATTCATATAAAAACAATTTTGTTGAGCAGCAGTTTCTTCCGGATGAGATTAAGGATACCAGAATATGGCATGCTCAGGCAAATGCTTCGGAAGACAAACTGAAGGATCGTATGGTTCAGTTATGGGGCGACAGATTCAAGGATTGAACAGTGTTATATTTAAACCTCATTCATTATTTCAGTATTCAATTTAGTGTTCTTGCTTACGCTACAGTATATGAATGCTTTATTTCAGATTGATAATAATTTATATATAATTGTAAATTAACTTATTAAAGATTTTTATGAAAATAGTAGTTCTTGATGGATTTACACTGAATCCAGGTGATTTAACATGGTCAGGATT
This sequence comes from Phocaeicola sp., assembly GCA_034094155.1. Classification (GTDB taxonomy): domain Bacteria; phylum Bacteroidota; class Bacteroidia; order Bacteroidales; family Bacteroidaceae; genus Phocaeicola. The sequence goes on from JAXEBI010000131.1 coordinate 42,834, forward strand.
CAGCTCATTAGGTGAAACAGTAGTTTATGACAGAACTTCTCATAGCGAGTTGATAGAAAGAGCAACAGGTGCAGAAGTTTTGCTTACAAACAAAACCATTATAGATGCAGATTCTCTCAGACAGTTAAAAGGTCTGAAGTACATAGGCGTACTGGCAACCGGATATAATGTAGTAGATATTGATGCAGCGCGTGAATTAGGAATTGTTGTAACAAACATTCCGGCATATAGTACAGAGTCGGTTGCCCAAATGGTGTTTGCTCATATTTTAAATATAACCCAAAGAGTTGGTCACTACTCAGATGAAGCTTCTGAATACAAATGGAGCAGACTAAACGATTTTAGCTATGCAAATACACCTTTAATTGAACTTTACGGGAAGAAAATCGGAATAATAGGATTCGGAAATACCGGCAACGCAACAGCCCGTATAGCTCAGGCCTTTGGACTGAAGGTTCTTGCTTACACCAGCAAGGATGCTTCCTCCTTACCTTCAGGAATAGAAAAGGCAGTATCATTCGAACAGATTTTCAGAGAATGTGATATTGTTAGTCTTCATTGTCCTCTCAATCCGGACACAAAAGAACTCATTAATAAGGAAAGACTGTCATTAATGAAAAAGACAGCCATACTTATTAATACAGGAAGAGGAGGGCTGGTAAATGAGTCTGATCTTGCCGAAGCACTTATTGAAGGAAAGATATTTGCTGCAGGAATTGATGTTATGGTAAATGAACCTCCTTTGGAAGATAATCCATTGCTCGGTATTCCTAATTGTTTCATAACCCCTCACATAGCTTGGGCTACTTACGAAGCCAGAGTCAGATTAATGGAACTTGCGATACAGAATTTGAAATCTTATATTGAAGGTAAAACTATAAATAATGTGGCAAAATGACAAAAGAGGAGAGAATACAGAAGGCTGTTGCTTTATTTAAGGAAGGATATAACTGTACCCAGTCTGTAGTGGGAGCATTTGCGGATATGTATGGTTTTACTCCTGAACAGGCATTTAGAATGTCTGCAGGATTTGGTGGAGGAATAGGCCGTATGCGAGAAACGTGTGGCGCAGCCTGCGGTATGTTTCTGTTGGCTGGCTTAGAAAAAGGAGCCGTTGTAGGTTCGGATAGGGAATCTAAAGGCGCAACATATGCTTTAGTGCAAGATTTGGCAAAAAAATTTAAACATGAAACAGGGTCGTTGAAGTGTGCAGATTTGTTGGGCTTGTCTAAAAAAACTCAAATAGTTTCGACTCCAGAAGAAAGAACAGATAGCTATTATGTTAAAAGACCGTGTGTTAAGATGGTGGAGTTGGCTGCTACAATTTGGGCTGAATACATATACTCTGAAAAGAATTTGTAACCTTTTGGTATAAATTGTTTACTAAAAATGTGAAATTCTTCAGTGTTTTCTATGAATTTTCAATTATAATATCTATTTTTGCATTGCTAAACAGACAAAAGTTGAGCATTGACACAGATATTACCAATATCTATACCGTTTTTATGTAGGTGTAAGCACATATAACCTAAATCTATTAGTTTAATTAGTAATAGATTTAGAACAAGTATATGAATTATATATATAAAAGCAAAGAAAATTATGTTAGAAGAAAAAGCAGGTGTTATTGCCGGAAAAATCTGGGAAGCACTAAATGGTACTGAAGGATTGACTCAGAAACAGCTTAAGAAGTCTGCAAAACTTATTGATAAAGATTTGTTCTTAGGTTTAGGCTGGTTATTGAGAGAAGACAAAATTGTCACTTGTGACAAGGAAGGGGAATTGTTTATTAAACTTAAGTAAATTAGAATTTTTACTAAGTTAATGTGAATGTTGTAGAGATACCGTAAGAGAGCAACTACTCTTTTGCGGTATTTTTTTTATTTTTGTTTGTCTGTGGCTATCAAAATATATATCAAGACATTTTTCTTTGACTGTGAGGTTATTCTACTTAAAACAACCTTATATTTTATTAAGACGACCTGTCATTTAATTGGAGTTAATTTGTGCTTTTATTATGTCTTTTAACAAATTTTCTGTTCTTTAATTCGTTGCAACTTTCAACTAATTTTTTTTTGTTGTGGTATACTTTAAAGAGATTTGATACCCGGTAATAAAAAAAGATACTCCCATCAATCGCTATTGATAGGAGTATCACAACACAAAAACTAAACTAGACTTAACTAAACTATTTAAAAAAGAAGTTTCACAACTTCTGTTCTTTTATTCACAGGCAAATATATAATTAAAGATGATACTATGCAAAATAAATTAAGGAAAAATGTTACATATAAATGAAAAAATGTTGAAAATACAACTATTCTTTAGATAATATGTTTATTAACATAATTTTGTAACACTTGTTTGTAACTGTCAGATATTGGAATATATTCTTTTCCAAAAACAATTCTTCCTTTATCTATGATTTTTATCTTTTTTTTCTGTACTATAAACGAACGGTGAACGCGTATAAATCTGTCGGAAGGAAGCTTCTCTTCCATAGCTTTCATGCTTACCAAAGACATTACAGGTCTAGGATTGTCTTCAGTATAAATCTTGATATAATCTTTCAGACCTTCTATATAAAGAATTTTATCAAGTTCTATTTGAATAAGCTTATAGTCACTCTTTACATATATATAGTTTCCATTTGCAGATTCATTCTCTTGTTTAAATATTGAATCCTTATCATTGCTTTCTGCATTGATATCAGAATCTTTTAATTTCTCAGAAGTTTGAGCTGCATTACTATTGTTACGCGATGAGTTTGCTTTACCATTGTACCCATTGTTTATGTCATTTTCAATATCATTTTGCCTTGCAGAGTTAATTTCAGCTTTTTGCTTCATGCTGAACCAACTCACTGCTTTATTTACGGCTTCAGAGAAATCGGCAAAACTTATAGGTTTGAGAAGATAATCGAGTGCATTAACTCTATACCCATCAATAGCATACTGTTCGAAAGCAGTAGTAAATATAATCCTTGTGTTTTCGGGCACCATTCTCGAAAATTCCAGTCCGTTTAATTCTGGCATCTGAATATCAAGAAACAGAAGGTCTACAGGATTGTCCGGAAGACTTTTCATAGCTTCTATAGCACTGGAATATGTACCACATAATTCCAATACCGGTGTTTTTCTTGTATAACTGGCCATAAGTCCCAAAGCCAAAGGCTCATCGTCGATTATTGCACATTTAAGTATCATATTTGCGTTGTTTTTTTGATTGTTAAAATTTAATTACTATAGAAGAATTATATATTTTGCCATTATCACTTAAATAACATTCCCATTTATAATTTCCCTGGTATATTATTTCCAGTCTTTTCCTTACTTGTTCGAGTCCGATACCGGAACCACTTTTGTCTTTTTCTGTTTTAGGGAAATTACTGTTTTTTATTACACATATAATTTCTTTATCATTTTCTGATATGCTAATGTTAATAAAACTCTCGCCGGATGGAGAAATTCCATGCTTGAATGCATTTTCTATAAGAGAGATAAAAATCAGAGGAGCGATAGGGGTTTGCGACTGAGGCTTTATATTGAATTCAGTAACAATATTAACCTTGGCAGAAACCCTGATTCTCATCAGCTCGATATAGTTTTTTATAAAGTCGATCTCTTTTTGTAAAGGTACAAACATTTCCTGATTCTCATAAAGAACATATCTTAATAATTTGCTCAAGTCCTGTACAGCCTGTTGGGCTTTATCTGAGTCGAAAGCTATCAATGCATAGATATTGTTCAATGTGTTAAGCAGAAAATGTGGATTCAGCTGATTTCTTAAATTCTTAAGTTCTGCTTCAGTTCTGCTTTTTACAGCCTCTCTTCTTGCCTTTTCTGTTTCATTCCACCTGATGCTTACCCTTATAGCCACACTAAGACCGGCAGCAAAAATCATTGTTGCAATATCTCTCATGAAGAAAATAAAGTGTGGTGGCTTGATTTTCATCATGAGTTCTTCATTTGGTGGAGGAGGTACCTGAATATCACTTATTATTCTCAATCCGATAGAAATAGCTCCTATCACCAGAATATTTATAATCAGAAACTTTTTTTTGTGTTCACGGAAAAGAACTTTAGGTATCAGAAGAAAATAATTCAGATAGAAAATAGCAAACAATGATGCTGGCACCATCAGGAACCTGTTGAACTCTTTCCAATCAATACTTCCGTTTGAACTCTGAGTCATAATGATAGGGAAGCCAAAAAAAAGTATCCAACCAAAAACATGAATAATAATTTCCAATAAACGTTGGCTGCGGACTTCGGATGTCATATCATTTAAATTTTTCTGGGTTATTAATATACTTTATGATATTATCTTTTTTGTCTTTAGGTATATAGAGTTATCTTTTATATTTTATAGAAAACAAAAGTTTAAGTACAGATACACATTGCATGTAAAATAAGTAAATGTCAATATTCTTATCTTTCAGCTATGTTGTGCATCTCCAGCAAAGTTACAAATTTTTATAAAACAGAAATCCGACTGCGGTCTGTATTTTATGATGGAGTGGCATAGTTACAGACCTTTTGCAGTCGGACAGGAAACCAAAGTTATGAAGAACAAAGTAGTATTGTCTGTTATGTATATTAGAGTTTATACAGAATAAGGAATAGGGCTATTGGTTATCAGTACCCTAAAGCCAAATTCGATATAATGTCTATTATTATTATGTTTCGATATGCAATATAGAATTATATATTTTACCGTTTACTAATAATATTTCCTTTTATTCGTATCTTAAGGCCTCAATCGGGTCGAGACTTGCAGCTTTCTTAGCCGGATACCATCCGAAGAATACCCCGGTAAAGGTACATACAGCAAAAGACAGGATAACACTCCAAGGCTGTATAAATACCGGCCAGTTGGCTACATTCTTTATTATAATAGAAGCTCCACACCCGAGAATAACACCAATCAATCCACCTGTGATACTGATAAGTATTGATTCGATAAGAAACTGCGACAATATATCAATACCTCTTGCTCCTACAGACATACGGAGACCGATTTCCCTGGTACGTTCGGTCACTGATACATACATAATGTTCATGATACCTATACCACCCACTACAAGTGATATTCCTGCGATACATGCCAGCAAAGTAGTCATGAGGTCGGTTGTAGTGTTAAGCATAGAACTCAATTCCTGTTGTGTTCTGATGGTGAAATCATCGTCATCGATTTCCTTAAGTTTATGCTCTCTTCTTAAGATGCTTGTAATTTCATCTACAGCCTCGTCTGTCATATCCTCAGTAAGGGCAGAAGCAAACACACCGCTAAGATATGTCTGAGCCAGCAATCTTTTCATTACAGTTGAATATGGTGCAAGAACCACATCATCCTGGTCCATACCCATAGAGTTGTAACCTTTCGATTCGAGTATTCCTATCACTCTAAGCGGTACCTGATTACATCTGATAATCTTTCCTATAGGGTCTGTTCCGTCGGGAAACAGATTTTCAACTATGGTTGTTCCTATCACACAGACTTTGGCAGCAGTACGAATATCTTCTTCGGTAAACATTTCACCTTGTTCAACCTTAAGCTGGCGTATTTCAAGATATCCGGTGCTCACTCCACTTACAGAAGAGGGATAGTTGTTTGCCCCCGAAATAAGCTGTCCGCTTGCCGAAACATTAGGACTTATGGCCGATATATATACGCACTCGTCTCTAAGAGTCTCGTAGTTCTCCAGTTTCAGAGTCTGCATTGAAGAAGCATCCTGTCGGACACCACCCCTCATCTCTCCACCCGGATGAATCATAATCATATTCGAACCCATTTCAGAAATCTGTTTCTGAATGCTTCGTTTAGATCCTTGTCCAATGGCCAGCATCGCAATAACCGATGCTACGCCTATTATAATACCTAACATGGTAAGAAAGGCACGCATCTTGTTGTTGGCCAATGCACGAAGGGCTATTTTAAATAGATTTGTTCCGTTCATTGTTTTAACTTCTCACTTTTTAAAGTATACTATGTAAATAATCATAATAAGTATCTGTCAGTCATCGTCATTCTTTGGCAGTGCAGCCAATGCGTCTGCTGCCGAAAGAATATTGTCGTTTACCTTATCTTCTATAACATGACCGTCGCGCAACCTGATATTACGGCTACTATACATGGCCAGGTCGGGATTGTGTGTTACGAAAATAATAGTTCGTCCTTCTGCATGCAACTTCTGGAACAAAACCAGAATCTCGAATGAAGTTCTTGTATCAAGATTACCTGTAGCTTCATCGGCTAAAATCACTGCCGGATTGTTTACTAAGGCACGAGCTATGGCAACACGCTGCATTTGTCCTCCCGACATCTGGTTTGACTTATGCTCCAGTCGTTCTCCCAATCCAACAGCGATAAGTGCTTCGATAGCTCTTCTTCTTCTTTCGGCAGCAGATACGGCCGAATTGTACATCAAAGGAAGTTCTACATTTTCTACAGCTGTGGTCTTTGGAAGAAGGTTGTAGTTCTGGAATACGAAACCGATTTTTCTGTTTCTCAATACAGCCCTTTGCGGACGGCTCATTGTTCTCACAGAAATGCCATCGAGAAGATATTCCCCGCTTGTAGGAGTATCAAGGCATCCCAAAGTATTAAGCAAAGTCGATTTGCCCGATCCTGAAGTACCCATTATTGTAACGAATTCTCCCTCCTGGATGCTGAAAGACACGCCTCGCAGAGCATGTACTGTTTCGTCTCCAACACGAAAGTCTCGTTTTATGTTTTGCAATTCTATAACAGTCTTGCCCATGATATTGCTTAATTTTAGTTTTAATCAGATGTTATAATTAAGATTGAGATTTAGTGGAATATCGGGATGGCTTATCTTATTTCCAACAAACCAATCTGTAGTTATATCATATATCTGACATTATAATGAATGATTATATATTATTATTTCTTTTTCTTGTTGCTTTCTGGAGGACCAGGCATAAACGGACTGCGTTCTCCTCCTTCATTATCCATAGCCATTTCAGGTTCTTCACCTTTAACTATAGTTTCAGTAACTACCATAGTTCCTTCTGTCACTCCTGAAATGATTTCAGTATTAGAGCCATCGCTCATACCTGTCTGTACCGGATGAGCTGTAAATCCTGTTGCATCGAGAGTCCATACTTTTTTGGCAGAGTTGCAATCTTTTATAGTACGGTTTCCGGCAAGTTTCTTGTCTGGATTAAATCTTAAAGCCTTGTTAGGAACAGTAAGAACATTTTCGCGTGTATCGGTATAAATGGTTACGTTGGCTGTAAGACGAGGCTTAAGCTTCAGGTCCGGATTGTCGGCTGTAATAACAACTTCGTATGTTACCACAGTTTCGGATGTAGTACTTGTACTTGAACTTGAACTGTTGGTACTTCCAAGTCGGATTTGCTTTACTCTTCCTTCAAACACATCGTCAGGGTAAGCATCTACTGTAAATGTAACTCTTGCACTGTCTTTTACACCTGCAATGTCGGCTTCATCAACATCGGCTACAACCTGCATTTTAGTAAGGTCGGCAGCAATATTAAATAATGTCGGAGTTTCGAAACCAGAAGCTACAGTCTGTCCGGCTTCGACTTCACGGCTTGTTACAACACCGTCAATTGGTGATGTAATTGTGGTATACGACAAGTTTCTCTGTGCCTTTGCCAAAGCAGCCTTACTTTGGTCGTAGGTACTTTTAGCTCTTTTATAGTCGTATTCATATTGCTCGTATTCTGTATCGCTGATAAGCTGTTTCTCGTGTAAGGTCTTGTTTCTTTCGTATAGCTTTTCCTGATATTTGTATTCGGCTTCTGCTCCGTCGTATGTAGCTTGCGCTGACTGAAGGTCGCTCAATAGAGTAACACGGTCCATTTCTGCAATAACTTCGCCGGCTTTAACCACCGAGTTATAGTCAACGTAAATTTTATCAATGATACCTGAAACCTGAGTACCTACCTGAACTTCTGTTACAGGTTCAATGGTTCCGGTTGCAGTAATAGAATTACTTATAGTTCCAATTTTTACAGCTGTGGAAGAAAAATCTACTGTCTGATGTGCTTTTTTCCCTCCTAATATCATTAATCCTGCTCCGCCAATGATTATGATGGCAGCTGCACCGATAATAATCTGTTTCTTGTTCATATCTTATAAATAACTTTTTTAAATTTCAATATCTTCTCCTGAATAGAAATTCAGCAGTGTTCTGTTAAGTATAGCCATGTATTTGGCCTGAATTCTCTGTTGCTGTGCGCTTAGAAGATTATTTTTCTCTGTAAGCAGTTCAACGGTATTTTTCATACCAAGATTAAACTGTTCGTTCACCATGTCGAAACTTGTCTGGCTGCTTTTTAGCTTACTGTCGGCTGCGGCATATTGCTGTTGGGCGTTAAGAGCATCGAGCCACAGAGTTTCTATAGTAGAGTACAACTCTTTCTGTTTGTTTGCCAGGTCGAGCTGTGATGTGCTGTAATTGATCTGTGCTTTCTGGACTGCACTTTTGGTCTGACGGTTATTGAAGATAGGAATACTCAGATTGATACCAATCATGTTGTTCCATCCATATTTCATTTGCTGTGCCCAGTTCTGGGTACTTGCGTTATTTGTCATACTCGATACGGAAGCCGACAGGCTGATGGTTGGGAGATATCCTGCCTTTGCAGATTTTATGCTTAACTTGGCATTGTCTATGCTCAGTTTGCTGCTCTGAATTTCCGGTCGTGATGTTATGGCATAATTATATACATCAGCCTGACTCGGCAATTCTGCCATCACATTCTGGTCGTTCAGTTCAGGAAGTTCTAAAACCATTTCTTCAGTACCATCCAGTTCGAGTAACTGTTTAAGTTGCAACTTGTAGTTTCTTAAAGAACTTTCAGATGTTACGAGCTGGTAACGGTCGTTACTTGCCTGAGCTTCCAGTTGTGCAACATCCGACTTCGACAGGCTACCTTCCTTGAACAATTCCTGTGCACGTTTGTAAGTAGCCTCACTTACTTCCAGAGTATTTTTGTTTATCTCTACCGATTCGTTGGCATAGAGAATCTGAACAAAAAGCTTTGTAATTTCTTCCTGCAACATATTCTCGGTTTCGGCAACTGTAAGGTTGGCTATTTCCATGTTCTTTTTCTGTTGTTTGATATTATTCAAACGTTGTCCTCCATTCCATACAGTCCATTGAGCATTCAGACTATAACTTCCGTTGTAAATAGTGCTGCTGTTGCTTGTGATGATTTCAGTGCCGCTAACTGTTGCACTCGATTCCTGATTAGGCCTGTTTACCAAATTATGTCCAGTCGAGAAAGAAAGACTTGGAAATAATTCAGCTTTTGCCGATTTCACATCCACTTCAGTACTTTGCAGCGAAAGCTTATTCTGCTGTAACTGGATATTTTTTTCGAGAGCATAATTAATGCAGTCCTCCAGTGACCATGTCTTGTTGTCCTGAGCTGCCACAGTCAAGCCAACCGACAAAGCTGAAATAAAAAATAAACCTCGTTGTTTCATTGTTTTTTTGTTTTTTTATTTACACTGCAAAATTATCGCCTATATAAATATTGTACAAAAAAGATAGATTTACCGGATTTTTATGTGGACTAAACCTTGTTTTTTGCCGATAAATCATTTACTTTGTAATTATTATAAAAATAAATTGCTGATAAAAATGAATATTGTAAATATTTATAGGTTTTATGTCGATGGATTCAAGTCTATGACCATTGGCAAGACACTTTGGATGCTTATTATAATAAAACTCTTTGTGATGTTTTTTATTCTTAAGCTATTCTTTTTCCCTTCTTTCCTGAAAGACAAGACTACAGAAGAAAAACAGGAATATGTAGGTAATGAGTTAATAGACAGAAGTGGAATTTAATCCTTAGTAATATAAAAAAAATTGTGCCAGTTTTAATCATCATCAATATGTAGTCGTTATAGCTTAATAGTACAAGCGTCTGACTCAAGTGATACAAGCGTCCGACTTAAGTGGAACGAGCATCCGACTTAAGTGAAACATGCGTTCGATTTAAGTGGTACGGTATAATATAATGTAAAGTATAGATGTAAGGTATCTATTTTACGTTTCACTATTTACCTTTCATAAGATAGAAATGATAGAATAACATTTAACCGTTTAATACACTACTAACAAAAAAAATAGAAATTTATGTACGAATCAATTGACACTTCAATGATCGACTGGTCGAGAGCGCAATTTGCCCTTACGGCCATGTACCACTGGTTGTTTGTTCCTCTCACATTGGGACTTGCTGTTATAATGGGAACAATGGAAACCATTTATTATAGAACAGGCAATGAATTCTGGAAGAGGACAGCAAAATTCTGGATGAAACTTTTCGGTATAAACTTTGCCATAGGTGTGGCTACCGGACTGATTCTCGAATTCCAGTTTGGCACCAACTGGAGTAATTACTCTTGGTTTGTTGGCGATATATTCGGTGCACCTTTGGCTATAGAGGGGATATTAGCATTCTTTATGGAAGCAACCTTTGTTGCCGTAATGTTCTTCGGATGGGAAAAAGTAAGCAGAAAATTCCATTTGGCGTCAACTTGGCTTACAGGTCTGGGAGCTACGATTTCAGCATGGTGGATACTTGTTGCAAATTCATGGATGCAGTATCCGGTAGGAATGGAATTCAATCCTGATACCATGAGAAATGAAATGGTCGATTTTATGTCAGTTGCTTTCTCACCTGTTGCTGTTGTGAAATTTTTCCATACAGTGCTCAGCAGCTGGGTTCTTGGAGCTGTTTTTGTAGTAGGGGTCAGTTCGTGGTATCTGCTAAAAAAGAGAGAAAAAGAATTTGCTTTGTCGAGCATTAAGGTAGCATCGGCAGTAGGTTTGTTTGCGGCTCTTGTTACATCTGCTACAGGCGACCAGTCTGCATATCAGGTAGCACAGGTACAACCTATGAAGCTTGCCACAATGGAGGCTCTTTATGATGGAAGTAAGGAAGCACCACTTACTGTAGTAGGTCCGATAGAAATCCCCAAAATGCTGTCGTTCCTTGCCACTCACAGTACCGAAGGGTTTGTTCCTGGAATAAACGATATTATAAATGGAGGCTATACATTGAACGACGGAACTATTGCCCTTTCTGTCGACGAGAAAATATCAAGAGGAAAACAAGCTATATCTGCATTGGCAGATTACCGTCAGGCAAGAAAAGATAAAGATGAATCCAAGGCACAGCTGTCATTGCAGATACTTAAGGAAAATATGCCATATTTTGGTTACGGATATATAAAAGATACCTCTACACTTATTCCTGACGTAAACCTTATGTTCTGGTCATTCAGAGTGATGGTAGGTCTTGGTGTATTCTTTATCGGATTATTTGCACTTTTGCTGCTTCTTACATTGAAAAAATGCAAATACAGTGATATGCGATGGCTGCAGATAATATCTCTGCTGAGTATTCCGCTTGCATATATAGCAAGCCAGGCCGGATGGATAGTGGCCGAAGTAGGACGCCAGCCTTGGACTATTCAGGATATGTTGCCTGTTGATGCCGCTATATCCAAACTTGAGACCGGTTCGGTACAGACCACTTTCTTTATTTTCCTGATAATGTTCACCATGCTGCTTATAGCAGAAATAGGAATAATGGTTAAGGCTATAAAGAAAGGTCCGGAAGAATAATGAATAATAATGTAATCATAGCATAAAAGACATGTACATGGTAAAGTCTTAAAGAGAAGTAGAATAATAAATATACTTATAAGTAATTTCACTAATTAAAAGTTATGGAATACACAAACGATTCAACATATATATTTTTGCAGCACTATTGGTGGTTTATAGTATCATTGCTTGGTGGCTTGCTTGTTTTCTTGCTGTTTGTGCAGGGAGGAAACTCTTTGCTATACCGTATAGGTCACACAGAAGATGAACGTAAGATACTTGTTAACTCAACAGGCCGAAAATGGGAATTTACGTTCACTACTTTGGTAACTTTCGGAGGAGCGTTCTTTGCTTCATTTCCTCTCTTTTACAGTACAAGCTTTGGAGGGGCATATTGGCTGTGGATGATAATTCTTTTTACATTCGTCTTGCAGGCTGTATCATACGAGTTCCAATCAAAACTTGGAAATCTCCTTGGCAAGCGTACCTATCAGTATTTTCTGATGATAAACGGTGTGGTTGGACCTGTTCTTCTTGGAATGGCAGTATCTACTTTCTTCTGTGGATCTAATTTCATAATCGAAAAAGATAACCTTACAGAACTTGGAATGCCGGTGATCAGCAGTTGGGCTAACGGATGGCATGGCCTTGATGCATTTGCCGATCCTTGGAATCTTATTCTTGGTATGGCTGTATTTTTCCTTGCACGACTTCTTGGTTCGTTATATTTTATAAATAATATCGATAATGAAACTATCGTATCACGTAGCCGCAGGCAACTCATTGCCGATGCGGTGCCATTCCTGTTGTTTTTCCTGGCATATGTAATACGCACACTTCTCAAAAGTGGTTTTGCCGTAAATCCTGATACCGGTGAAATATTTATGGAAGATTATAAATATCTTACAAATCTCCTTGGGTTACCGTACATACTCATTGTCTTTCTTTTGGGGGTTGTTGGTGTACTTTACGGATTAATCAAAAGTGTCATATCTTCCACATTCAGAAAAGGTATATGGTATTCAGGAACTGGAACAGTACTTACAGTGCTCTCACTTTTACTTCTGGTGGGTTATAATAATACATCTTATTATCCGTCAGTAGCCGACTTGCAGAGTTCTCTTACCATAGCCAACAGTTCTTCGAGTTTCTTTACCCTTAAAACTATGGCTTACGTTTCAATATTGGTGCCTTTTGTCCTTGCATATATATTCTATGCATGGAGGGCTATTGATAAAAAACAGATAACACAGGAGGAGATTGACAAGGATAATCATTCATATTGATTTACTTAATTATATTTATATTGCAACCAATCTTCAGAAGAAGTACAACATCAGAATATTCTACTTCACATGAAGGTTGGTTGCTTTTTTATGGTAAAGTAATATCGTTATTGCTAATTTACCGGCTGCATGCTTGCATATATTCAGAAAAATTGCGAATGTTGCATATAAATTGTATATACGATGACCGTAAATTAATAGTTCGGCTGCTCTTCATGACTATCTCTAAAAAATGGTTGTCAGATTTGAGTGCGATTAACTAATCTGTTTTACACTCTAAATGTTGGTTCACTATTCGGCTTTACACATTCCACAGATTGAACTGAATCTGTTTACATTTCAACCTTGTTGCACTGAATAGCTTTATAGTATTTTTAGGCCAATAAAACAAGAATGCCTGATCTGCAATTTGAATGCAAAATTAACAGTTCAATATTAAACTGCAAATTGTTCAGAAAAAATTGTACTTTTGCAATCATAAGCCGAAGAGGAAACGGGTTCTGCTGAGGAGCACCCCGTCAGCAATAGGCATTATACTACACTGAAAGTGTATCTGTTCCGGTAAAGATACGGATTCTTCTTGAGTTAGGAACTTACCGACTCACGCATAAGGTGTTTTCTACAGAAAGTTCACCTTTTAGGAACTCAATGATTATTTGACCCTTTTCAACATCATCATAGCTACAGGTTATTTTATCCTGCACATGTGATTTTTTTTCCCTGTAATAAGGTTACGAAAAGCATTTCGAATTCGACTTGTTGTCTGTTTAATTGGCTTAAATGATTTATGCACATCAAATATGTCAACTTTTTTAGTTCAAGTCAATATCAACAAAAAGTAGCCGCCCAAAGAAATGATATTAATCTTTTTACAAAACACACGAAAGAATCTTCTTTGCTGTGGCTCCGTCTACAAGACCGTCTTCTCCGAAGTGTACATTTCTTTCATTGAATCGTTTTTCAATTTCATCAATAACATCTGCACTGATGTTAGCTTCGGTAAGAGTAGTTGTTAGTCCGAGTGACTTGAAGAATTCCTTAGTCTTGCGTATGGTTTCGTTGATACGGAAATCATTTGTACCGGAAACAACACCAAATACTCTTGTACCAACTTGAAGAATTTTTGCTCCCTTCTGTTCGCGAAGAACGTTCATAGTTCCAGGAAGAATTATTGCAAGTGTATTTCCGTGAGTCAGACCTGTAAGTGCAGTAACTTCGTGTCCAATCATATGAGTAGCCCAGTCTTGTGAAACTCCCATGGCGATAAATCCGTTGAGTGCCATAGTAGCGCACATCATAAAATCTGCCATCAGTTGGTAGTCATTCTTGTTTTCCTTAATTTTCGGAGCTATCTCCACAAGAGTCTGAAGTATGCTTTCTGCCCAGCGGTCCATAATTCTCGATTCACCGGTTTTTGTAAGATACTGTTCCATAACATGAACAAATGTGTCAGCTATTCCACATGCTATCTGATAATCAGGCAATGAGAAAGTTACTTCAGGGTCAAGAATTGAGAATTTAGGAAATTCAGAATAAAAAGCATATTTTTCTTTTGTTTCATGGCATGAAATCACAGCACCGTTGTTCATTTCCGAACCAGTTGCTGGTAGAGTAAGAACTGTTCCCATTGGAACTGTTTTGTCTGCTTTTCCTTTCTTTACAAGATCCCATGCATCACCATCATATACCAATCCCGAAGAGATAAGTTTTGTTCCGTCAATAACAGATCCGCCACCTACAGCAAGCAGGAAGTCTACCTTTTCCTCCTTACCAAGAGAAATAGCCTTGCGCAATGTTTCTATGGCAGGATTAGGTTCAATACCCCAGAATTCAATGGTCTGATAATCTTTCAGAGCTTCTTTTACCTGATCGTATACTCCGTTATTTTTTACACTGCCACCACCGAAAGTAATCATAACTTTCTTGCCGGCTGGAATTTCTTTGTTTAATTGGGCTATCATGCCCTTGCCCATAATTAGTTTTGTGGGATTCTGAAAAATAAAATTGTTTAACATTTGTCTGAATTTTAATCTTATTGAATAAATGAATAAATCCTTAAGCTCGTATTTCAAGATTTCTTATATCAATCTCTATTATATTTATGATTCTAACTTATATTCTGTTTAAATGTTTCGTTGTTATAACTTGTAATAATAGAATAACATTATACATTATATTACAAACAT